>NZ_CP039249.1:2145000-2472083 GCF_004795835.1 Sphingomonas sp. PAMC26645
ATGGGTGCCCGTAACGCAGGGTATTGGGTTAGTTAGGTTAGGTATCACTTAGCTGAATACATAGGCTTCGTGAAGCGAACCCGGCGAACTGAAACATCTCAGTAGCTGGAGGAAAAGACATCAACCGAGATTCCGTTAGTAGTGGCGAGCGAACGCGGACCAGGCCAGTGCCTGAATTTCAACTAGCAGAAGCTTCTGGAAAGTAGCGCCATAGCGGGTGACAGCCCCGTATGCGAAAGTGAGAATTCAGGACTCGAGTAGGGCGGAACACGTGAAATTCTGTCTGAACATGGGGGGACCACCCTCCAAGCCTAAATACTCGTATGTGACCGATAGCGAACTAGTACCGTGAGGGAAAGGTGAAAAGCACCCCGATGAGGGGAGTGAAACAGTACCTGAAACGGATTGCCTACAAGCAGTTGGAGGGCTTTTATGGCCTGACAGCGTACCTCTTGCATAATGGGTCTGTGACTTAATGTATCAAGCAAGCTTAAGCCGATAGGTGTAGGCGCAGCGAAAGCGAGTCTGAATAGGGCGCCAGAGTTTGATGTATTAGACCCGAAACCCGGCGATCTAGGCATGACCAGGATGAAGGTGCAGTAACATGCACTGGAGGTCCGAACCGATTAACGTTGAAAAGTTACCGGATGAGTTGTGTTTAGGGGTGAAAGGCCAATCAAGCCGGGAAATAGCTGGTTCTCCGCGAAAACTATTGAGGTAGTGCCTCGCACGAACACCTTAGGGGGTAGAGCACTGGATGGGCTAGGGGGTCGCGAGATCTACCAAACCTAACCAAACTCCGAATACCTAAGAGTGATATGCGGGAGACAGACGGCGGGTGCTAAGGTCCGTCGTCAAAAGGGAAACAGCCCTGACCTACAGCTAAGGCCCCCAAATCGTATCTAAGTGGGAAAGCATGTGGGACTTCCAAAACAACCAGGAGGTTGGCTTAGAAGCAGCCATCCTTTAAAGAAAGCGTAACAGCTCACTGGTCTAAACAAGAGGTCCTGCGGCGAAGATGTAACGGGGCTCAAGATACGTGCCGAAGCTTAGGGTGTGCCACTTATGTGGTACGCGGTAGCGGAGCGTTCCGTAAGCCTGTGAAGCGATCTGGTAATGGGTCGTGGAGGTATCGGAAGTGCGAATGCAGACATGAGTAGCGATAAAGAGGGTGAGATGCCCTCTCGCCGAAAGACCAAGGGTTCCTGCGCAAGGCTAATCCGCGCAGGGTGAGCCGGCCCCTAAGACGAGCCCGAAGGGGGTAGTCGATGGGAACCACGTTAATATTCGTGGGCCTGGTGGTGTGTGACGGATCATGTGTGTTGTCATCCCTTATCGGATTGGGATGGCTTCGAAATGGTTCCAGGAAATAGCCCCACCGTATAGACCGTACCCGAAACCGACACAGGTGGTCAGGTAGAGTATACCAAGGCGCTTGAGAGAAGTGTCCTGAAGGAACTCGGCAAATTGCCTCCGTACCTTCGGAAGAAGGAGGCCCTCACTATGCGCAAGCACTTTGAGGGGGCACAGGCCAGGGGGTAGCGACTGTTTAGCAAAAACACAGGGCTCTGCTAAGTCGGCTTCAAGACGACGTATAGGGCCTGACGCCTGCCCGGTGCCTGAAGGTTAAGTGGAGGGGTGCAAGCTCTGAAATGAAGCCCAGGTAAACGGCGGCCGTAACTATAACGGTCCTAAGGTAGCGAAATTCCTTGTCGGGTAAGTTCCGACCTGCACGAATGGCGTAACGACTTCCCCACTGTCTCCAGGACATGCTCAGCGAAATTGAATTCTCCGTGAAGATGCGGAGTACCCGCGGTTAGACGGAAAGACCCCGTGCACCTTTACTGCAGCTTCAGAGTGGCATTAGGAAGAAACTGTGTAGCATAGGTGGGAGGCTTTGAAGCATCGGCGCCAGCTGATGTGGAGCCATAGGTGAAATACCACCCTGTTTGTTTCTGATGTCTAACCTCGTTCCGTAAGCCGGAACAGGGACCCTCTGTGGCGGGTAGTTTGACTGGGGCGGTCGCCTCCTAAAGAGTAACGGAGGCGCGCAATGGTGGGCTCAGGACGGTCGGAAACCGTCTGTTAGAGTGCAATGGCATAAGCCCGCCTGACTGCGAGACTGACAAGTCGAGCAGAGACGAAAGTCGGTCATAGTGATCCGGTGGTCCCTCGTGGAAGGGCCATCGCTCAACGGATAAAAGGTACGCCGGGGATAACAGGCTGATAACCCCCAAGAGCTCATATCGACGGGGTTGTTTGGCACCTCGATGTCGGCTCATCACATCCTGGGGCTGGAGCAGGTCCCAAGGGTTTGGCTGTTCGCCAATTAAAGTGGTACGTGAGCTGGGTTCAGAACGTCGCGAGACAGTTTGGTCCCTATCTGCCGTGGGCGTCGAAATTTGAGAGGAGTTGACCCTAGTACGAGAGGACCGGGTTGAACATACCTCTGGTGTACCAGTCGTTCCGCCAGGAGCGCAGCTGGGTAGCTATGTATGGACGGGATAACCGCTGAAAGCATCTAAGCGGGAAGCCTCCCTCGAGATAAGATTTCATAGAGCCGTCGGAGACCACGACGTTGATAGATCGGATGTAGAAGTGCGGTAACGCATGGAGCTAACCGATACTAATTGCTCTATTCGCGCTTGAGAGTCTCACACCATCAATGACAACACTGGGCAACTAGCTAGCCATAAGATGCGTGCGGATGATTAAGACGACGCCAGATTGCCAATCCCCTCGCCGTCGAGGGATTGGTCGAATACCACTACAAACCTTGCACGGTATCGATTTTAAACCCTCAGGCTTCGCAGCAATGCGAAACCCTGAGGGACCCAGATATGACGCGCTCGCATGTCGCACCGGCTCCATTGCCTGGTGGCTATAGCGTCGGTGTCCCACCCGATCCCATTCCGAACTCGGCCGTGAAACCCGACTGCGCCAATGGTACTATCGCTCAAGCGATGGAAGAGTAGGTCGTCGCCAGGCATTGAAGCCCGTGCAACATGCAAAACGCAACATATCCAAAACCCATTCACAATTTCTTCTACACCTATTCCCTCACGGGAACTCGGGTCCCTATCGAAGTACCACTTCGATGGGATCTCGGCGCGGGGTGGAGCAGCCCGGTAGCTCGTCAGGCTCATAACCTGAAGGTCACAGGTTCAAATCCTGTCCCCGCAACCACCGCTATAGAACTACAATCGCCGCCCTCACGGGCGGTGTTGTCGTTTGTGGCAAACGCCAGCAAATCCGACACCTTAGCCACCACCTCCGCTTCCGGACCATGCTCGCCATGCGGGTAGATCGTTACGCTCTCGATGAGTGTCGCGAGCACAGACGCGGCCTCGGAACGGATAGTCACATCGTTCAGGGACGTCCGGAGCGCGGTGACCTTCTGGCTGAAACGCTCCAGCAGAACCGGATGCGGCAGGATATCCGCGGGTTTGCGCGCCGTCGCACCGGCAGTGTGAGCCGACAGCCGCGCGAGTTCCGCCTCGCGGTGCGAGATCATGTCCATCAGGATGGGACTAACGAGGCCACCGAGAAGATTTTGCGTAAGGTTGGAAAGCTCCACCTCGAGCTGTTGACGCCGGACCTGCCCGGCTTCGTCCGCGTGGCTATCCAGTCTGACCAACCGCGCTGCCTCTCGCTGAAACTCCTCGACGAAGATCCGGGCGTGTTCCTCCGAAAGGAGATGGCTTTGCAGGATGGCGAGGGTCGCCGTCTCGATGGGTTCCTTGCGAACGGAAATCGTGTTCGTGCAGGTGCCACGTTCCTTTTGGCCGGCGCACCGATAATAGTCCTTGCCGCTTATCGTGTAGCTCGACCCGCAGATCGAACATCGGATAAGGCTCGATAGCAGATGCTTCGCGCGCGGCTTGCCCGCCTGAGACGCTGAACTCGGCTGGCGCCGGCGTCGGGTCATCTCCGAACGCGCAGCCTCCCAATCCAACTCGCCCACGATGCGGAGATCGGGAACGTCGACTTCAACCCATTCCGACGGATCACGTAGCCGATAGCGTCGTTCGCGCTGCTCGCCGTCCGGGTTCTTGCGCCATTGCCGACGTCCCCAGACCAGTCGGCCTTCATAAAGCGGGTTGTTGAGAATGCCGACGAGCTTTTTCGGGTCGCCGCGGATGGTGGATGCATTCCACTGGCCACCTCGAGGTCCAGGTACGCCTTCTTCATTGAGGCGTGTCGCGATCTGGATCGAAGACAAGCCGGCGGCAAACCAGGCAAAGATCCGGCGTACGACCTGAGCCGTCTCCTCATCGATTTCCAATATGCCCGGGATCACTTCGCCCTTGGCATCGAGTTTGGCGGCACGTTTGTACCCGTAGGCACGCCCTCCGGCGAACCGACCAGCAAGCACGGCCGCCTCCATGCCGCGGATAGTTTTGTCGACCAGGTGTTTGAGAAAGATCGTACCAAGCAAGCCCGCAACCGCGAACTTGATCTCGTCGACATGACCCTCTGATACCGTATGCAGCTGGACGCGGTGGTACGCGAGTATCTTGCCAATCCACGCGACGTCCTCAGCATCGCGTGCGAGGCGGTCGAGGCTTTCGCAGACGATGATGTCGATGACACCGGCCTTTGCGGCCTGGATGATCTTCGTCAGTCCAGGGCGGTTCCGCCGGTAACCCGAGAGCTCAGGATCTACAAAGGTGTCGATGACGACACCGCCGAGGCGGTCGACCAGTGAGACGCAGGATGCGACCTGATCGACGCTGGACGTGGCGGTTTGCATCCTTGTCGAGTGGCGTCCATACAATATGATCCTCGGCTGCGGGTTCGCCTTCATGCTGATCTCCACAATAGTCTGAAGCAACAGGGCCGAGCAGGCTTGTCGCCAACCCAGCCCGCTCACAGGATCCCGCCTCAGTAGCGAGCTGGAAGGTATCCCCTGGCCGTGGCGGAGGCGGCATCGAGCGCGGCGATTTCGTCGCCGGTAAAGCCAACATCGCTAAGCGCTTTTCGGGCGCGAGCCTGATCCGTCCCCGTGCCGGAAACCATAGTCTTGAATTCGAGCATGGCTGGCCGCGCCGTGACGATCGTCTGATTACCGTCCTGATCAACGCTTACGACCGCACACTCTCCTATCTCACACAAGCCTGGCGGCAGTGTGTCCATCAAGAACGTGGCCTCGCCACTTGGGTCATCATCTGCAAACACTTCGAACGGCGAGGCGCATGAGACCAGCCATGGATGAGGAAAGCCGCTCATGGACCTGATGTAGCGCATGGCGGTGTTGGCCTTTCCGCGGAGAGAGATCGCGCCGTCTGCGTTCACGAAGGTCACCTTCTGAAGCAGGGCACGTAGGCGCTCGATGAGCGAGGACAGGTTGAGGGTCGTGATGTCTCCCCAGTCTTCGCCGCGGTGCCAGGGATCGATCTGCCCGGTAGGTGACCAATAGGCAGGGCTGTGCGCATCGCCCATGACATTCAGAACGAGATTCTGCTGCACTTTCCCATATTGGTCACGAAAGGTCATGACTGGACCGCGAGGCGAGAGGATCATGTCGAGTCTGCCGCCGTCGACCAGCTTCCCGGCGAAGCCGTTGCGAGACGGCTGCAGTGTGAAGTGGCTGGGAAGGGCGGCGATGGCAGCCAGGGTTTTGGTCGCGTCCGATACTGCAGTGTCGTTCATGGCTTCATATCCTCTCGGTTTGAGCGATGCTGCTCCGCCGCCGCCTGCCGCGCCAGCAGGCGCACCAAGTCCGTCAGGTCCCACACGACCAGGTCGTCCGGTGGGACGTCTTTGCTTGCAGGGGAAGGCGGAGCGGGTTGCATCCCGTCTCGAATAGCGCGGAGCGTTAGACCTTAAGGGGTATACCAAAATGCACTTTCAGTGCCGGATCAGCGTAGCAGCCATTCATTCGCGTCGATGCTGAGATGGCGGGATGCCGACTCCGCAATCGAAGGATCAGAAAGTTTTCTGTTCATAGACGCAAAATGGTCGCGGCCTGGAAAATTGCACCGGTCGAAGTTTTTAGGTTTATTCTTTCGACGATCCATATGGGCCGCGGCACTTGGGTCGGATCTGCCGCCAGCTCTCAGAAGAAAACCAACGTTTCCCGAGGCCTTTATGAATGGCTCAGGATCGTTTGGGGGCACAAGGCCGCTATTTAACATCGCGGGAATAGCTCGATCGATTTTAGAGCATGCTTTGAGCAATTGGACTGCCACGTACGTCACCGATTCCGCTGCGGTCAGGAGTAGATGGTGTTCCACATACTGCTCCTCTATAAAATTCGCGGTACGCATATGACCAAGTTTCAGCGCTGCTGCGGGTTGGGCGCGTGTCGCCACACGTTGCAGCACGTTCCAAATATCTATGTTTTGATTTCCGTTCGATTGTTGTCGCTTCCAAAACGATGTGGCCTTCGCGAGGGCAATTATCTCTAAAGCGTACGCCTTCGAGATTGTCCCGTTTTCAATTGCTTTCGCAACTGCCTTGTCATCATCGTGTTCCGGATCGATCTCCTTAGGGATGTCTTTTATCAGACGCTGAAGCACAGATGCTGGCGCAGCAAGAGTGCTGAGAACGACATGCGATGTCGACTTCCAATGATTGAAACCCGAGAAGCAATGACGATAAGGGTTTGTGTACATGATACCTATCATGGCAGCCAAATCCTGAGCTGTTCTAACAGCAAATAACTTGATATGGTGTGCGATGATTTGGGTAACTTTTGCAATATCCTCGGGAGGGATGGGATGGGAAAGCAGATAGGCAACAATCGCCTTTGTTTCTCCGAGAACGAGGAGATAGTGTACGTGGGAATATCGCTCACGCAGCCAGTCTAGGTTCTCACTGTGCTCGCAGAGATAACCATTCATCACCTCTTTAAGTATAGGGCCGAGTGTGAGCGCGTGTGATGAAGCCGAGAGTATCTCATTTATATGAACTGTGTGATCTAGGTTCTTAGGATCTATGAATATCGACGATCGGTAGGGTTTTATTTTAAATTTCGACGAATTTCCTTTAGAAAACTCCTTTAGAGCTTTCCGAGACTTTGCCGAAGTGCTGCCCTTCGACCGTATTAAATCATCGACCAGTCGACGTATGTTTACGTCGTGTTGGCTGTCGATAACATTGCGCGTTGCGGCTTCCGCTGCTTCTTGTCTTGTTATGCCAGTGAGCCGGTCCGCCCCCGTGAAAGGGGGTAGCGGGCCTGATGGCATGTTTGACGATGAAACGTTGATAACCAACGAGCGAATAGCTGCGTAAACCATGACGACCTCCTGAGACAGATGAGGAGATCGCGGCTTAGCGCGATCTCGGTCGTCCCAGGCGGGGAACATGCCTCCACTTGCCGAGGGAGGCCCGTGAGAAAGAGGAGGCTCGCTGCGCCTCGTCGACTCTCCGCGGTATCGAAGCATACCGGATCGCTCAATCCGCCGTCCGACTTGCGTCATAGGCTCGACTGATTGACGTTAAGCGTGGTGCGAGAACGCCATTTTTGTCAAGAGCTAATTTGCAGTGCGATTAATGAGGGACGTTTTTTCTGGTGGAAAGCGGCTCGTCCGCTTTGGAACGAAGGGCGGTAATAATGCACGTTCGTTCATCTCCGCGGTGCATAGGCTAACACCGCTCTCAAAAATTGATCTCTACTGTCCGGTACAGCGTCACATCCGCATTGACGACGTAATCGGTCTTGGTCTTCCGGAAGCATGAGGATGGCGATAACGATGCTGGTGGGGAACGACGAAGGGGTAGCGCTCAGGCATTCGATCATACGAGTAACCGGGGCGGTCGCCGCGGCGATCCTGCTGCACGCTGGTTCGATCGCGCATGCTGAGTGGCATCCCGTCACCTCGGCCGCCGACGGGACTGTCTGTTCGATCGATCCCGAACGAATTCGGACCGTTGGCGGACGCCGACAGGTCTGGATGAAGGGCGATCACAGCCGGGACCGTACCGAGCGCGCGCGATCGTCGATGACCCTCGTCAGCATCGACTGCTCCGCGTCCACCATTCGGACGCTGGCCGAGAACAAGTATGACTCGTACGGCAAGACGATCTCCACCCGCACCAATCCCGACTACGGGATGGGCTACAATCCCATCACGCCGGAGACTATCGCGGAGGACGTGGCCAAACTCGTCTGCGGGTCGGAGGCGGCCCGATGATCGGCGCGACGAAGGTCTGTCCGCGGTGCGCGGAGCGCGTCAAGGCCGCCGCGCAGGTATGCCGCTATTGCGGACACGAGTTCGGGCGGGTCAGCCTCGCTAAGGTCGACGCTGCTGCGACGGGCGGCGCGGCAGCGTCGACACGCCGCACCTCGCCGCCCCGGGGATACCTGTGGTCCGCGGGCGCAGTGATCTCGATCGTCCTCGTGGCCGTGCTGGCCTGGGCCATGTCTCCCAAGGTCGAGCGGCCCGTCGTCGTCAATGGGGCCGTGCGCGAAACCGCTGCCGCCGCCGAAGTGCCGGTAACTGAAGTACTCGCTGGACCGCAGCTGGCTGCGGGCGAAAGTCTGGAGTGGAGTGCGGATGGCGCGCCCGAGGAGACGGTGCGGCAGATCGGCACGATGGTCGTCAGGGTGACGCGGAAGATTGACGAGGACATGATCGCACCGGTGGTGTCGGTGTCCCGGGGGACCGAGACCGTGACTATCGTAGGCGAGGCGGTCTCCAGCGGGTATACGCACCGGATCTCCGCTGTGCGCAACAAGGCGGGTGCGCCGCCCGTGGTGATGCTCCAGAGTTTCAGCGGCGGTGCCCACTGCTGCAACCACGTTCAGCTCGCCGGCGTCTCGGGCGGTCGTCTCAAGGTCGTGGACCTCGGCTCGTGGGACGGTGACCAGATCGCGTTGCCGGTCGACCTGTCGGGCGACGGGGTGGCGGATTTCGTCGAGCGGGACAACGCGTTCCTCTACGCGTTCGCGGCCTACGCGATGAGCGCCGCGCCGCCCAAGGTCTTGAACGTGACCGGGGGGCGCGTGATCGACGTCTCCAAGCGTGCGGCGTTCCGCCAGCTCTACCTCGACGAGATGGCCACGTCGGGCGAGATTTGCCGTACGGGAGCCGAGGGCATGGACCGGAACGGCGCCTGCCCCTCCTACGTCGCCTCCGCCGCTCGCGTAGGCCGGCTCGACGAGGCTTGGGCCGAGATGGTCCGGTCCTATGCGGCGGATATGGATTGGGAACTGCCGAGCGGCTGCGTAGTCCGAACGAGCGAGCAATGTCCAGAGGGATCCCGGATCGTGTACAAGAGCTATCCTGAGGCGCTGCTCGCCTTCCTCAAAGAGCACGGATACGTCGCCAACGGGTGGTCGCCTCCCGATGCAGCCGGCGTGGACGAGGTCGTCCCCGACCCGGCTAACGCCGACTGACGCCGGGCGACTCCGGATCAGTGCGGGCAGCGGCGCTGTCCGGCAGTCTTCATCTGAACGGGTTGTCTTCGTCCCCGTAACGCTGCCCGATGAACTGGACGTTCTCGGTGAACGCATCGATGTCGCTTTGAGCCAGGTTCTTAAGGATGTCGTCCATCCTGGTCTGCATCTGGTCGAGACTCTCCATCAGGATGAAGCTCGCCGACCTCCCAGTCCGCCTGAAAATGTCGCCGCGGTAGCCGGACGGTATCTCGATATAGCTGCGCGCGAGCTTGGGCAGATGGATTTCCCGCATCTGCTCCATGTCCACGCGGGTGAACCCCGGCACCTGTTCGCGCTGGATCGCGCCAGCCGCCTCGTCGAGGCAGGCCAGTATCCGCCGGATCTTGACGCGTGCACCGTCCGGCAGACGGTCGTCCTCGAAGTCGAACGCCACGGGCGGGGGCGTGGGTACGCCCGGCAGGGACGGAAGCGTTTCCGAAGGCGTGCTCGCCGGTGCGAAGAGGCGGCTGAGCCTATCAAACATGGTCACCGTCCACCCACCGTTTCTCTCCCGCCGCACGCCGGACGACCTCCTCCGCGGCCAGATCGACCTTCCGGACCTTATTCGCCAGGTCTGGCTGTGGAAAGCGATTGTGGCGGCCAGGGACAATCGCTTCGAGCTTGCGCGCGACCGGTCAGGATCCATTTCGCGACGACAACTTGTCAGTCCTCGGACCCGGTCCGTCCTGTCCAGGAGGGCGCCCCGCGAATTTCTCCCGCCCTTCGAAATCGGCGATAATCCGTTCCGGATCGCCGCGCGTGTGCTTGATGCAGTTCGCGCTCCCATCGGCGTTAGCGTCTGCCTTGGTCGGCGGCGTCCTCGAATTCGGAGCGCCGCTACTTCGGGGGTGCGGTTCGCCAGCGCATTCCCCAGCCGAGACGTTCATCCAGCCGCTGCTGGTTCTCAAAGTAACCGACAAGCCTCGTCACCTTGATCAGGTCGGCGTCATTCTCCAGCAATACGATCCCGCAGATGCGGCAGTCGTTGCGGCCATCGGCAAGCTGGATCTCGATCGGCGGCTGGCCGGGAGCCGTCAACAACGCGAGGCCCGACGTCCTGCGCCAGTCGGGAACGCCATCATGGATGTTGCAGAACACCGCGAGGCGCTTGATCTCCTTCCAGTGGTTGCCATCGATCTCGAGCGTCTCACCGATGTCGCCGGTGCGGTCGTCACCGGACAACATTACGAACGGCGGCTGGTCAATCGCGCCCGTCATGCCGCCGAGCATTTGGATGGCGGTCTTCCGCCCGTCCTGCATCTCCACCAGGCATCCCAAGTCGAGATCGATCGCACCCGCGCCGGTCGAGTAGTTGTTCCGACCATGGGACCAGTTAAGCGTGATGACGATAGTGCCGAAGCCATCGGCATCCGGCGTAAGGGTGACCGACTGGTCGGGTTCCTCCATCGACAGCTTGGCCAGCTGAAGGCTCTTCACCGGCGGTAGCTGCTGAGGGGCGTCGTCGGCCGCGATGTCGATGCCGAACGACGACGCGAGCGGAGCCAAGCCGCCGTTGAACCCTTGCCCTACTGCTCGGAACTTCCACTGCCCCCCGCGGCGATATAGCTCGCCGAAGATCATCGCTGCCTCCGTGGCGCCGACGAGGTCCGGACGGAAGCTCATCATGCCTGCGGCTCCGTCCGACACGGTGATCGCTGCATCCTCGATCAACGCCAACGTATGGCCTTTTGCCTGCGCCTCGTCGATCGTCAGGCAGAAGACGATACGCTCGACGTCGTCTGGCACGAGGTTCAGGGCGACATCGAATGCGCCGCCATCACCGGCGTGGAAGCGCACCGCGCCGGTGCCGCCGTCGGTCTGATTATAGAACACCATGTCGCGATCGCTGCGGACCTTCCCCGACGGGGTGAGCAGGTAGGCCGAGACGTCCGCCTCCAACCCACGCCCGGCGACCGGCGACCATTTGAACTCGACGCGTAGCCGAGAAATCGCGATCGGAGCATTTTCGCCCTGCTGCATATCCTGCATCTTCGTTCGTTCCCCGTCGCCTGCGGATGCGCCGCCTGCAGATACGCTGTCGTCGAGGCTAGCGCGAAGGCTCCGTCACCCGCAACCGGGTTCATCTGGTTGATCCCCTTGTTTCGGTGCGGGATCGCGTGCGACTAATGGCTTTGGTTCATTGAAGAGTGTCATCCGATGATTGAGCGTTCCAGGCTTCAGGGTCTGATCGACTATGTCGAAGCCACGGAACGCGATCGGCTCAGCGTCGCGTGGGACGTGGCCGATCATCGCGGCTTCCGTCGTTTCCGCGACGAGACGATCCGATTGCCCGGAGTCCAGCTCGATGTCCGCAATGGCGATGATCACATCTGGATGGTGGTCGACCGCATGGTCCGGTGCCCGCCGCCAGCGGTGGACGATGCCGAACTCAGGGTCTGGGCCGATGTGTCCGGTGAGCCCAACGTCGCGCCTACGCTGAAGGCAGAAGTTCCACGAGTGGCGGTCAGCGCCGCGGGTTTCGACGTCGCGGAGGCGGACGCCGCGACGGTCCGCCTGGCCGACCACTCGGCGCGGACGAAGCTGGACGCCGCGTTGACCGCCTATGTCCGCGAGAGGTGGACCCCATGGGCGCAAGAGGAACGCCCCCGGCGGCAGTCAATCGAACTGTACAACAGTCTGTTCGCGCTGCGTCAGCTGCTCGAAGGGGCGGGCGACCGGCCGGTCGAGCTCGTGTGGGGCATCGGCGTCGCGCAATGGGCTCATTCAACGGGCAAGCTGCGCTACCCGTTGCTGACGGTTGCGGTGGAACTCGCGTTGGACGAGACGACGCATGCGATCCAGGTCCGTCCGCGCAGCGAGACGCCGCCGGGGATCGAGACGGACGCGCTCGACCTGCTCGACGCCAGCGGCCTGAACGACTTCCGGCGCTTCGCCGAGGCGCACATCGCCGGTTTGGAAGGAGATGGCCTTACTCCGTTCGACGCGTTCGGCTTCGCTCCGGTGCTACGCCGGGCCGTCGCGGTGCTGCAAGCGGACGCCTGCTACCTCCCGGATCTAGGCGATCGCCGAGCGCCCGAAAGCGACATCCTACGCGTGGATGGCAGCTGGGTGATCTTCGAGCGCCCCAGACGCGGGACGCAGCTGATGGACGACCTGCGCCGTTTCCGGACCGTGGTCGACTCGGTCGAGAGCGCGGATGCGATCCCCGAGGCCGTGCGCATCCTGCTGCGAGCGCCTGCCGAGATCGCGACGGGCGAAGCGTATCCGCCCATGCGCGGCGTTTCGACGATCCCCGGGGTCACGTCGTCCGACGGATCCGGGGACGATCTGTTCTTCCCGAAGCCGTTCAATCGGGAGCAGGTCGAGGTCATCCAGCGGTTGTCGAACCGGGCCGGCGTGGTCGTCCAGGGACCGCCGGGGACGGGCAAGACCCACACCATCGCGAACATCGTCAGCCACTATCTGGCACTGGGCAAGCGGGTGTTGGTGACGTCGCAGAAGGCGCCGGCGTTGAAGGTGCTCCGCGACAAGCTGCCGGAAGCGGTGCGGCCGTTGGCGGTGAGCCTGCTGGAGAGCGACCGCGACGGGCTCAAGCAGTTCCAGGAGTCCGTCGACATCATCGCCGACCGGCTGCAGCGGACGCGGATCGGCGAGGCGCGTACTCAGATAGCCGAGCTCGACGTGCGGATCGATGCGATCCACCGCGCTTTGGCCCGCATCGATCGCGACGTCGATGCGATCGGTCGTCAGGCAATGACGGCGGTCGTGATCGACGGTGCGCCGGTGGAGCCGGTCGATGCTGCCCGGCGGGTCGTCGCTGCGAATGGGCTCGCCTACTGGATCGACGATCAGTTGGAAGCCTTGCCCGCGTTCGAGCCCGCATTCGACGAAGATGCCATCGGCAGGCTTCGCGCCGCACGCAAGGACGTGGGTGATCGGCTGAACTCGCTCGACATGTCGCCGCCCCCGGTTGATCTGCCGAGTTCCGGAACGATGCTGGCGTTGCACGAGACGCTGATGGAAGCGGCGACGGCGCGCCGCGGCATCGCTGTCGGGGCAGAGCTCGTGCAGGGGACGGACATCGCCGCGATTGCACCTTTGGAAGCGGCGCTCGATGAGTTGACCGAGCTCAAGGCGGCGATCGCCGGGGCTCGGTCGGACTGGTCGGACGCCCTGCTCGACCGCCTGCGGGCAGATGCCTACGACCCTCCGGCGGCGGCGATCGCCGGCCTGTTGGAACAAGTCGACGCGGCCACTGGGGAAACCCGCCACTTCCTGACGTGCCCGGTCACCATCGAAGCCGATGCCGTTGCGGATCCGGCCTTCCGCGAAGCGATCGCCGGACTTTCTCGCGGCGAGGAGCTGGGCCTGTTCCAGTCGATCTTCGCGCGAGCGGTGAAGGGCCGCATCGCGGCGGTCAGGCTGGCAGGCCGCCCCGTGGCCGACGCGGCGGGATGGAGCGAGGTCGAGCGCTATTGCCGGGCACTCGATTCCGCCGACCAGCTGCGGGTGGTCTGGGCGCATGCGGCCATGCACGCCGGCATGGATGCGGTTACGGGAGACGGGCTGGGGGGCGCCGAGGCGATGAGCCGCCAACTCTCCCACTTGGCACGTCTACGCGATGCGGTGGCGCGCGAGGACGCGATCAACGGTCAGGCGCGCCGGCTTCTGCCCGGTTGGCGGCGCAGCGTGGCGACCAGCGCCGCTGATCTGCGAGGGGTGCTGCGGCAGCACCGCCGACGGCTAGACCTGGAGGCGGCGCAAGCGACGCTCGACGACATCGAGACACGTCTCGCCGACGTCTCGGGCGCTGCAGGGCAGGCTCTGCGGGCCGCCGCCGGGTTGGTCGGGGACGAGACCGCCGAGCGCGATGCGATCGACCTCTCCTGGTCCGCGGCGCTTTCGGAGGCCAAGACGTTGCGCCGGCTTCAGCCGTCCTTCGCGACGATCCGCGACGTGACGGACCTGATTTCGCGGAACGGCGCACCACGGTGGGCGATGCGGTTGCGGACCGAGAGCGTCGACGGGCGCGAGGATCCTCTGACGCCCGGCGACTGGCGGGTCCGTTGGAACCTCCGCCGCATGACGGTATGGCTCGACGGTATCGACCACCATGCTCGATTGCGCGCGCTGTCCGCAGAGCGGTTCGAACAGGAGGCGAGGCTGACCCGCGCCTATGAGGATGCGATCGAAACGCGCACGTGGTGCCGGCTCGCCGAACAGGCTAGCGACCAGGTGCGCTCGGCGCTCGCCGCATATGCCCAGGCCATGCGCAAGATCGGTCGCGGCACCGGCATTCGGGCCGGTCGGCACCGCGCCGACGCACGCGCGGCGGCGGATCGCGCGAAGAACGCGCTGCCGTGCTGGATCATGCCGCACTACCGCGTGTCGGAATCGCTCCCCGCCGAACTCGGTCTGTTCGATCTGGTGATCATCGACGAAGCATCGCAATCGACGGTGGCCGCGCTCCCGGCCCTGCTGCGCGCGAAGCAGGTGCTCATCGTCGGCGATGATCGGCAGGTCAGTCCTGACGCCGGGTTTCGTCAGGAGGCGCGACTGACGATGCTGGCCGAGCGGCATCTCGGCGACCAGGTCGCGGACTATCGCGCCACGATGCGTGAGGACCGGTCGCTCTACGACCTCGGCACAGTGGTCTTCGCTGGCGGTGCGATCCTGCTCAAGGAGCATTTCCGGTGCGTCGCTCCAATCATCGAATATTCGAAAGGGCAGTTCTACAGCCACCAGTTGGTTCCGATGCGCCTTCCCTCGGCTTCCGAGCGGCTCGATCCGCCCCTGGTCGACATCCTGGTCGAGGACGGCTGTCGCCAAGGCAAGCTCAACCTCCCGGAGGTCGATTGCATAATCGACGAGATCGGGCGGATCGTTCGGGATCCGATGATGGCTCATAGGACGATCGGGGTCACGACGCTTCTCGGCCAGGAACAGGCGATGGCAATCCTGCAGGCGATCGAACAGGTGCTGGGCATAGACGCGATGATCCGGCACGACATCCGCGTCGGCGAGCCGACCGCGTTCCAGGGCGACGAGCGTGACATCATGTTCGTATCGTTGGTGGCCGACCGCGATAGCAGCCCTTTGTCCGGCCTCGGATACGAGCAGCGCTTCAACGTCGCCGCGTCGCGTGCGCGCGACCGCATGGTGCTGGTCAGATCGGTGGAGCTGGAACAGCTTCGGCCATCGGACAAGTTGCGTCGTAGTCTGATCGAGCACTTTCAAGCGCCGTTCGCCGGTGAGAGCGCCCTCGTCGAGGATCGCCGCGCGCGATGTGAATCGCAGTTCGAGGCGGCTGTCTTCGATCGGCTCGTCGAACGCGGTTACCGGATCGACACGCAGGTGCGCGTCGGTACGAAGCGCATCGACTTGGTGGTCGAAGGCGCGGAGGATCGGCGGCTGGCGATCGAGTGCGACGGTGATGCCTATCACGGGCCCGATCGCTGGCCCGACGACATGGCGCGACAGCGGATGCTGGAACGAGCCGGTTGGACGGTTTGGCGGTGCTTCGCGTCCCGCTTCGTCCGCGATCCTGACGCGGTCATGGCTGAGCTGACCGCCGCACTGACGGCCCGCGGCATCTCCCCGAATTTGCACGCCGATCGACTCGTCATCCGGCATACCGAGCATCGTCGCTGGCGGAGCGCGCCTGATCCGTCGATCGAGCTGGTCCCGTATGCGTGGCTCGTCCCGGCCGATCCGTTCTGACCGCTTCTTCAGCCCTGTTCTTCCCCCGGCCCAAGGTGGGTCGGGTTCAGGCGACCCCGCGCGCCCTTTTCAACGCGTCGACCTCGTCCAACGTGGAACGCACTTCGGCGAACGCCCGTTGAAGCGCGTCCAGGTCATCGCGGCGAGCCGGCTGCACGATCCTGTTCCTGTCGCCGGGCAGCGGGCGCCCGGCTCCCTCGATAATAGGGGCAGCGCTGCCGTCGATCGCGCTGATCCGATTAAGGACAAGCCTCTGCCCTGCCAGCGCCTGGGCGACGGCGACTGCAGTGTGCAGCACGGCAATGGTCGTCGTCGATGCGCGTTCGATTCCGCTGATGAGTTCCTCGTTGGTCCTTCTGACGACGCCAAGGGCCATGTAGCCCTGTAGGGACACGGCCATCTGCGTGAGCAGGTCCGTGATCCGCTGGCGTGTCCGAAACAGCGCCCGCTCGCGTAGCGCACGTCCCTTCTCCGGCGCGCTGAGCTCCATTTTCGCAGCGGCCCGCTCGAGTCCGTCGTCCAGCCTGCGCGAACCCTGTATCGCTACTTCAAGGTCCTCCATCAGCGCCCACATCCTTCGGCGGTCGCCGTCGATGGCGATGTTGTCGCGCAACACCGAGTCCCTGCCGGCGGCGAGCGTCCGCAGTATCCCGTCGATCGCCTTCTGCGCTGGCTCGTAGCGCCTGAAATATGAACCGATCCCGGAGCCGACCCGAATGATGCCGAGGATGCGCCGCGGCGCCAGTAGGTCTCCGTCCCTCGCCGGATCGAGATCCTCCATGATCTCCCTCAGGCGGTGGAGGGCGGGTCCGACCCCGTCGGGGGCCGACGAGCCGCCGGACCGCGCCACGAGGCGGCTCGATAGACCCGCAAGAGCGGAGACCTCGCGTCGCCCGACGTTCGACAACTGGTCTGCCTTGATGGCGAAATCGGGACCATCGGGCGGAAGCGACACGAGCTCCTCGACGTAGCGGTCTGCGCTGGCCCGGAGACGCGTCCTGGCCTCCTCGGTTATGGGAACGTCGATCGCGCCGGCGGTCGAGGCGGGCGGGAAGGGTGCCGGTGGTTCTATGCTCAGCATGTGGGCGGCTTTGAATCCGATGACGTGTGCGTTTCATATGGTGGTCGAATGTCCTAGGCCACCTTGGCTTCCGGGCCGCGAACCTGATCCCGCACGCCGTGGATCCTGGCTCGGCTGACTATGGACTGCGCCCACCTGGCGTGCGTCGCGGGCTCGCACATGCTGCCATGCGACCCGAACACCGCCGGGGTGGAGACGTCCAGGATTGTCCGGGCCTCCGCCATCTCGATGGCCGATGGCCGGTAGGCGCCCTGGATCACGGCTATCTGGGAAGGGTGGATGGCCGACTTGGTCAGAAGTCCGTGTTCGATGTCCTGCTCCACCTCGGTGCGAAGGACATCGAGCGCCGCATAGTGCTCGAACACTGGCGCCGCCACGCTGAACCCGTTCGGTATGAAGGCGCCGGCGATGTCCCGGATCACGTTGCCAAGAGGGCCTTCGTATGCGGACCGCACCCGCGACCGGCGTATGCCCAGCAGACCGAGGATGTCGTTCCCCCCGATGCGCACCGCCGACACGCGGTGGACGTAGGGGCGCAGCTGGTCGCAGAGCCGGGCGAGCGCGCTGCGGTCGAACGCCTCGTCTCCTTCGATCGTCGGCATGATGGCGTGATCGTCGTGCATCACGGCGCTCAGCCAGAGCGGAAGGCTGCTGGTCGTGACCTTCGGCAGCACGAAGCCCTGAATCCGATCGATGCCCGGGAGTGAACAGATGTGGGCGAGCATGCCGATGTCGCGCGGCCGCACGTACACACCGATCGCTGGAGGACGTCCCGCGAACTGCAGAAGGATCCTCCCGAGTTCCCGCAGCGCCCGGCCGACCTGATCCTCGCGGATCGAATCCTCCAGGCAGATGACGATCGACCGCAGCCCCTGCATCTCGCCGTAGGCCAGTCGTTCGGCGTTTGCGTTCAGGGCGGGCACGTACAGCGACGCACCCAAATCTATAGCGCTCATTCCTGTCCTCCCCCGAGACCTCTTATCACGGTCACCGCCCGGTACGCATGCAGATCGCGTTCGCGGACGGGCACATCGTGCTTCGCCGCCAGATGCAGGAGGTGCCTTACCTCTGGATCGGCGCGGTCGCCAACGAACAGCAGGTCGGGAACCCGGCGCAAGATGGCCCGCGTCGCTTCGGCGATGCCGGGCTTGATCCTGTTCGCGTCGGTGATCGCGCATTCGTTCATCAGCTCCTCCATCAGCGCGCGACTGCGTCCGCGCGCCACTGCCGCCAGGTCCGTGTTCCAAGGCCCGCTGTCGACGAGGGGCGGACCGGCGGCCTCGACGTCGTGAATGAACGCGCGCGACAGGTCGTAGGCGGCGTGGTCGGTCTGGTAGAGGCAGGCGTGAAAATCCGATGGCCCGACGAGATCGTCCCGGAGAACCGATCGACTGATCAGCCCGGAGACGATGCCGTTCAACAGTCCGCTCGGGATTACGTAATCGTCGGTCGTCGCGGCGGCCTCGGCGCATCCCGCCGGATCGGCGACGACGGCAAGGAACGGGGCGAACCCGAGATCGTCATCGGCCAGCGAGCGCATGAGTTCGCGTTTGATCGCTCCCTTTCCCGTCCAGCCGTCCACGAACACCGCGGCAGTGGTGCCATGGCGCGCCGCTATGAAGCGCAGTGCGTTCAGATCGATGCCGCGGTCGCGGATGATGCTGATGGAGTAGTGGTGCGCAACGATCCCGATACGCGCCAGCTCCCGCTTTAGCAGGACCCCGATCGGCGTACCGGCCCTGGCCAGCGATACGACGACGCATTCGCGCCGCGTGGCCGGACGATCCGCGATCATGCGGGCGAGCCTCGATATGTCCGAGCGCAGCCGTCCGGCGTTTCGCGCTAGCGCTTCGGCGTAGAGCGTCAGGTAGCGCTGATCGGGCACGGCCTCACTAGAAAGCATCTCCGAATAGTGCCGGGCGCCGCTCTGTATCAGCCGCTCCTTTTCCTCGATCGCGACCGGCGTGATCAACGTCGGCTTCAGCAGAATGCTGACGTCTTCCGGGTCATAGGAGCCGGAGAACATCGTCGGGCAGGCATCTGTCGCCGCGGTTCCCATCGCTACGACAGCCAGTCGCTGTTGCTGGTGGCGGCGCGCCAGAACTGCGATCCCGTCGGTGCGATCGCGAAGTCGCAGAGGTCCATGAAGCCCACGTCGGACAGGCTATCGCCAACGCCGAGAATAGGTCGGTCGGGTTCGGCCGCGCGGATCTTCCCGATCATGTAGCCGACGGCGTGCCGCTTGTTCAGCCAACCTGGCATGTATGCGAGGTTGTTGCCGTTGACGTGCCGGCGCCAACCCGTCGGAACCAGGGCCCGGTGGTGCTCCGCCAGCTCCGCCAGTTCGCCCGTCGATCCGGCGTTGCTCTTGATTACGACGTACAGGGGAAGACCGTTCTCCGCGACCACCCAGTGCCGGAACATCTCGTCGTCGAGCGTTTCCGTCAGGGACCGGTGCACGTCATGCACGGCATGGTCGCACCGCGCCTGCTCGGCCAGCCGATCGTGCCAGAGGAGGTCGAGGCCGCCGTTCTCCAACACGATGCATCCGCCGTTGGAGCAGATGGCCGGCGCCTGCGCGATGTCCACCCGCGCGAGGACGACCGTGCTGCGCGCGGTCACTGGGATCAGCCGTCCCGACGACAGCCAGGCGAGCATCGCCTGCTGCCGCGGCGTGGAATATCCACTCGGGCTGCCGTCGAGGAGGGTGCTCATCACCTTGAGGCCGTCGCCCTCGTCCGGGCACTTCCGCAGCGTCTGGAAGAGGGTGTCGTCCAGGTCGGAGAAGACGATGGGGGTCATGACGCCGACCCGTAGCGGCATTCGAGCCGTTCGACAGGCAGGTCCGCTCCGAGTTCGGCCAACGCCGCCCGCGCCTCCGCGATCTGATCGCCTGCCACTTCGGACACGATCACCACGCGATCCGGGGCGTGACCGAGCAGGTTGTAGAGGAAGCACGGGGCGCCGCTGCCGTAGGTGTCGGTGAACCTGGAGACGCTGCGCATGGCCCCACCGGGCAGCGCCGGGCTGCGCGTTATGCATTGGACGGCGGCGATGGCTCCTGCGGCTTCCAGCTCCTCGGCCAGAAGCAGGGCTTCGTAGGAGTGCTCGCCCTCGCCGAGCACCAGTATGCGCTCCCCGACCCGTACCTCGATCCGCTCCCGGTGCGCGCTCTCCGGTGCCATGACGCCCGTGCGGCTGCGCATGCCGGCGGCCGGCGCGGTACCGGGCCGATTGCTGCCGAGCGGCAGGGCGGTGGCCGCGCCGGTCGGCCCCGGCGTCCACTCCATCGCGCCGTCCAGAACGGAGTGGATCCTAGTCTCGATCGGCATGTCCGCGACATAGCCGCCATCGCTCCAGTCCGTGATGCAGCAGGTCTCGATCCGGGTCAGCAGAGGCATCGCCGGACCCATGGCTTCGGCGCAGGCGATGAAGGTCCGTCCCGTACTGCACTCGTCGTCGATGATGACGAGCGTCCTCGCCGACCGCACGATGGATGCGACCTCGGCTCCCAGGATCTGGACGAGGTGGGTCGTCGCATGGCTGTGCCCCTCCTCGAACGTCGCGATCGTCCGCGCTCCCCGCACCCGCTGGCGGGAGGTCTGGAGGTACGCGCAGCGGGCACCCGGCCGGCGCCGGCGGTAGGCCGCGAACGCCCCCTGACCGAGCGCGGTGGCCGTCTCGGCCATCCCGAGGAAGACGATGGGCTCCGGTGTGTCGTCGGCGACCATCGCGCCGAGTTCGTCCATCGTTCGCCGCATGGCCGCGGGCCGGGTGGGAAGGTGGCGGCCGAGGACACGAGACACGATGAGGAATCCGCGCTTGGGATTGGCCCGCGCGGCGACGTCGCAGAGAGCCGAGATGTCATTTCCGTCCCGGGCGCGCAGCGCGAGCAGGCCCGTCGGGATTTCGACGGTGATCGTGGCGGCATTTGGCGACGGCATGGTTTCGTTGACTCTCGTGTTTGGGGGCGTCCGGAGCGTGAGGCTTTGCATCCGCTTGTGGATTATGGGTTTGCGAACTGGGTGCGTCGTTACCGCACGATGCGTCCGGCGTCGCTGGTGCTCAGGTCAGCGGCTTCTGCGTCTTCAGGATGCCCCGCGCGTTCGCCTCGAAGCGGGCGCCCAGCCGCCGCAACAGGTTTTCCGGATCGATCGACGTCATGCGGGCCACGTCGATGGTCGACCAGGCGGAACGGGTGACGTCGGCGACGATGACGTAGTCATCATCGAGCCGGCCCGTGGTGCTGGTGCGCTGGGTGTAACCGGAGACCCCGACCGCTTCTATGGCGTCGCTCGCCGCGAGGCCGTGTCCGATCAGGCGACAGACGATAGCGCAGACGTGCGCCAGGTACGTCGCGGCGACATCCTTCTGCGACAGTGGCTTTTCGCTGAGGACGAGCTGGGTGTGGTTCGGCGCCCAGCGGCGGGCCGGCATGTCCTCGATCTCGGGCAGGTCGACGTCGAGCAGTAGGCGGCGGCCGCGCAGCGACACGGCGATGTCCGTCTCGCGCGGCCATTCGAGCGCACCCAGCCACTCCAAGAGCGCCTGCTCGACGGATTCCGGGTCAGGTCCCTCGTTCGCCGCCTTGGCACGCCACGCCATCAGAGCGGCCATGTACTGCTGCTGGTCGGGATAGCCGTCACGCTCCGGTTTTCCGTGTCGGGGAACGGTCTTCGCGACCGTATCCGGGATGTCGTGATGGAGCTGTTCGAGCGCCACGAGCTCGACGTTGCGGTCTTCGCTCTCCTGCTCGAGGAACGTGCGAAGCTCGTCCTTCATCGATCGGCGGGCCGCAGCATGCAGCGAGGGGGCGAGCGGCGTGCCGTCCTGGTCCGCGAACACGATCCGGTCCTGCTCGACCATCGCGGTGAGCCGTGGCGGCAGGGTCGGCGCCTCCTTGCGCGGAGCGGGCGATGCGGCGTCCAGCCTCGCGCGGTAGCTGATCCCAGTGCCGGGCAGGCCGACGTTGCCATGGATGCCGTTCCGACCCATCGTCACGGACGCGCCGCGGGGACCGATCGAGAGCGACGCCCCGCGCTTGCCGACGTTTATGCGAACGCCGGGCAGGATCTTGATGCGTCGGGAGAATCTGAAAGCCATGGAAGATGCTCCTCAAGCCATGACGTTGATGCTGATCACGCTGCGCCGCAACCGCTGAACGACTTCCCGGCGGGCGCTCTCGGTTGCGAGCGGCGTCGCGGGCGCGTCGATGCCGGCAGCAGCGAGCAGCTCGTGCACCATGCTCGCCTTGATCCCGAAGTTGACGTTCTCGCTGATGGATCCCCGACCCCGGACGTTCTCATGCGCGAGCGAGGCCGACGTGACGCCGATCAGGTTCCCGAACTCATCTATTACGGCGCCTCCCGACGATCCCGATCCGATCGGTGCGGTGAACTGGAACCTGGCCACGTCGCCGTGCGAGCCGGTCATGCCGGAGACGTTGCCGGTCGACACCTTCAGGTCCGCACCGAGCAGGTCCATCAGCGGGTATCCGGCGGCCATGATGGCCTCACCCAGCCAGATGGGCGAGGACGAGCGCAACGGCAGCGGCACTCCCTCGACGTCGCCGCGCAGCAGCGCGAGGTCGTGCATCCGGTCGACGGCGATCGGCGTCAGCGGATGGCGGCCGCGCCCTACCTGGAACGACGAGCCGTCCTCGATGACGTGCGCGTTGGTGACGATGATCCCCGGCGCGATCAGGATCCCGCTTCCGGAGCCGAGCGCGGAACCGGCCGGCGGGGGCGGGCGGTCGTCCCGCCCTTCCGAATGTGGCCGCTCGCTCGGGCTGGTCCGCTTGGGGAAGGCGGGCACCCTTAAGTCCCGCGCCCGCGCGTATGCGTCTATGCCGAAGATGTAGCCCTCGTTGGACACCTTGAGCCGCGGTGCCCCGGCCTTCTGGTATATCTCGCCCAAGATGACCGCGGCGAGCTGCTCGGTCGGGGCGGGGAGGGTATGCTCGACGCCGTCGATGCGCATCGTGACGGGATAGCTGTCGTTGACGAAGCCGCCTTGGCGGTCGTCGATGACGTAGAGCAGTATCTCGGTCGCCTCGCTGCCCCGGAGCAGTCTTCCGAGGGACCATTCGTTCGCCGCGATCTGTTCGAGGGGCACGACGGTGCCGGAGGCGCCCACGGCCACGGCTGCGATCCTATCGGCATTGCTGCCGTCGATTCGTATGAGGCACTGCGCCGCACCCAAGAGGGAAAGGCGTTCACCGGACATGGGGTTGGTCAACGCGTCCTCCTCTCACATTGCCGCTTGCCCGGGAGATGGTACCGCCGAACGGCTCCAACCACGCTGATCACCATCCGCCATGGATCGGTTGTTCGTACCCGCGCCTTCACTCGGCGAGAACCGCTTCCGCAACCGGAACGGACCGGTCGGTTCCTCCCTCAGCCCAGGTTTACGCCCATGCTGCCGGCCAGGCCGGCCAAGCCGCTCTCCCACCCTTCTCCGATGGCCTTCACCTTGATGTCGCCTTGCGGGCCGCGGTAGAGTTCCACGAACACCATGGCGCTGTTGGTGCTGCTGTCCTCGGACAGATCGAACCGCGCCAGCTCCTTGCCGTCGGCATCGTTCAGCACGCGGGCGTAGGCGTTGGACACGGAGCCGAAGTTCTGACGGCGCTCGGCACCCTCGTAGATCGTAACGCCGATGACCACCTTCTTCACGTCCGCGGCCAACCGGGCGAAATCGACCTTGATCGTCTCGTCGTCGCCATCGCCGTCGCCGGTCCGGTTGTCGCCGCCATACACGACGGACCCATCAGGCGACGCCTTGTTGTTGAAGAACACGAAGTGCGAGTCGCTCAGCACCTTACCGTTGTCGCCGACCACGAACGCCGACGCGTCGAGATCGAAGGCCGTGCCATCGGTCTGGCGGGTGTCCCAACCGAGTCCCACGGTGACGGAGCTGAGTCCGGGGGCCTCCTTGGAAAGCGAGACGTTGCCGCCCTTCACGAGTGAAACTGCCATTGGTCCTGATCCTGTACTAGAAGTTGTGTCCACGGTCGCTGAAGCGGCTCCGGCACCGCGGGCCCTGCCGCCGCATGCGGCGGCAGGGCGATGGTCAGCCGACGCTCACGCCGAAGCTCGTCGCGAGCGGCCCCAGTCCGCCCTTGAAGCCTTGGCCGACGGCGCGGAACTTGAAGTCGCTGCCGTGGCGGTAGACTTCTCCAAGGATGAGGGCCGTCTCGACCGACGCGTCCTCGGCGAGATCGTAGCGGACGACTTCGGCGCCCGTCTTCTGGTTCACCAGGCGGATGAACGCGTTCGAGACCTGTCCGAAGCTCTGCCGCCTCGCCTCCGCCTCGTGAATGGTGACCGCGATCGCGACCTTGTCGATCTCGGCGGGCAGCTTTGACAGCGTGATCTTGATCTGCTCGTCGTCGCCCTCGCCCTCGCCCGTGCGGTTGTCGCCCTGGTGGACCACAGCTTCGCCGACGTTCTTGTTGTTGTAGAAGCAGAAGTCGAGGTCGTTGCGGACCCTGCCGGCCGCGGTGAGTAGGAATGCGGACGCGTCGAGGTCAAAGTCGGCGCCGTCGGTCGCACGCGCGTCCCAGCCCAGCCCGATCATGATCTCGTCAAGCGTCGGGTCTTCCTTGGAGAGCGACACGTTGCCGCCCTTGGACAGTGAAATTGCCATCGTGATGATCTCCTGATTCTGTGTCGTGTCGTGGGTGTCGATTGGGGTCAGCTGGTCTGCACGCCGGTGGCGATGTCGCCGGTCGGCAGGATAACCTCGGCTTCGCCGTCCTCGGCGTATTCCTCCGGGAACAGCTTCTTGTGCCGGATCGAGGCGTAGAGCGAGAGCCCGATGATGCATGCGCCGATCAGGCCGGTCACGACCTCCGGGGTCTCGATCCGGATGCTGAGGAGCATGATCACCGAAAGGCCGATGATCGCGTAGAAGGCGCCCGGCTCGAGGAAGCGGAACTCGGCGAGATGTCCGCCGCGAACGAGCGCGATCGTCATCGAGCGCACGAACATCGCGCCGATTCCCAGTCCGAGGGCGATGAGGATGATGTTGTTGGTGATCGCGAACGCCCCGATGACACCGTCGAACGAGAAGCTGGCATCGAGGAACTCGAGGTAGATGAACGCGCCCAGACCCGAGCGCACCACCCGACCGGTCGCGTCCTCGTCGCCACCGACCAGATCACCGATCTTCTGGACGCCGAAGAACGCCGCGATACCGCAGAATGCCGCGATCAGGAACGTCCGCTGTTCGCCGCCTTCGACCATGAAGGAAAGCCCGACGACGATCGCGATGGTGGCGAGGTAGGGCGAGAACGGGATCCGCGCGAAGCTGGCGAGTGGGGCTTCGATGAAGCGCAGCCAATGGTGCTCGCGTTCAGCGTCGAAGAAGAACGTGAGGCCCACCAGCATCAGGAACGCGCCACCGAAGCCGGAGATGCCGATGTGGGCGCCGGTTACGATGTCCTCGTACCGTGCCTGGTCGACGAGCGCGATCCGGGTGGCCTCCCACGGGCTGACCCAAGCCGAGACCGACACGATCAGGATCGGGAAGACGATACGCATCCCGAACACTGCGATCAGGATACCCCAGGTAATGAAGCGCTGCTGCCAGACCGGGGACATGTCCTTCAGGATCGAGGCGTTGACCACGGCGTTGTCGAGGCTGAGCGACGTCTCCATGACGCCGAGCACGAGCGCCAGGAACACGAACTGCAACGCGAGACCGAGGTCGCCACTCTGGCTGAAGCCCAGCACGCCAGCCAGGATCAGGGCGATCACCGTGAACGCCATCGACCCGTAGAATGTTTTCATTGTTCCCCCTGTGCATTCATCGGCGCACAGCGCGCGCCGCTCTCAGTCCTTCGAGCCGGCGGCCCACCTGAGCAGTATGCCGACGGTATCCGCATACTGCTTTTGATCGCGATAGTATCGCATGTGCCTGTCGATTTTCAGTTCGCCCCCGACGTTGTCGATCACGGCGATGCCGCAGAGCCGGCAGTTGTCGCGGCCCTCGTCCATGCGGACTTCGATCTCGGGCTGTCCGGGGATGTTCATGCGGACGACGCCGTCGGTCTTCGCCCAGTTGGGCGCGCCGTCGTAGATATTCGCGAAGACGGCCAGTCGGCTGATGTTGTCGAAGAACCTGCCGTTGACCCGGATCGTCTCGCCGCCAGACACGGCCCCGGTGCGGTCGTCGCCGGACAGCTCTATCCAAGGCATCTGGTCGTATCGGCCGAAGCTGTTGCCCAGCGCCTGAATCACTCCTTTGCCGCCGTCGCGCATCTCGAACAGGACGCCGAGGTCCAGGTCCACGCCCTTGTTCCCGCCGCCGAACAGGCCACGCTTCTGCGTCCCTTGGTTCCAGTTCAGATTGAGCACGATCTCGCCGAATGAGCCGCCGGTCTTCTTCAGGCTCACCGACGAGTTCGTCTTCTCGAGCGAGATCTTCTTGAGGCTGACGGGCGGGGGTGCGGGAGGCGGTGCCGGCCGGGAGGCGGGTGCAGCCGCCCCTGACGGCGCGGGCGCGTCTACCTCGCCGCCGAAATGCTGGATCAGGCTGCCGAGGCCGCCGTTGAAGCCGGCCGCGATCGTGCCGACGCGCCACCCGGAAGAGTGGCGGTAGAGTTCGACCATCATGACCGCCTTTTCGGAGGTCAGGTGTTCGGCGACGTTGAACCTGGCCTTTCCGCCGTCGATCGAGACGACGAGCGGACGCGCCTCGGATATCGGCCGGGAGTCATGGGTAGCGGTGAACACGATTCGCTCCACCGCGCCGGGCACCAAGTCCAGATCGACCGTGAAGACCGCGCTGTCTGAGGTGGCCGACATGGCGATCGAGCCGTCCGGCGAACGCGGATTGGAAAAGAGGACGACGTAGCGGTCGTCCCCGATCTTGCGGTCCTTGTTCAGCCCGAAGGCGGCGACGTCGGCGCCGGGAAGCTCGAAGTCGAACTTGATGACGCAAGCGTTGCCGATACCGAGATCGGCAAGCGCCCGTTTCTCGCCGCGCTGTAACTGCATTCGCCGCTCCGGAATGTCGTTTGAATTGATGTGAGGAGGTTCCCCCAGCGGATCAGATCAGGCCGCGGGCCGCTCCCGACAGGTCCTGCGCGGTGCGGCCGCTCGTGCGCTCGCCGAGCGCCTTGAACACCCACTCGCCACCCGCCTTCTTGAGCGAAGCGAGGATGATGCCCGTATGCGTCCCCGCGTCCGTAATGTCGAACCGAGCGAGCTCACGGTTCGTGCTCAGGTCGACGACCCGCCCGAACGCGTTCTCGACCTCGTTGAACGTCTGGCCCCTGAAGCTGTTCACCGTAAGCACCAGGGTCTCGATGGTGGCCGGCAGGCGGGCGAGGTCGATCGAGATCGTCTCGTCGTCGCCATCACCCTCGCCGGTGAGGTTGTCCCCGCTGTGCCGGATCGACCCGTCGTCGCTGGCGAGCTTCTGGAACCAGACGAGGTCGACGACGGAGCCTCTGCCGTCGAACGCGATGCATGATGCGTCGAGATCGATCTCGGTTTCAGCGGCGGCGCCCCCACCGAGCAGGCCTCCGAAGAAACCACCCTTCTTCTTCTGCTGCACGGCATCCCAGCCGACGCCGAGGGCGATCTTGCTGAGACCCGATCCGCCGGCCTCCTTTGCAAGACTGACCGAAGCGTTTTTCTGCAACGAGATTGCCATGATTCCTTACCCCCTAAGATTCGAGGATGCATACCAAGAGGGTTCCCGCCCGCAAGTCAATCGGCGGCAGGTAACAGCATCCGACCCGTCTGGTACCGTGGAGCACGCACGACAAAGAGATCGACGGTCCGCGGTGATAGAGGTGCTTGAACGGTCCCGTTGCGCTCCGGAGGCGGCGGGCGTCGCTGATGGCGCGGCTCCGCGACGCGAACGGTTGTCGCATCGGCGAAGACGACCTAACGACCGTTCGAGAACCGCTCGTCGGTCCTCGCCGCTCCACCGTGATCAGTCAATCAGACGGGATACCACCCTGAGCAAGACGCCCCCCGCAGCGATCGCACTCCTTTGCGGTCTGGTCGTGCTGGCACTGGTGTGGGTGTTTGCCGCCCTGTCGCCCGGGGGCGGCGGCACTCTCCCGCCGCCACCCGTACGCCTCCCCGCCGCGGAAGCCGCGGCGGCTGATCCGGACGACTTCGCCTGCACCGTCGAGGGAGTGCACGACGGCGACGGACCGATCTACTGCCGCGAGCGTGATCGGGAGGGCAGGAAGATCAAGATACGGCTGGCCGGCCTGGCTGCGCGCGAGATCAACGGCAGTTGCCGATCGAACCAGCCCTGTCCCGCCGCGTCGGGAGAAGAAGCCAAAGCGGAGTTGTTGCGGCTATCCGTGAACCGCGTCCTACGATGCCATCGCGAGGGCATGAGCTACGCGCGAACGGTCGCTACGTGCTCCAATGGCGACGGGGATCTCAGCTGCGCGATGATCAGGTCCGGCACGGCGCTGCGCTGGGAGAGGTACGACCCCCACGGGCGTCTGGTCGGTTGTCGGAATACACGTGCGCCATCCACCGGCGGCGCGTCCTCCGCCGGTGAGTCCCGCGCGCGGGGCTAGGCGTACCGCGTCTTCCAGCGAAGATCCCAGCCGAGGCGCTCGTCCATTTCCTGGTGACCGACGGTGAACAGCGCGAGGCGGGAGATGTCGACGACGCCTTCGCGGTTCGCGAGCTTCACCAGGGCGACCATCCCGTTGCCATCCGGTCCGCCCTCGAGCGACAGCGAGACGGGCTTCCGGCCGGGAGTGGAGAGCATCAGCGAAAGGGCTGCCGTGCGCCAGTTCGGAGCGTCCGACCGGAGGTATGCGAACAGCGTCAGCTCCGCGATGGCGGACCACCGCCCCCCGTTTAAGCGCAGCCCCTGTCCGCCGCGGATCCCGTCGACCTCAGCATGCGTCAGGTGGACGAACGGCGCCGTGTCGAACTGGCCGTTGCCGTCCCATGACTGCACGAGTCCCCGGCGACCGTCGTCGAGCCGATAGAAGCAGCCTAGTTCCGGACGCAGCACCCGGGGGCGACCATGCAGGCCGCCGCACTGGCTGTCCCATGCGAGCTTGACGGCGATCTCGCCGAGGTCTCCCTCCCATGAGGCGGCGGGGTGGTCGGCCGACAGCTTCGTGCTGCCATCGTCGCGTTTGGGAGCGGGCGGCGCGGGGGGTGGCGCCGGTACCGGCGCGGCGGGCGGGGAACGCCGGGCGCCGGCGGCGTCGCGAACGAGTTCGAACTCCCGTTCCGGTGCCGGTGCGTAGGGCGCAGGCGGGTTGCTTGCCGCTGCGTCCCGGAGCGGAGCGCTGTCGTCCTCCGCGACGTCGATGCCGAACGACCTCGCCAACGGCGCAAGCCCGTTGTTGAAGCCTTGGCCATCCGCGCGGAACTTCCAGGCGCCACTTCGGCGGTAGACGGCTGCCAGGCGCATCGCGACCTCCTGCGCCCCGCTCAGATCCGGCTTGAAGGACATCACCGGCTCGCCGTCGACGATCATGGTGACGGCGGTTCCGCGAAACGCGGCCATCGTGCGGTCGGGATCCTCGATCGTCACGCACATCACTATCCGGTCCACGCCGTCAGGCGCGCGCGCGAGATCGAACGCGAGTCGGGTGCTGCCCGGCTCGTTGTCCGTGATCCTCACGCATCCAGCCGCGTCGAAGGGCTGGTTGTAGAAGATCATGTCCGCGTCGGTGCGGACCTTGCCGTCCGGTCCGGTCAGGTAGGTCGACGAGTCCAGGGTTCCCGCGGCAGCCGGCCATTCTATGAGTATTTCGAACCGGGCCGCCGGTAGGGGCGCGTTCGCGCCCATGACTAAGTTCTGCATGACCGGATCCTGGCACGACGGGGTGCGCATCGACTAGCACATTGACGGGAATTGCAAAGATCAGGCGCCTAACACGCCGTAAAATCATGTCGGCGACGATTCCGGTCGACTGTGTGGGGGACTTCGGGCCCTGGTCGGCAACGGAATCGCAGAGCAAGCAAACGATACAAGGCTATGGACTTATACCTGCCCATCGTGAACTGTCGGGAGGTTACGGGGGGACGATGACAAGACGTTTGCGTAAAGTATTGGTGATCGTCGCAGCTGCGGGTCTTACTTCCTGCGGAGGCGGGGAATCACCCTCGATCGACGGGGCGTCCTGCTATCCCGAGGCCGCGCGCGCCTGGATCTCCGGCGCCTCAGGGGCGTCGGGTGCGGCGCGCGATCCCGGTGGTCCGATGTCGGTCTACCTCGACGGTTCGGCAAGCATGGTCGGGTTCATCCGCGGCGGTACGGCGGACGAGAAGCCGCTCGCCGATCTGATCGGCATGCTGCCCTCGCTCGACACAATCGACCACGCCAAGCTGACGATCTCACGCTTCGACCGCAGCTTCACGGACCTGAAGTCGGCCGACGTGTCGCGCATGCAGACCGAGGCGGGGTACCTGTGTCCAGCGGGCAACCGCAACTGCGACGCGCAGGAGAGCCACATCGACCAGGCTTTGGGCCGGGTTGCCGCTGAGGATCCCAAGTCACTGTCGGTCATCGTCAGCGACCTATGGCTGGCGAACAGCGAAGTGCGGACCACGGACGGCGTCGCCCTCTCCAAGCCGCTGGCCGACATCTTCGCGAGCGGACGGAGCGTCGCGGTGTACGGGTTCGAGAGCCCCTATTCCGGTCGCGTAAGCGACCTCCCCAGCGGCAGCAGGACGGTGACGGCGGCCCGTCGCCACCTGTTCCTGGTCGTCGCCGGACCGGTCGAGCGACTGCGGGCATTCCGGGACGCGATGAGGAACGCCCCGTCAGCGTCGATCGCGCGAGCGCTGGGGAACGGCGAGGCCCACTACTCGCTGTTCACCCTGGATCCGGTCGTCACCGCCTCGGATGGCACCCAGCCCTTCGAGCTGAAGGCCGGCGGGCCGTTGACGAAGGCCAGCTTCCTGACTGTCAGGACCGGCGTTCGAGTGCCGCAATACCATCTCGACCGCGGCGCCGCGCTCCGGTCGTCGGGCGGCGGCGGCGCGAGCTGGCGAGGCGTCCCCGAAACGGGTGTGCTGCCGGGCGCGGTCTGGCAGGGCACGAGCCAAGGGACGACGAAGCTCTATCGCCGGTTGGGCGACAAGTGCCTGCCGAAGGGCGGCGACTGGCGGGAGGAGGGGAAGTTGGCAGGCGGCTGGCCGACCGACGGAGGCGCCCGCTTCACGCTCGATCCGTCGGAGCTGGCGACCTTGCCACCGGCCACGTATCTTCTGGTCGGTTCGGTCCGGCGCACGTCCCTGCTCTCGCCCAACCCAGCGACGCAGTGGATGCGTGACTGGAGCTTTGATGCGGCCGGTGAGGCGGTCGCCGTGAAGCAGCCGGTCATGCCGACTCTCAACCTGGCCGAGACCGCGCGCCTCCTCGAGGTCGCGCTGCTGAAGTCGGCCGAGTCCAAACCCATGAACATCGGCGGCTTCGCGGTCGCGGTCGAAATCGAATAAGGGACGGAACAGACAGTGTCATCCAATCTCATCACCCGCATGCTCGGCGTCCTCGGAGTGCACGCGGCGATCGGCGCGCTCTACTGGGCTGTTGTCGAGTTCTGCTTCGCGAAGCAGAAGTCGCTGGCGCCGGATCTCATCGAGCGCCTCGATGGTGACCCATCGCGGATCTCGGCCTATCTTGAGGAGATGACCCGGGAAGTGCTGTTGGCGGGGATCGGCGGCTTGCTGGTATCGGCGGTGCTCGCATGCCTCTGGCTGGTCCTGATCGACCGCAATCCGCCGATCGGCGACAAGTCCGCGCGCGGCAAACGCGGCTCCTGGGCCGGGCTGATGATACTCGCGCTCGTGGCGGCGGTCGGCCTGTTCTGCGCGAAGGTGGTCCTTGCCCCCATCGCGACGCTGTTGGCGGCGAGCGTGCCTGTGAACGCCGCCGGCCTGGGCGTCATTCTGGTGGCTCTTGGCTATTGGCTGAGCACCGCGGCGTTCGCGCCAGCCAGCACCAAGGTCGCCGTCCCCGGCGGCGGCCTGTTCGGCGGCTGAGGGACCCGACATGGCCATCAACATACTCATCGGCATAGGCGGCACCGGCGCCAAGATCGTGGAGTCCGCGCTCTACCTTCTCTCCGCCGGCGTCGGACCGAAGCCCAAGGTGATCATCGGGCTCGTGGATCAGGACAACAGCAACGGGAACGTCGTCCGGACCGAGCAGCTGCTGAAGCTGCTCGTGCGCCTGCGCGGGCATTTCGCGGCGGGCAAGGCCAACCGGATCGACTGGAGCACGGACGAGGCCGCCGGGGGGTCGAACCTGTTCTCGATAGAGGTCGAGCCCCTCTTCGCCGAGAACGCTCATTGGCGTCCGTCTCCGGACAACATGCCGACGCTGCGGCACGTGATGCAGCACCAGGACATGTCGGACGACGAGAAGGCGTTGTTCGACCTGATGTTCCGGGGCGACGGCGCGTCGTCGGCGGACGCCGAGCAGACGATGGACCTGGGCGAGGGGTACCGCGGCCGTGCTCACGTAGGCGCAGCGGCGCTCGTCTCGGCGATCAACCACGATCAGCCGGAGTTCCTGGCGCGCCTCGTAGAGCTCATGCAGGCGAGCGCGGGGGGCGAGGAGGTCCGCATCTTCATGGCGGGCTCGCTGTTCGGCGGCACGGGCGCCGCAGGCTTTCCGACGATCGCCCGGCTCCTGCACAAGCTGCGCGGGCCGGACAACAGGCAGCGCATACAGGGCGACAAGATTCACATCGGCGGCTCGCTGATGCTGCCCTACTTCCGCTTCGGTCCGCCGAACGACGAGAACGCGAACGTCATCACGTCCGCTCAACTCCTTCCACAGGCGCGGGTCGCCGTAGAGTTTTACCAGAGCCTCCTGCAACAGGAGAAGGTCTTTGACCGACTCTATGTCTCGGGTTGGGAGAAGATGTTCGATCTCGGCTACCACGAGCCCGGCCGCGCGGAGCAGCGCAACCCAGCCTTGCTTCCCGAACTGGTCGCAGCGCTCGCCGCGATGGACTTCTTCACGCTCGACGCCAAGGACCTGCCTGCCAGCTCCCCGCTGATCGCGGCGCGCCGCGAGAGCGAGTCCTTCGGATGGGCGGATCTGCCGGCGCACCCCAAACTGAAGGGGCCGCTGTACGACCGCTTGGGACGGACGCTGCGCTTCGCCCTGTGGTGGCGTTACCGCGTCGAGCCGGCGATCGACGACAAGAACGTCTTCGGCAGCATCAGGGCCGGTTGGCTGAAGAAGCAGGCGGTCGACACGAACTGGCAGGTCGACACCCCGGAAGCCCGGACGGACATAATGCAGTACGTCGACTCGCTGCTCCACTGGGCATCGGCTATCCGCCTCTTCAGCAGCGGAACGCTGGGCGCATTCTCGCTGTGGAACGGCGAGCGGCTCTGGGCGCGTACGGAACGGAGCAGACCGACGTCGCCCGTGGAATTCCATCCGAGCCGTTCGGAGGAAGAGTCTCAGGACGACCTCGATGCCATACTGTACGCCAGCGACGACGGTGGGAAGCTAGCCGGCGCCGCGGTGGTCTTCAAGGAACTGAACGAGACCGTCCCCACCGGTGACAGCCAAGGCCTGGGCCGATTGGTGTCCGCGGTGCACCATGTCGCACGTCCTCTTCGCACCGGGAACTGAAGATGGCCAACGAACCGATTTTGCTTCTCACGCCGCTGCGCAAGGGCGGCCACAACTTCAAGGACGCCACCGGTTTCGGCAGCTGGCAGCCGATCTCGGGCACGTTGGGCGAACTGGGCGGCGCACTCGACGTGGACGAGAAGGCGCAGGTCGACGTGGTGCGTTCCACGCCGGATCCTTGGGCGCAGGCGCGCAGCTTCGCGGACGCCATTCTGAACCCCGCCCATCGGTCCGGGGCGCTGGTCGCTCAATGGCGTGGACTGATCGCCCTCTTCGGGCTCAGCGCTTACTACGAGGACGTCTACAAGCTTTCGCTGGTCGCCGTGCCGCTCTCGGGTCGGAGCTCGCGCTTCGCCAGCGTCATGACGCACCTCTTGCCACAGACGAGCCTGGCGGCGCCCGACGGCGACGTCAGCCACGCCTGGGACCGCCCCATCATCGTCCGCCTGTTCGAACTCGACAAGGAGCGTCGACCGACCGGTGCCGGTCGTGATCTCGGCATCCTCAATCCCGCCAGTCTGGTGGCCGCGGGACGGGACGGCGAAGCCGTTCGGGTCGCCGGCATCCCGTGGATGCTGAGGGGCATCACGGATCCCACGCGCCTCGTCGGCAACGACGCGTTGCCACCGGTCGCCCTGCAGATGCTGGGGGACTACGTGCAGCGGCTGGACGGCGAAGTCGCGAAGATGTGTTTGGGCCGAGGCGGCGCCGATCAGCAGGCCTTCCTTAAGAATCTGCGGGACAGGCTGCAGTCGTTCCGCGACGACTGCCTGGATGTAAGGCTGCACCCGGACGTCGGGACCCGGACGGTCACCATAGAGCCGGGTGAGCAATGGGGAGAGGGCCTGCCCCACCTGTACGAGTTGCTCGCCAGCCCCATGCGCGCGAAGGCACCCGAGCCTGGGACGTCCGACTGCATCATCCGCCTGCGGGACGATCTCGGAGACGCGCCCCCCTTCAAGGGCCTCGTCCTGCTCGATCCCGCACTGGCGACGGTCGATCGCCCAGCGTCGCGGATCGGCTTCTGGGGCACGAAGACACTGCACCAGGTGATCTCGGGAACCGTGTCCGAGCAGGCGGGTATCCGAAAGATCATAGCGGAGGCGGGCTACCTGATGGTCACTCCGGACGATCTCCTGACCCGCGTGCTGGTGACGCTCGACGACGACGAGCGGCCGGCGCGCATAGCGTCCCACCCGGACGGGCTCCACAACTGCCTGCTGCCGTTCTCCCCGCTCGTCCTCCTGATCCGCAAGCCGGACGAGCTCGCGTCGAGCACGTCCGTCAACCGGGACGGCAAGGTCCAACTGGCCCTGTCCGTCAGCGGCCGACCGCACGTCGTCTCGCGCAGGTACGTCGAAGCGCCTCAGGGAACCGAGGGCAGGCTTCTGCGCGAGGTGGACTGGGGGCTCGGCGACTTCGCGCTGTGGCCGAACTTCCGCAGCGACGTCTGGCGGCATTACTGCGCGAGGATCGATTACTCCAGCAACAGTCTGAACCGTCTGCGTGGCCGCTTCGCCATGTCGGGGAGGCTGCTGGCCGATTTCATGCGTGACGCGCAGAGCCCGGAACGGCGCGCCGATCACATGGCGCCGTGGGCGAACAGCGCCCCGCTCGACAACCGCGGGACCGCCGCTGTGCTCGACCGCATCCCGGAATTCGAAGGCCGCAAGTTCGTCGGACCGGGATTGACGCGACTGCGGGCCAGCAACTCCGGGGGTCGGGCATCCGAGATCCAGATCTCGACCACGCCGTACGAGGCGGCGTTCTTCTCGGTCGCGGTAGATCCGAACGAGCCGCCGTATCCGGCGGGCCTGAGCGTCCTGCATATCCCTGAGGTCGCCAATCCCAACGATCGTATCGGCGTGGCCGCCATCGATTTCGGGACGACCAACACGGTCGCCTGCCTGAACGAGACGGTACCGCTGCGGTTGGCCGCCCGCATCGTGCATCCCGTGGAACCGGCCAACGACAAGGGGTCGGCATTCCAGGCCTCGGAACTCAACCAGAAGTTCCGCGACTTCCTTCCCGCCGACGAGCGCAGCCTACCTAGCCCGACCGTGATCATAGGGCGGCCGCTTGACGCGCCCGGACGTGAGCTGCTGGATGCCGATGGTGCGTTGAACGACGCGCTGCTCATCAGGCACCTGATGTACTTTCAGCCGGACTTCGCCGAAGACGGCACCATCAGCGCCATCCCGATCAAGGAGTGGTCGGCGCTGCTCAACAACATCAAGTACAACCTCAAGTGGTCCAGCGCTCCGGAGATGCGCGACGCCGCACGGCGGTTCCTGCGTCAGCTCATGCTGATGATTGCCTGTGAATGGACCGCCAAGGGCGGCAACCCCGCCAATCTCAAATGGCACTTCTCGCGCCCCAAGGACATGGGAGACGACGCCGATTTCCTTCGCCAGCTCAAGCTCGCGCTGGCCGACGTCGTGCCGACGCCGGCGGCGGACGCCGTTCGTCCGATAAGGTACGAGGGGGATGCCGCCGCCGCATACATCCTGGACGAGAACACCAAGGCGCAGGGGACCCGGGGCGCCGTCAACATCATCCTCGACATCGGCGGTGGCACCACCGACATCGCGATCTGGGACAACGGAAAGCCGATCAAGCAGCTGTTCTCGACCTCGATGCGGCTGGCCGGCGGCGACTTCTTCACCGACCACATCATGCGCAATCCGGAGATCCTGGAGGATTTCGGGCTGAAGGCGTGGTCGAGCGTCATCCAGCAGCTCAACAAGGAGTCGGATGCGGAGCTGCGAGCCAACATACACTACATCGGCGAACTGCTGTTCAGCGGAAGGACGCTCGACAATGCGATCGAACGCGAATGGAGCCGGGTCAGCGGCACCGACAACGTCCGCTCGCTGAAGGAGACCTCATACCTGTTCCTCGGCGGGCTGGCGTGGTTCGTAGGCCGCCTGCTGCGCAACCTCATCCGCGACGGCGAAATTCCGAGATCCGCGCTGGGCGACATCGCGGTCGCGTTCTGCGGTCGCGGTTCGGGTCTGTTCGTCCGGCTCCACGGACCGGATCCCCGCGCGCAGACGGAGATCAGCAAGCTCATGCTGCTGATCGCCGTGGCGGCGGGCGAGACGCGGCCCGCCTATCCGCAGGTTCAGGTTTCGCCGTTCCCAAAGATCGAAGTCGCCGCCGGCATGATCATCGCCGCTAGGGACGACCAGTTCATTGCGCCGGCCAGTGCCGACGCGACACACGCGGGGATCGACTTCGGTGACGAGGTCGGCGCGGAGCCGACCGTACTCGCCGAGACGCCGGAGGATCAGGTGTACTCGGCATTGCCGCTGGACGTCGGGATCGAGGATCTCGATCCCTTCCTCAGGGCCTTCGCGCGCGTTTCCGGGTTCACCGTCTCGATAGACGACAATCAGCGGGCCAAGCTCATCAACGGCGTTGCGGACATCGACCGGGAGGATGAGCGGGACGGACGACCGCGGCAATCGGAGTTCGCAGCGGTCCTGAAGGCTCTGGTGGGGCTGATAAGGCTCAAGCCCTCCGAGAACATGCGTCCGAAGACGGTTTGGAAATGAGGGCCGTGGCCCGCCATCGGCAAGGTGATTAACAATGGGGATTCCCACCATCGTCGGCCTGTGTGTGGCCGGCGTCTGCCTCGTCCTCCTCATCATCGCGCTCGTGCAGCTCAGCGGGCTGCGCAGCGCGTTGTCGGAGACCGACAAGCGTGTCCGGCAACTGCCGCGACCCGCCGAGGACGCCGGACGCATCGACCGCACCGCCTCCATGCTTCAAGTCCTGCTGGACCAGATGAGGCGCCTTGACGAGGCCGTTGCCACCCTACGGCCCAGTTTCTCCTCGCCGACGCCTGCATCCGCAGCGCCACCTCCACCGCCACCCCCATCCCCACCTCAACCGTCGGCATCGGCCGAACGCGCCGTCGCCGCACCAAAACTCATTGTAGACATCGGTAGCGATGGCCAGGGGCTCAAGGGCCGCGCCTTCGAACCGTTCCCGGAGGAGCGCGCCTCCGCCGACAGGACGGCCCCGGCGCCTGCGGCGGAGCAGGTGGCCAAGCCTTGGGTCGCCCCCGCTTCGGAACCGCCCCCCTCGCAGGCGGCTACAAGCGAGCGCGAGGTCGAGGTGCTCGATGAATACCGCAAGCTCATAGCCCAGCCGAGAAAGGCCGAGATCAACCGTTGGACAGACGATCACGATGGTGAGAGCTGCGAGGCGACGGACGACGGCACGTTTAGGCCGCTTGACCGGGAAGCGGGTGGGCTTCTCGTCCTCCTTCCGCTGGGTCGTGACAGGGCGATGGTCCTGCCGGCTGGCCGAATGGTGGTGGACTTCGCGACCAACTTCGCGAATGCGCTCAGCCTGCGTTCCGTGACGCGCCAGACGTTCGAACTGGTGGAGGATGGCTCCGGGGTCCTCAGGTTGGTGGAGCCTGCCTACGCCGAACGTCTCGAAGGGGTGTGGCGGTTGAGCTCGCCCGGACGGTTGTCGGGGCTCAATCCCGGCTAAGCGCTATTTGGTGAAGTCGCAGGACTACAGGCATCGGGACCGCCGGCGCGCGGTTGGCGTACCGTTGTGCACCAGTGTGGAAGTAGATCTATGAAATGGTATGCGGGGGTGTCGTTAATGGCACCGTTGGTTGAGGCAGGACTATCAACGTGTATGTTCAAGGTCGCGATGGCGATCTTAATGGCCGCGACGTTTGGAGCCGGTGGCGCGTACGACGCGCAACTGGCTCCAAGGCGGCGGTCTGCTGGGCAGCCCCGACGACGCGCAAACCGGTCGTTACGCGACTGGCGCCCCAGCGGGTGGTGGTCCTGCTCGGAGCAAGGGCGGATTGGCACGCCCGTAAGGGTTTGAACATGCGCCCAGTTGCTGCCCTCGATATGGCCGATGTAGATTGGCCCTGAATCTCGATCGCAAAAAATAACGAGACCCCATCCGAGGGGACCCATAGCGAGGGCCAATGGAGCGCAGCCTCCGAATGGACGGTCCCTGATATGATCGTCCACGCTGCCCATGCTCTATCCTCGACTTTCGGGCAAAGGCGCTATGGCAAATTCCGCGGTCCCTACCTCGCTCATACGGGGCGGGTCGCGACCGGAGCCGTCCCGATCGGCCGTCCCGTTGCCTAACATGAATAGATGGCAGAAGTTGGGAAGCTCCAAAGAGCCTCTGAACGACCGGGTATGGGTCAAAGGCCCGCCGGTCGCCAAGCAAAGATCCTCGGTATAAAAGGCATGCCGCGATCACGGCAAAAAGGACGCCATCGTCATAATCGAGCATCTCACACCTGACGCTTATGGCCTCCTTATCCTAGCACCTGAGATTGCGCTTGGCATTGGCTGGCTTGGCAGCGACAGGGTCGTAGGTCGCGGAGCCATTCTTGACCTTTTAAATGAGGCCGCTCGTTTCAACGGAGACGAACGACAGAGAATAACTATCCATTTGCCCAGCAGAGCGCTTACGCTCCGATTGGACGAGATCGAAAGATACTACGGAGCGTAACACTGCTGTGCGATGGTAGCTGAATGGACGCCCGCTTAGCACTTTAATGAGCCGAGTGGCCGGAAGTCGGTCTTCCAGACACTCATCAGCATAAACTGAACTGCGAAAAGGGGGTGCGTCATCGTGACTTTGCACCTTTGAGGCCACATCATTTGATCGAACGAACAACCACCGTCGCCGGGCCCGATAAGGAGGCGGGGTACCTGCGTAGGGCTTGTCGTCGGTCAGCGACATGAGCGATGCTGGCCCCGGCAAGCGGGACGGGCTTTCGGTTGAACTGGATTCGCTTGGCTGTCAGGCTCAAACTAATCGATCGGGGAGAGGCGCGATGGACACGATACGGCGGATTGGCTGGTTCTATTTCATCGGGTTCATGGCGGTCGTCGCGATCGGGTATGTTCCCGCATTCCACGATGCCAACGGCAATCTGTTCGGGCTGTTCAAGCTCGACCTGTACGACGACAGCCTGCACGCATTCTCGGGAATATGGGCCGGGGTCGCAGCTTGGTGGTCCTATGCCGCGACGCGAACCTATTTCCGGCTGTTCGGTCCGCTCTACTTTGCCGACGGGGTGATGGGGCTGTTCCTGGGCAGCGGCTATCTGGACGGCGGCATCTTCCTGTACGGGCCAATCCAACAGTCGCTCTATGCCCATGTCTTCGCCAATCTTCCGCATTTGCTGATCGGCGGGTATGCGATCTGGGTCGGCTATCGGTTGGCTGAGACGCAACGGACGGCGGTCGCGTGAAGCGACGCTGGCGCCTGCTCACGGGCCTTGGCGCTATAGCAGCCGCGTTGGTGCTGGTGCCGATCGGCGGGATCGAACTGGGCTGTCCCGCGGTGCCGGGGGGCGCCAAGATGCCGCCGGGCCTGAGCATGGTTCCCGTCGCCGCGCGTCGGCCGGAGGCGCGGACTTGGCTGACCTATCCCGAATGGCACATCGTCTATTCGGCGGAAAGCCTTGGTCGGTATCTCCGCAAGGGCGGGCGGCCTAGCGGGTATGACTATGGTGCGGATGTCGCCGGCTTCTGGCGCAGCTATTGCGCGATCAACCGCATCGCCGGGGCACAGCCGGGTGCCGCCGACGCCAAGCAGATGATCTACGTCATCGGCATCAGTTTCACTGTCGAGATGGCAGTCAAGGCGGGCTGGGAGTCGACGATCGGCCGGGTCAGCGAATGGCTGGGTGGCTGGCACAGCCCGGAGGATCGCTACGCTGCCGGTGTTCAGCAACGCTATGGCGCCTTCATGCATGAGGTGCCGTGGTACGGTTTCGATTTCGTCGGCGCGCTCGCGGGTTTGTGGAGCACGCATGGCGCCTGGTCGATCGTCCGCCGCCCCGAGCGACGCGTCGCGTTGAGCGCGGAATATGGTATCAAGGCAGTGTATGCGAAGGGGATCGGCGCGCTCGCGGCGATGCAGCCCGACGCTACGACGCTGGTCATGACCGTAAATGCATCGCCCCAGGCGATCGCGGCCGTCGATCCGCGACTGCGTCCGCTGGCGACGGGGAACGGGCGCACGCGCGTGAGCGCGCCGCGTTACGGGCAGTTCACCGACTTGCTGTTCAAGCTGGCGGAACATCGCCTTGAGGTGGAGAGCATTGCCGGCAACCGCACCATCTTCATGACGGTGCTTGCGCCGACCAAAGCGGTGCCCAGCACGGCGCTGCTCGCGATGCCGCTCGGCGATCGCCCGGGCTGGTCGCGCTACGGCGTGACCTTACCGGTGACGGAGTTGACGGCGCGCATCGCCGCTGTCCGCGCATCGGGGGCGACGATCGAGCACGTCTATGATTACTAGGGTCGCGCGCGGGGCGGCGCTGGCCCTGCTGGTGCTCGGACTTTGGGCGCTGGTGATGATCGCGATGCCGTTCGTCGGCCCTGCGGGCCGACAGGTAGCGGTGATAGGCGACGGCGCCGCTGCGGTGCAGGCGATCGCAGCGGCGGGCGGCAGCGTCGTCGAGGTCCGCCGCGGTGCGACGCTGGCGCGCTCTGCCGATCCCCGCTTCGTGGCATCGCTCTACGCCGAGGGGGCGCCGCTCGTGATCGAGGGGCGGGTAGCCGCTGGTTGCTTCGCGAAAGCGGGCGCGTAGCGCGCGTACCATGTGTTGCTGAAGAGACCGTCGGGATCCCAAGCACGCTTGGCGGCGAAGAACGCGCCGATCTCGGGATAGGCGCGTTCGAGCTGCGCGGACGAATAGTGAAGCTGATACGGCAGGAAGAACCGCCCGCCCTGCTTCGAGGTCAGGTCGATGAGGTCGCTGGTCAGCCGGCGCATCCTCGCAGTCCCTTCCGCGGTGGTCGGCTGATTGAGGTAAAGGACGACCGAAAAGGCGGGGGCAGGGGCATAGGACAGCGCGTTGTCCTCGATCCCGACCGCACGGATCGAGGCGTTGACGACATTCGCGTCCTGCGCCCGGAAAATGTCGCGCATGCCATCGATGAACGGCACGATCCGGTCGCGCGGCACGAAATACTCGTGGAGGATATCGGTTTCGCCGGGGAGGTCGTTGAACAGATAGGCGACTGAATCGTGCATCGGGTCGTTGCGCGCGACCAAGCAGGCTTCGCCCGCCCCCTGCGCCCGCGCGCGCGTCACGGTACATGTCTCGATCCGGTGCTCAATGTTCTTTTCGCTCCACCATTTTAGCGATTTGAACAGGTCGTTCTTCTTGGCGAGGTTGACCGTCAGCCGCCGAACCTTGGTCGACGCGACCTCGCCCAACGGTTGCCGCAGCAGCGCCTGATCCTCGGGGAAGCGCCGATACTCATACACCAGCGCCTCCTGCAGCAGTGTCTTGGGCGCGGTCGAGAGGTGGACGTAGCTGAGGCCGACACTGGGATCCGCGGCGATCCGCGCGAACGTGTCGGGAAACGCGCGATAGTCGATCAGCTGGCGTTCGGAGCGGTAGATGTCGTTCGGCACGACATCGAGCACCGCGGAGAGGATCACGGCGAACAGCCCATAGCCGCCGACGATGTGGCGGAAGAGATCGGCATTCTCGTTGCGCGAGGCGGTGACGACCTGGCCGTCGGCGAGCATCACGCGCAGGCTGCGCAACGATCCCATCACCGCGCCCGCCTGATGATCCATGCCGTGCGCGTTGACCGAGACCGACCCGCCGACCGAGAAGATGTCGGTCGACTGCATCGCCTTCACCGCGAAGCGGGGATGCACCGCAAGCTGGATCGCATGCCAAGTCGCGCCGCTGCCGACGGTCACCGTCCGCGCGTTCTCATCGAGCCGGATCGTCTGCATCCCCCGCATGTCGAGCACCACGCCACCCGCGCGAAACGCCTGTCCGCCCATCGAATGCTTCACGCCTGCCGCCGATACCGGTAGGTGGTGTGCTCGTGCATAGGCGAGCGCGGTCGCGACATCGGCCTCGCTGCGTGGGCGGACTACGCCCGCCACGGCGGTACGGCTGAGGCAGCTCGCGTCGTTGACGGTGCCGCCGCGTTGCGACCAGCGCGGCTCGGCAAGAGTGGCCGACGCAGTCGATGACGCAATCCCGGGCAGGTGGGGTAGAACGTCGGCGCAGTCCTTGGGCCCGGTCGGGTCAGCCGCGAGAGGTGCGACATAAAGCGCCCCGGCGCCGGCGGTTAGTGCCAAGGCGGAGACGCCCACGAGAAGATATCGGCGTCGTGACACGGGACCTCGCCTTCTGCGCCATGATCGCGCCCGAGCCGTTGCCAAGGTCGCGTCTATGATGTTCGTTGCTAACTCGCTGAGGGCAGCCATGCAAACCCAGTTGGCCACGCAGGGTCAAAGCCGGCTGTCTCGGTTGCCCCATCGCTGTCCGGTTGCGAGGACATCCTGTCGAAGGGGTGTTTTGATCGCTCAGAACCCGGATCGGCGGTGACCGACGAGTCCGCTCGCTACTGCCAGAGATCCGTTCGTCGTCCGGCTCGCCCTCGACCGCCTCTATTCATCACTCTCGATTGATGCCGCATCCTCGATGCGCAAAGATTTCTATGCCAGTCACCCTCTGCCCCGCCCATCAGCGCGGTCCGCGTCGCAGTTGTCGGCATGCGCCAGATGGCTTTCGCGACGTGAACGAACGTCCAGTTCTGAGCGGCTGAAAATACCCGAGAATGTCTGGGTATGGGGTGCGCCGTGCAAAGGCGGCGTTTTCTAGTGGGTGCGAGTCCCACCCGGCTAAGAGCTCCAGCCGGAAGCAACCGGGGCAGGCATGGAGGTAACGAAGTGTTTGAAGCCCCCGGATGACGGTCACGTAGGTGACCGTGCGAGTGTGCAGGCCGCAACGTGAGTGAACGCTGAGCAAGCCTCGAAAAGGACGATGTGCAGGCCGACCCGACACCCATTTCGGGGAAGGCTGATACAGACGGGCGAGTTTGAGCGACGTTTGGAGCTCGTCTGCTGCACCGGGGTAATGGCGGCAGCATGTACACAAGGAAAGCGCACGCAACACGGGAAGCCCCATCACGTGCTCAGGGATGAGCAACCGGACGCCTGTGAGGGATGGGACGGGCGCGATGGGGTGGCGGAGAGGCCCGTAGTACCGTGGAAACCGAGTAATGTCGGTGGAGGGAAGGGGCCTTGGTTCAAGGCAAACGCAGCAAGTGGTGAGGGACAGGGGATTGGGAAACCTATCAACTCCGAAAAGCGTCCGGGACCTGCAGATGGCGTTACATGCGAAAGCTAAGGCGGAAGCCGGTTATCGGTTCTACGCGCTGTACGACAAGATCAGCCGCGACGACATTCTGGCTCATGCCTACGCCAAGTGCCGCTCTAACAAGGGCGCACCCGGGGTAGACGGTCAGGACTTCGCGGATATCGAAGCGTATGGCGTCGAGCGGTGGCTGGCAGAACTGGCGCTTGCGCTCAGAGAGAAGACGTACCGACCGGAGCCGATCAGACGGGTCCATATACCGAAAGCCAACGGCAAACTCAGGCCGCTGGGCATATCCACCGTGCGGGATCGGGTCTGCATGACAGCAGCGATGCTGGTGTTGGAACCGATCTTCGAAGCCGACCTTCCACCAGAGATCTACGCCTATCGTGCTGGGCGCAACGCCCAGCAGGCCGTGGTCGAGGTAGAAGACCAACTGTATCACGGACGTCCCGATGTCGTGGACGCCGACCTCGCCGACTACTTCGGCAGCATTCCCCATCCCGAACTGATGAAGTCTGTGGCACGCCGGATCGTCGATCCACGCGTGTTGCACCTGGTCAGGTTGTGGCTGAATTGTGCTGTTGAAGAGACCGACGATAAAGGTCGGAAGACGCGAACGACGGCGGCCCGGGATCAGCGATGTGGCATCCCGCAAGGCTCACCCATCTCACCACTGTTGGCAAATCTATACATGCGCCGGTTCGTGCTGGGATGGCGGAAGCTCGGCCTTGGGCAACGTCTTGGTGCTCGGCTCGTCACCTACGCCGACGACCTCGTCATCCTGTGTCAGAAGGGCAATGCGGAAGCTGCGCTCGACCAAATGCGCAGGCTGATGGGCAAGCTGAAGCTGACGGTGAACGAGGAAAAGACTCGCATCTGCAAGGTGCCGGACGAGACGTTCGACTTTCTGGGCTATACCTTCGGGCGGATGTACTCGGCGAAGACGGGGCGAGCCTATATGGGCCATCGGCCGTCCAAGAAGAGCATCAAACGGGCCGTGGACATCCTTGTAAGCCGGATCTGGCAATTCAGCGCCATGCTCCCTCGAATGCTGCCACCGATCCAGTTTTCATAGACGGCGCCGCATTCGGATGTTCGATAGGCCACCCATGAACGCTCGGCCTGAACGAGCTTCTGTTCCGATGCGAGTTCACGCTCTTCTCGAAGGCGCTTTATCGCGGCCTTGTAATAGCGGTTCAGCTCGGCATCGGCCTTGTCAAAACGACCTGCGAGGCAAGCGTCGATTTCTTGCGTCGACGATCCAGGGCATTGGCCAGCATCGGGCACTGCAACGGCTAACGCCAAAGCAATGATCGCTAACATCATGGGCCTCCGGTCTTGGATATCTGAGCGCCGATCCGCTGCCCGAAGGGGTCGGGCTTTGCAACGCGCATCCGTAGGATACGGCTACGGTCGAGTAGCGCGCGGGAGACGCAGCGATGACCACGGGATGACCGCCCAATCCGGCGCGTCGCATGGGCGCTGCGCTCTCGGGAAATAGGCGCCCAGCCAAAGGCCCTTTTCGGAAAGCGCCCATGCCGGAAAATCCCAGACTTCGGGATCGGAATAATCGCATGCGTCGTCGTCGCCCTTGCTCGGCGGCGCCATCTCTTCGGGATGAAAGCGCTTCAGCAACGCGACGACGCCCGGCGCGAAGCGGTTGCTGCGATATGTGTACCACGCGTCGCTATTTTCCGCCGGAACCGGTTCCGATCCGAAGGGGAGCAGCGCGTCCAGTACCATCTCGCCGCCGGTAGCCGTGTCATAGCTATGGCCCTCGGTGCCGAAGTCCGGGTGTGCGGTACCTGCACAGCTCCAGCTACTCGTCCAGACATAGCTCATATGGTTCACCCCGAGCCAGGGCTTTTCCGCCGCCGCAACATCGGTGCCGGGCTTTCCGTCCGATCCGGTGCAGGCAAACCACGCGGAGACATTCTGCCATTGGTTGCGGGCAAGCGCGTGGTTGACCGCCACCACCGCCGCCGTGGAATAGCCGCTTTCGATCCGGAACAGCCGGATGCCGGAAAGCGGTTCCCGATACCACCGGATCGTCTTGCCGTTGATCGTCTCGCCCTGCTGCGGGGTGAGGTGGAGACCAGCGAGACGCCAACGCTCATAAACGCTGAGTTTGGGCGGCAGGTCGGCCGGAAGCCCGGCCGGACCGGCGGCCGGATGCAGGCTTACGGCCAGGCGTCTGGCCTTGGCAGTCGTCAGCGTGCCGACAAGGTTCGGTCCAATTCGCTTCAAGAGCAAGTGATCGCCGGTCGTGCGCGACTCCAGAGTCAGCGTTGTTCCCACAACCGTGCCGGAAAGGTCGATGTCGAGCCGCGACGTCTGGTAGAAATAGTGACCATCGACCTCGCCCTTGTCCTCCGTCATCGCCACGACGATGCGCGCGGTACCGGCCACGCCTTCGAACACCGTTTCCGGCGCAGCCGAAGCGCTTGTCGGCAGCATCAGAGCGCAGAACGCGGCGGCTAGAACATGAAGTCGATGCATGGAAAGACCGAACCGTGGGATGGGTATGAAGCCCCGCGTTAAGGCATCTCCACGCCGACGGCGACCGCAAACAGACATGACGGATGGCGGCAATCAGGGCCGGCCCGCGCCGACCAATGGTCTGCTCGGAGGCAAGCGACATCGTATGCAGTGGCGTTTCAGTGTGACTGCAGCCACAGGGTTCACCAACTGCACCTGTTGCGCGAAAACGCTCGGGTCATACGCGTTCGGCGTAACAGGGGAGAAGCACGATGCTGTCGTTCCGCGTGGTGATGTTCACCGCCGTCGTTGCCGCGGCTGCGTGGACGCCGGTGCGTGCTCACGCAGAATCCCGTGCTCAAGCGAGCGCGGCCCTTCTCCCGCTGAGCGATCAGGACGAATGGTCTACGCAAGAGACCGGGTGCACATCGACGTTCGCTGTCGGCGGGCACGACTATCTGCAACTGGTCGGCACCGAACTTCTCCTCCGCGATCAACAGGGGCTGCATTCCTGCCGCTTGACGACGGTCGCCACCGAGGATCTGGAGATTGGGCGGGGAACCGTCTCCTGTTCAGGCTATCGGCTGCGCATCCGATCGTCCGGCAAAGCTACCTCGAACCCCGCATCGGACAGCAGCAGCAGACGCGCCGTGCTGACGATCGATCGGGCCGGCGTCGCAACGAGCATGCGCGGTATCTGGGGCGTGGCATGCTGAACGCGACCGACCGATCCTGCGTCCTGAAGACCGTCAACGCCGATCCCCGCTGGAACCGATACGCTCTTGGCACACACCATTGCGAGATGGGCTCGATGATCAGGATAGCGCTGTTCTTGTTGCTTTGCGCGAGCGTGCTCTGGTCGATGCCGGCGAAGGCCAGCAGCGATATCGGCTGCAGCGCCAGCCGGAAGCTCAGCTTCGCGGTGTACAGCGGGTGTGACGACACCGCGATGATCGGCCCCCGCAACGACAGCCGGACCAATCTGATCCTGCTGATGGCGGATCTGCCCGGCACAGCGCGCGCACGGGGGCCCGCCAAGCCTTCGATCTTCCTGGACGCGGCGTCGCTCGCGCCGCCTTTCGAACAGCAGGACAGCCTTTTTTCCGATGGCGAAGGGTCGCGCTGCCGAAGCAACGCGGCCGGCACCGCCGATTTCGAAGCCGCGCTGCGTACCAATACCAAGGTGCCCGAACCGGAACGCGTTGCACTGATCGCTGCCCGGCGCGGCTTTCAGCCCGACTGCGCGCAGGGCGGCACACTCGGCGCGATGGCCGGGATCAAATCCGAGGGCGGCAAATCCTTCGCCGCCTATCTCGATGGCGCGGCGGCGTTCTACGGCGCCGATTTCGACGCTGCGACCGCCCGGTTCACAGCGTTGGGGACTGCACGCGATCCTTGGCTACGCGAGACGGCCCGCTACATGCTCGGCCGCGTCGCAGTGAACCGTGCACAAGTCGATTATTATGATGAATATGGATCGCCCAAGGAGACGATGAAAATCTCCCCGGCATTGCTCAGCGACGCCGAAACAGCCCTGCGCGGCTATCTGAAGGCCTATCCGAAAGGCGCGTATTTCTTCTCCGCGCGCGGCCTGCTCCGGCGTGTCTATTGGCTCGGTCAGGATCGTGCGAAGCTCGAGGCGGAATATGCCGCGTTGCTGGCATTGCCGGATTCGCAACGCGGCATCGACGCCGTCTCGCTGGCGCAGGAAATCGACGCAAAGCTCCTGTCGTCCGCCACCGCGGACACGCTGCATGAACCGACGCTGCTTGCCGTGTTCGATCTCATGCACATGCGCAGCAAGAGCTATGACGGGGAGCCTTGTTGCACGGCTATTTCGCGCGCGGCACTGGAAGCGCAGCGCGCGAAATTCACCGGCAAGCCAGCGTTGTTCGCCTATCTGCTGGCCGTGCACGCCCATTTCGTCGCGCCGCAGCCAGGCGCAGTCGTACGCCTCCTCCTGGACGCGTCGAAACAGGCCGACTTCAGTTATATCGAGTTCAGCCGCCAGATGCTGCGCGGCATCGCGCTGGATGCCAGCGGAGATCGCAACGCCCGGGGCTTCTGGATCGATCTGCTGGCGGGCGCCAAGCGCCCTGCGCAACGGCCGCTCGTCGAGCTGGCGCTGGCAATGCACGAGGAGCGCGACCACGCCCTTGTGCGCGTGTTCGCCCCGGACTCGCCGATACGAACGCCGGAGATTCGCGAGACCCTGCTCGTCTACGTCGCCGATGCGAAGCTGCTCCGCCAGCAGGCGCAGGCCGCGAGCGCGCCCGATCACGAGCGCGACGTCGCGCTTTTCACCTTGCTCTACAAGGAAGCGACGCGCGGTTCCCATCGCGACTTCGTCCGCGACGTGCTCCTCATTCATGCCGGTGCGCCCAGCGACGCGACCTACTATGACAGCTTTACGTCCGAGCACCTCGCCACGGCGCTCTTCATCAAGGGTACGAAGCTGGGCGACTATGGCTGTCCACCTCTGCTGGAGACCCAACGCCGCCTCGCCGAGAGCGCGGACGATGCCAAGGCCCTGATCTGTGACGGCGAGTTCGTCCGCGCGAACGGCTTCGACGGCTCTTTCCTGGATAGCCAGCCTTCAGCCGACGAACTCGGCGGCAGCCCGTCGCTCTACGCCGGCGCACCCTATTCGCGGCTGGTCACCTATCAGGCGGTGATGGCGTCGCCCAAGGCGTCCCCCGACGACAAGGCCTATGCGCTGTTCCGTGCCGTCAATTGCTACGCCCCGGGGGGATCGAACGCGTGCGGCGGCAAGGGGGTGGACCCGGTAACGCGCAAGGCCTGGTTCCAGCGCCTGAAGCATGATTATCCCAAGTCGCGCTGGGCGCAGGAGCTGCATTATTATTGGTAAGCGCGCGGGGTGGCGGCGGTTGTTGCCGCTGCTGCTGGTGCCACCGCTGTTGCTGTCGGCGGCCCCGCCGCAGACGCCGCCCGACGCACCCGTCGATGCGAACCGCTACGATGCCTTTTGGCTCTGGGCGGGCGTGCGGCCCCAGCCCGCGCTCGATCGCGCCAATCGAATCTACCTGTTGCAGGGCGCCGTCGTCGGCGGCGAGGAGGCGCGGCTGGTGGCACAACGGCCGGCCACTCCCCACGTCGCGCACGCACAATTATGGATGGTTCTACGGGTAGAGACGCTAGCCTGGACGCCGCAGATCCACGCGCAGCTGCTTGCCGCCCTCGAACGCTGGCATCGGGCGGGCAACCGGGTGGCCGGTGTCCAGATCGATTTCGACGCACGGACGCACCACCTCGCCAGCTACGCCGCTTTCCTGAAGACGCTGCGGGAAGCGCTTCCGACGCGGTACAAGCTCGGGATAACCGGCCTGCTCGACTGGAGCGCCAACGGCGACCCGGAAGGTCTCGATCGGCTCGCGGGCGTCGTCGATGAAGTGGTGCTACAGATCTATCAGGGCCGGCGCGTCATACCGGGGTACAGCGTCTACCTTGCCAAACTCGGCCGCCTGAAAATCCCTTTCCGCATCGGCCTCCTGCAGGGCGGCGAATGGAGCGCGCCGTCTGGGTTGAGCCGAAATCCCAAATTTCAGGGCTATGTCGTCTTTCTGATCAACCGCTGAGGGAACGAGCAGGGCGCCGCCGCCTTAGTTCGGCTGAAAAGCAATGTGCCGATAGATCGGGCACCTAAGCAACAAGTGCAAAGCCCCGCGGCTCGCTTCCCGAAGCGGAGCGGGGTAACGGTGCACGCGTCTGGCCCCTGGAAGGAGAGCGTTTTGGCTCGGTTGGCGTTGATCGCGCTCGCACTCGTGACACTTTCGGTTGCGCATCCGGCACGGGTCGCGACGGGGGCGGCGCAGGTTTCCGGCAACGGCCCGAGCTTCTCCTGCTCGTCCGCGACGACTGCGACTGAGAAGACTATCTGTGCTGATCCGAAGCTCCGCGCCCTGGATCGCCAGATGGCGCAGTTGTTCGCGCTGGCGCAGCAGGGCGCGTTCAGTACCGGTACGTCCAACCAGTTGCCGGCGCAGCGAACTGCGCTGCAGGAGATGCGTGCATGCGCGGCGGCGGGGGCAGCGCAACCGCTCGCTGTTTGCCTGAGAGAGCACTACGTCGTTCGTAACCAGGAGCTGGCGATCGCCGTGCTGATCAAGGCGCCGACCACCGCGCTTCCTGTGCTACGAGCCGGGGACCCCGCTTTCGCGCCAATTCTCGAGGCCGTCCAATTATGGTCGGAAGCACCGATGGATGCGAACTGGTCGGCACCGGAACGCGCGCAGGGCCGCGACCGGATCGCTGCGCTGCTGCAGCCTTATCTCACGTCGTTGCAGACTAACGCCGATCAGTCGTTCGGCAGTTCCATCCTGAGCGATCCGGGCACCGACGGGGTCGCCGTGCGGAAGATCGATGATCTATTCCATTCCGAACGACATTTCGCCGCCTTCCTCAACGTGCTCGGTCCCTATTTGAACGAGCCCAAGCTTTCCCGCATGCCGCGCAACCTGCCTTGCGCCGCGATCGTCCGCCACCCCAAGCTGCTCGACGCGACAGGCCCGGTATTCGGATCGACGATGGATAATTTCGTTCTTAGCAACGATTGCAGCGCAAGCCTGCCACCACTGCCTTCGCTGGATGCGCTCGTAACAAAGCTCAATGCCCGTTGGCCGGAATGCCAGGGGACGATCCGCTATGCCGCCTATCGCACGTTCAGCCGCGCCGTTGACCAAGCGCGCCTGGGATTTGCGCCCGTCGCGAAGACTTGGTCGCTGCCTGCTCGAAAGGGTGTCACCAAGGCAGATACGGCGACCGTCCAGGCGGATCTCACTGCGTATTATGTCGCCAATATCCACCAAACCCCGTCAGCGGCGGCCACGATGGCGCGGAATGCGCTGCTGGGAATTCTGCAGAACGCCCATGCCTGTGACTGAGCGCGCACGCGCAGGGGGTGACGCCGGGAGGGATCCGCCCGACGCGTGCCTTCGAAGCACGAACTTTTTCGATCGGAGGCGTCGTGCTACGCGGCGCTCCGGAGTGTCGGCCGAAGGATGAATCGTGTTCAAGCGAGTTGGATCGGCGGTGGCGGCCATGGGATTGCTAGTCACCCCCGGGGCGTATGCCGCGACACGTTCGCCCATCGGTCTGCGGTGTACCGCGGTCACGACCTGGGCGTGCGGGGAAGTAAAGACCTGCGAGCGTCGCAGCGGCGAGGCCGAGGAAAGCTACAGCTTCGACCTGGTGGCGATGACGTATCAGGCTCCGCACGCTCGAGGAGCGATCACCGAATTCGAAATCGACGACGGTGGCTTCATGACATTCGTGTTCAGTGGTGGCCGACGTTATGTACACAAGAACGCCAACGCCGGCGATCAGATGACATCGTTCCTGTACATGTCGTCGCACGATATGCGCGAGCTGCGGTGCAACGCCCGCTACGCCCAGGACGCATCAGCGGTTGAATCCGGCACCAGTCGCGGGCTCACCGGTCATTACTACCTGACAGGTGTGATGGAGACGGGATCGGAGCTGGTGCTACGTCCCGATGGAAGCTTCGCCTGGTTCATGAGCTATGGCGCCGCGGATCAGGCGGCGGAGGGCAAATGGCGGATCGATGGCGAAGCGGTCCTGCTAGAGACCGGGCACAGCGCTGGCGCAGAACCGGCCTTCCGGCAATTGCGGCTGCAAATCGACCATGGTGCGCTGCTCCTGAACGGCGCGGGTAAGGGCCGGTACGAGCGGCATCCGTAAACGGTGGAGTTGATCCTGCGTACTGGCGGGGTAATACGCCGAGCATGGATCATCGCAACCACCGCACGACCACGTTGTCAACGGGCTCTGCTCTGAGGCGTATTCCCGTGCGAGCGATGATCGTCGCCGTGGTCGCCAGCGCGTTGGCGGCATCGCCCTCCGTGGCCCAAGCCGAGGATGAGGCGGTGGCGACGCCGGCATCGCTGACGCAGGTGCTGTCCTGCCAGTCGCGCGACGCGCTCGGAACCTTCGCCGAGCTGCTTTTCCTGCAGAACCGCCCGCCAGCGTGGATGCGCCCGAGTGAACTGCCTACGGCGCTCGACGGTATGATCGGGTTGTATGGCTTCGCGGTCGAGGGAAAGGTCTCTGTGTTCGGGGAGCCGGTCGACCACGTCTATTTTTTGAGCGACTGGGTCGTCGCGCTACTGCCCCGCGCAAGCGCCGAGCGGGTGATTGCTGCCCAGAAGATGACGCGCGCGCCGATCGCGATGACGGAACAATATTACCGCTTCGTCGATCCCGAGACCGGGCCGATGATCGGCGGGTTCGCGCCGACTGGTGATGCGATGGCGAAAGTGTTTGTCGACGCCTTCGGCGGCGATCCGGGGGCGAAGACCGCGAAGGAGCCGCCGTCGCCGGATACGAAGATGCTGCTGGTCGGGTGCAACTACGCCGTGGCGTCTCAGGAGGATTTCCTGGCTGCGGCACGTGGCGCCGAGGATACGATGCGCAAGGCGGGCGCGGATATTCGACGGATGGTCGAAGAGGGTGAGGCTCGCCCGCCACGATGATTACTTCGCGGAAGGCGCGCAGCCGGGAGTGGCGTGACTGCGAGGCGACTTGGCAGGCTGCCTTCGGATCACGCAGATCACCACGAGCGCCAACACCCGCAATTCCGGGATGCTCGATGCCCGGGGTTCATGGCATCCGCATCATTCCTACCGTCTCGTTAAAACTGGAGTTGTTACATAAACCAGGACGCGCCAATACGACGCGACGAGCGGGAAAGAGACTGTAACGATGACGTTGCGCTTTGCGGCCTCGGCGATGATCCTCAGCGCGTTGGTGTCGCCTGTAGCTGAAGGCTCGCCTGCAACAGCGCGAGCCATATCGACGATCGACTTATCAAAACCGTTCGCGACACGATCACCCTGGCGGTTCACCGCTACCCAGGGTGAGGATGTCGAGGGTTTATCGGGCGAAGAAGCACCAGGACCCGTCTCGCTGTGTATCAGCAACGATAACGGTCAATCTTGCCGCCCCGACGCCGACGACATACTCGTGCCCGAGGACGGGAAAGATGCGTTTTCCGAACCTCATGTTCTGGGCAACGTCGCATTGGTGCATCCCAGTGACGCAACGACCCTGCTGCTCGTCGAGATCGGCAGTCTCTCGGCCGTGAACGGCGATCGACGGGTCGCAACGCAACTGTTCGGATATGATCGCGGGCGGGATGTGTTTACCCGGGTTTACGCACACGTTACCCGCAAGAACAACAATCAGGAAATACGGTACATCGCCAAAGGCGTGCTTAGAGGATCCGTCATTTCGGCCGAACCAACCAGCGACGCACCGTTCGGTTTCTGGATCATCGTCAACCGGTCCGTCGCGTCAGGCGTCTACAAGCAAGTGCTGCGCTACCGCAGCGCGACGACGTACGGCGATGGAAACCGTCTGGCGGTGATCGACTCCGAGATGCCGGGTATCCAACGGCGACTCGGCTTGTGGAGGGTGGGACAGCCCTTGCCGCTGCCGCAATCCGGCTGCGCCAATCCCCATATGTTGCATGGCGCATTGTGGTGTTGATGCCGCTGCAGTTGGCATCGCTTTTCGCCCGGTCGGACAGACGGTTGACCGCATTGCCCGATCCGAAATGATAGGAGGAGACAAAGTGGGTAGGCTATCCCGTAGCGTAGTTGGCGCGATCGCCTTGATCGGACCCATGGGGCTTGCGACAGCGGCCGCCGAACACCCGCTACCCGGAAGCGAAAGGAAGCGCTCTATTCGGGCCCCGACCGCGCACTCGACGTCGATGGACGCCCTTGCCGAAGCGATCCTCGCGTTTAGCCCGGAGGCGCGCTCGACCGGCTCTCCGACCATAGCGATGCTTCGGGCAAAGGCCTCTCAAGTCCTGTGGACGGATCCTCGTTCCCATACGGATAAAGACGGTCGGCAGGTCGGAACCCTGGGAGGCGGTACGATGACAATTCCCCGGACCGCGACCGTGCCGGAGATGACGTTCGAATGGTCCGCGCCGGAGGGGCAGCCGCTGAACTTCAACCCCGTCAAAGCCTTCAGGAACGCCGGGTTCAAGGTGCAGGCCTTGTACTGCGCGTCGATGGTTTCGGACGGGACGAACTACTTCGTCGTGTCGGCACCCGGGAAGCGGCCAGGCTTTCTGTCGATCTATGCGTTCGACGCGCCGACGGCGACTTCGGTAGCAAGCTGGTCGATCAGCTACAGGTTGGACGGGTACATCCCGTCGCTCGCCGAGGTGCAGAATGGTGGTGACCTGCTCGCGACCGGCGATTGTTCAACGGAAACCTTCGGGCATGTCGAACAGATCAGTCATGCTGGCGCAGTCGCTTTGATGAAGCGCATGACATCCGGCTCAGGCATCAAGGCGCCGCTATGACGGGACGCCTGGCGAACAGGACCGATCGCTAGAGAACTGGCCAGACGGAATAGTCCGCGACCCCCGCCGATCTGATCGGCAATGACGCTTACCCTCATGCGGTATGTATAATGTTGGCGATCGGCACAATCGCCGCAGCATGTCAGCTTCAGCTGTCTGCACGCGGCGCTAATTGCGAAGCGTCATGCGCCAGATAGCGTGCACGTTTACACCAAGGGGCTGCTCGATACCCGAGGTGACGTATCGGCTCACATTAACGGGCGTCCGAAGTTGGGAAAGGCAGAATGGTCCGTGAACGTCTGTTTGTGGGTCGTCTTCGAACATCGGCCAGAAGGTGATGTACAAACCCAGTGCAACAGCCAAACAGGCTTACCGGCCTCACCAAACCTCCTCCGCGCTGCGTCAAATTCTGCAACGGCTCAATCCGCCGACAAGGAACGACCGTAGGGGAGCATCCGAATGACCGAGACCGCCGAATACACGCCGCCCAAGATCTGGACTTGGAACAAGGAGAGCGGGGGCCGGTTCGCCAGCATCAACCGCCCGGTCGCCGGCGCCACGCACGATAAGGAATTGCCGGTCGGCAAGCACCCGCTCCAACTCTATTCGCTGGCAACGCCCAACGGGGTGAAGGTGACGGTGATGCTCGAGGAACTGCTCGCCGTTGGGCACACGGGTGCCGAATACGATGCCTGGCTCATCAAGATCATGGACGGCGACCAGTTCGGCAGCGGCTTCGTCGAAGCCAATCCCAACTCTAAAATTCCCGCGCTGGTCGATCGCAGCGGCGCAAGTCCGATCCGCGTCTTTGAGTCCGGCTCGATCCTGGTCTATCTTGCCGAGAATCCGGCGCGTTCCTGCCCACCGATGCCGCCAAGCGCGCCGAGGTGCTGTCGTGGTTATTTTGGCAGATGGGGGCGGGGCCAATGCTCGGCGGCGGGTTCGGGCATTTCTACGCCTATGCGCCGGTAAAGATCGAATATGCGATCGACCGATTCGCGATGGAGGTGAAGCGGCAACTCGACGTCCTCGACCGGCGTCTGGGCGAAAGCGAGTATCTCGGCGGCGACGACTATTCGATCGCCGACATGGCGGTGTGGCCCTGGTACGGCGCTCTTGTGAAAGGGCTGGTATATGATGCTGCCGAGTTCCTTCAGGTGACGGATTACAAGAACGTCCTGCGCTGGACAGACCTAATTGCTGCGCGGCCCGCAGTGGCGCGTGGGCGGATGGTCAACCGCGTGATGGGCGAAACTTCCAGTCAGCTCCCCGAACGCCATGACGCCGGTGATTTCGACACGCGGACCCAGGACAAGCTAGACGCTGCGGCGACCGGCGGCGCGCCGGGATGACGCTTTGCCAAAGACGCTGAGCGTTCGTTTCGAGGTCTAGCGCCTTGGCGACGCCAGAGTAGCTCGACACGGATCGATGCCTGCTCCGGCATCAGGTCCGGTCGAGCGATGCCTAGCCATCTCCTATGGCGTGGAGGATGCGATATGCCGCCTCGACGTCGCGCTTTACGACGGCGGAGGTGAAGCGTTCGATGATGGTGCGCAGGCGACCGGTCGGCGCTGCTGCAGCCGTCAGAAGCGGGCCATCGATCAAGCGACTTCCCCATTCGACGCCTAGTCGCTGCGTTTCGTCATCCGCGCCGACGACGATCGATGGGAAGGGCAAAACCATCTTTGGGGACGCAAAACCCTGACGATTAAGGCCTGTCCGTTCGGGAGCCACGAGCAGGGCGCCAGAGACCTTTGCTGTGTAGGATTTCGGCGACAGGCGCGCCCACCACGCCGCCGCCGCGCAAGCGCTGCCCTGCGCCAAGAACATGACTGCACGATCGGAAATCGACACCGCGGCATCAATGCGCGCCGCCATTGCGGTTCGCTCAGCAGCGGTCCGGCCCCGAACCGCGATCTGCTGCATGTCGCCAAATCGCGGAAATTCCCGGAACCCGTCAAAGACAGATACAGCATTTTCGGGGACCAGCGCGATGAGCCTCAGCCGTTGACTCTCCAAAACAGCAACAGACACAACCCGTCTCCCGTTCGATGAGCACATATGCTGCCTAGTTCAGATCGACGGCGCAATGCAGTTGACCGGATACGGGCCACACCGTTCTATCCTGGCTCTCGGCTGATTTTCGGGCGAGTTGCGTCTGTGGCGATACGACTGTCCCGTTCATTGGGCGGTGCAAAGCTGAACCCGAGCAGGTTTAAGTTGAGACGATCGACCGGAGTGTGGGCGGCGCGAACCGGTGCGGCCGGCGCTTCGGATGACGGCGAGCGCATCGGCGGAGCAAGCGACGCGAACGTCACGTCGCTCCGAAAGATCGCAACATGACCTCGCTGCTTCTTACAGCGTCATCTCCAGCGGGGCGGCCAATGCCTCAGGCTGCTGCCGCCGTCAGCCGCAGGTCGCGGGCTTCAGCAGAGGTTATGGGGCGATCACGACCTGCACACTTAATGACCAACCCTTCCACCTCGGCAGGATCAAGCGCGGTGAATGCCTGCACCATCTGCGCGAGCGATCCGGATGCGATCGGTTCGTTGTCCTGCGCGGCGTCGTCGTTCTCGTCCGCTTCCCGCATAAGCTTGGCGGGCATGTTCAACATGGTTTTCAACACGCTTATCATCTCCGGGCCCCCGGTAGATTGCAGACGTGGAACGCGGGGAGTGCTGCGTCCAGACCGGCGTGGGTCCGTTTGAGCTCGCCCTACAGTGGCACGCGACGAACTGCGCTTCCCGCGGCGCAGCCGGTGAGTTGGGCAATCTCAAACGCTGCCAAGGAACGCGAGCTATGAGCGCCGCGCTATCGATCGCGACCCTGCCGGGCTGGGCTGTCGCTATGACTAGGGTTCGGTCGGACGGTTACCGTGAAGATCAAATATGCCGATTTCCAGCAGACCACCCGTAGCCGTAGCCAGCAAACGGTCGTGATGACCCACGAGCACCTGCGGCGAGCATCACTCGATCTCGTGCGGTCGGTACACCACCGTGTCGGTGAGCGCGGTGGTCGGAACATTGATCACGCATTCTCGGCTTTCGCGGATCATCTCGAAGCTATGGTTACCGCTTGAGATCAGGCAACTGACCAGCGACGGCGTGAATTCCAGTATTTGATGCCAGCCTGCTGTCATGATGTTCGCGCCACCATCATGAAGCGAGGAGATCAGGATGACCGGGCCAGGCTCCAGAAATCGCCTGGCCCCGCTGACCGGCACCGCCTGTTTTCGTGCTCCTGTCATTGCTGATCTTCCATCTCCGCGCATCCCTCTGACGGTAATGTCCAAGGCCGGCTTGCGGTACGGGCCGAGGGCTACCGCTTGCGCTCTTGGGTCAGGCTGCCTTGGACTCTGTCGGCGAGTCTTCCGCTTCCGGGGTCAGCGTGGGATAGTCGGTATAGCCATGCGCGCCACCACCATAGAGCGTCTCGGGCGCCATGAGTGGGGCGAACGGGCGATCCGCGCGCAGCCGGGCTACGAGATCGGGATTGGAGATATAGGCTCGTCCGAACGACACCAGGTCCGCGCGATGGCTGGCGATGGCGTCGATCGCCATCGAACGATCATAGCCATTATTGACCATCCAGCGGCCGTCGAACCGGGCGTGGAGGGCGGCGTAATCGAAAGGCAGATTGTCGCGTGCGGCGCCGGTTGCGCCTTCGACGATATGCAGGAAAGCCAGACCTAAGGGGTTCAGGCCATCTACCACGTGATTGAACAGCGCCTGCGGGTCGCTGTCGTGGGCGTCGTTAACAGGCGAGACCGGGGAAAGCCGCACGCCGAGGCGATCGGCGCCGATTTCCGCCGCCACGGCGGTCGCGACTTCGACCAGCAGCCGCGCGCGGTTCGCGATCGAGCCACCGTAGATGTCGGTTCGCTGATTGCTGCCATCGCGCAGGAAAGCATCGAGCAGATAGCCGTGTGCGCCGTGCAGTTCGACACCATCGAAACCAGCCTCGATCGCCCGTCCTGCTGCAAACCGGAAATCGGCGATAATGCCTGGGATCTCGTCTAACATCAGCGCGCGCGGCATGGACGTATCGACGAACCCCTCACTTGCTACGAAGGTCTTCGTCTTGGCGCGTATCGCCGACGGCGCGACCGGTGCGGCACCACCTGGCTGGAAGCTGACGTGCGAGACGCGCCCGGTATGCCAGAGCTGGACGATGATCTTGCCACCGGCCGCGTGCACGGCTTCGGTGACTTTTCTCCAGCCGGCGACCTGCGCGTCGCTGTAACAGCCCGGCGTGTCGGAATAGCCCTGCGCCTGCGCGGAAACCTGGGTCGCCTCGCTGATGATCAGGCCCGCGGTCGCACGCTGCGCATAATATTCCGCTGCCAACGTGCCCGGGACCAGGCCGGGGCCGGCACGGTCTCGCGTGAGTGGCGCCATGACGATCCGGTTCGCCAGGTCTAGGGCGCCGACGCAGACGGGTTCGAACAGGGATGGGGTAGCAAGATGTTCGTGTTGAAAACGCACGGTAAGCCTCCGAAGCAATGGTGTGGAGCATATCAGCCGAGCTGTGGCCAAACCCTCGGCCAGCGCGGCCGACCGAGGGGCTAGGTCACACCGTCGCCAGCTCGCGCGCGGTCGCCTCCGGCGCGACTGCGCTCGCGTCAGAGAAATCGAGCACAACGCGCGACGGCACGTCGCCGCGCTCGAGGCGATCGAACACGGTGTTGATCGCCGAGAGCGGCTGCAGCTCGATATCGGCCTTGACCTTGCCGTCGGCAGCGAATCGGAGGCACTCCGCCATGTCCTTGCGCGTGCCGACAAACGATCCGCGCACCGTGATGCAATTGGCAACGACGTCGAACAGCGGCACGGGAAACTCGCCGGGCGGCAGGCCGACGAGCACGCAGGTGCCGCGCTTGCGGGTCATCTCGACACCCTGCTTGAACGCCGCAAGCGAGGGCGCGGTGATCAGCACACCGTGCGCGCCGCCGCCGGTTTCCTTCTTCAGTACCTCCGCGGGATTCTGTGTCCTGGCGTTGATCACGAGATCCGCGCCGAGGCGGGTGGCGTGCGCGAGCTTGCCGTCATCGATGTCGATCCCGACCACGTTCAGACCCATCGTCTTGGCATATTGGATTGCCATATGGCCGAGCCCACCACAGCCCGAAATGGCGACCCATTCCCCCGCCTTGGCCTGGGTTTCCTTGATGCCCTTGTAGGTGGTGATCCCGGCGCAAATCAAAGGCGCCGCCTCGAATGCGCTCAAACCCTGCGGAATGTGCGCGACATAGTCGGGGTCGGCGAGCAGATAGTCGGCAAAGCCACCGTTCTGCGTGTAGCCGCCAAATTTGGCCTCGCCACACACCGTCTCCCAGGCGGACAGGCAATATTCGCAGTGCCCGCACGCGGAATAAAGCCACGGCACGCCGACCCGGTCCCCTTCCTTGACCGTGGTAACGCCCGCGCCGAGTGCGACGACGATGCCGATCGCTTCATGGCCGGGGATGAACGGCGGATTGGGCTTGAGCGGCCAGTCGCCCTTGGCTGCGTGAAGGTCGGTGTGACACACACCGCACGCTTCAGTCTTGACGAGGATCTGGCCGGGACCGGGGGTAGGGATCGCCAGTTCCTGGAGGACCAGCGGCTTTCCGAATGCCGTGACGACGGCAGCCTGCATTGTCTTGGCCATGACGGTTTTCCTTCGTGGGTTTTGGGTAAAAGGGGAGGGTTCAGGCTGCGGCAGCGGTCAGGCCGCGCACGGCCTCGATCATCGCGACGAGCGCGACCTTCGCATCGCCGTAAACCATGTCGCAATTGTCGCCGTAGAAGAGGGCGTTGACGATGCCGGCATAGCCTTTGCCCTCGCCTCGCTTGACCACGTAAACGTGGCGGGCCTTGTCGACGTTGAGGATCGGCATGCCGAAGATCGGCGAGCCCTTGTCGGTACGCGCGGCGGGATTGACGACGTCGTTGGCGCCGATCACCAGCGCGACATCGGTGGTCGCGAACTCATCGTTGATCTGGTCGAGCTGGAAGATCATGTCGTACGGCACGCCAGCCTCGGCGAGCAGCACATCCATCTGCCCCGGCATGCGGCCGGCAACGGGATGAACCGCGAACTTCACGACAACGCCCGCGCCCTGCAGCAATTTGACGAACTCGAAGAGCTTCTGCTGCGCCTGGGCGACGGCAAGGCCGTAGCCGGGCACGATGATCACCGACTTGGCGTAGCGCATAGCAATGCCGGCGTCGGCCGCCTGCACCGGCTTGAGGCTGCCGACGACCGCGCCTTGCTTCTGCTTAGGCGCGTCGCCGAAATTGGTGAAGACCACATTGGCGATCGAGCGGTTCATCGCCTTGGCCATCAGCAAAGTGAGCAGCAGTCCGGCGGCGCCGACCACCATGCCGGCGATCATCAGCGCGGGGTTCTGCAGTACGAAACCCTCGAGCCCGACTGCGAGCCCAGTGAAAGCGTTGAAGATCGAGATCACGACGGGCATGTCGGCGCCGCCGATCGGCAGCGTCATGAGCACGCCGAACAGCATGGCGAGACCGAAGAACACGCAGATCCAGATCGGCAGGCTGAGCAACGGCACCGCAGCCCCGAACGCCGCCGCGACGACGATGCCGCCGACCGTGAGCGTGGCGATCAAGGCGATTGCGTTGACGACCTGCTGCCCGGGAAAACGCAACGGCTTGGTGATGACGCCGTCGAGCTTGGCCCAGGCGATCAGCGATCCCGACAGCGAGACCGCGCCGATCAGCGCGCCGAGCAGGGTCACGACGAGTTCGGTCGCGCCGCTGGTGCGGTCGCCGAACAGTTCGGCCGCGGCGATCGCGCCGGCCGCGCCGCCGCCCATGCCGTTATAGAGCGCGACCATCTGCGGCATGGCGGTCATCGCGACCCGCTTGCCGCTCCACCAGGCGAGACCCCCGCCGATCGCGAGCGCCACCAGTGCCAGGCCGATATTGGCGTAGAGATGCGGCCGCGCTGCCTCGCCCACGTCGAACACGTATAGGAAGCTGGCGAGGATCGCGGCGACCATGCCGATGCCGGCGACGAAGATGCCCGAGGAGGCGGTCGCAGGCGACGACATGCGCTTCAGGCCATAAAGGAACAGGAACGCGGCAGCGAGATCGGCCAAGCCGATGACGAGCGGTGGCAGGGAGGTGAGCATATCCTCAGCCCTTCTTCGTGTGACGGGGTTTGGCGCGCGCGGGCTTCACTTCCGCGATCTGGAACATCGCCAGCATGCGCCGCGTGACCGCAAAGCCGCCTGCGGCATTGCCGGCGCCGAGCAGCACCGCCACGAAGCCGATCGCCTGTTCGGTCGGGGTGCGCGCGCCCAGCAGGGTGTAGAGCCCGCCGACCACGACAATGCCGTGCACGAAGTTCGAGCCCGACATCAGCGGAGTGTGCAAGATCGCCGGCACATGACCGATGATCACCCAGCCCGCGAACCCGGCGAGCAGGAAGACGTAGAGGGCGACGAAGCCCGTCATGCTGATCTGGAAGTCCATCATCGTCTCCGGTTCACGCGGCTTTGGCAGTGGGGGCGGACGCTGCAGCCGGGTCGCAGAGCTTGCCGGCGTGCGTGAGCGCGGTCTGCCGCAGGACCTCGTCGGTCCAGTCGATGCTGACGATGTTGTCCTTCATCATGAGCAGCAGCAGATTGTACTGGTTCTTGGCGTAGAGCTCGCTCGCATCGTCGCCGAGCAGCGAGGGGACGTTGAGCGGTGCGACGATCGTCACGCCGCCGACCGTGATCGTTTGCCCCGCTCGGGTGTCCTCGCAATTGCCGCCGCCCTCGGCCGAGAGATCGACGATCACCGCGCCGGCCTTCATCCCGGCGACCTGCGCCTTGCTGATCAGCTTGGGCGAGGCCCGACCCGGGATCGCCGCCGTGGTGATGACGAGGTCCGCGGCCTGAATATGGGCAGTGAGCACCGTGGCAACCTTCGCCTGCTCCTCAGTGGTGAGGGCGCGCGCGTATCCCCCCTTGCCGCGGGCATCGACGCCGGTCCGCACGAAGCTCGCGCCTAGCGACTGCGCCTGTTCTTCGGTTTCGGGGCGCACGTCATACCCCTCGACCACCGCGCCTAGCCGGTGTGCGGTCGCGATCGCCTCAAGCCCGGCGACGCCGAGACCCATCACCAGCACCTTGGCCGGCCCGATCGTGCCGGCGGCGGTCGTGATCTTGGGCAGCACGCGTGCGAGATGCGTGGCGCCGAGCTGGACCGCATAATAGCCGGCGAGCGCCGACTGGCTCGACAGCGCGTCCATCGCCTGCGCGCGCGAGATCCGCGGCACGCGCTCCATGGCGAAGCAGGTGATTTCCCGGTCGAGCAAACGCTGGACGAGTGCCGGCTCGTTCTGGGCATAGATGAAGGATACAAGGATCGCGCCTTCCTGCATCGCGTCGATCACTTCGAGTGCGGGAGGCTGGACCGACAGCACCACATCGGCGTCGCGTACCATCGCTGCGCGATCGTCGCAGAACGCCACGTCGGCAAAGGCGCTGTCGGCGAGCTTGATCGCCGCGCCAGCGCCGCTCTCCATGTGGAGCTTGGCGCCGAGCTTGATCAGCTTGGGTGCGACCGATGGGGTCAGCGCGACGCGCCGTTCATGCGCGCGCGTTTCCTTGAGAACGGCGAGATTCACGTACATCTGAAATTCCGTGTGCTGAAGGGCCGAGGGCGGGCGGGGACGGGCCCCGCCCGGACACGTTCAGGCGGGCGCGGCCATCTTCGCGACGCGGACCAGCTTCTTGTTGACGAACTGCTGGATGCCCATGTCGCCGAGCTCGCGGCCATACCCTGAGTTCTTGATACCACCGAACGGCAGCTCGGCATCGGTCCAGTCGATGTTGTTGATGAACATCATGCCCGTCTCGACCGCGCTGGCGACGCGGCGGCCGCGCGCCTCGTCCTGGGTCCACACCGACCCGCCAAGCCCGAAGTCGGAATCGTTGGCGAGCGCGATCGCTGCAGCCTCGTCCTTCACGCGGTAAAAGGAGGCGACGGGGCCGAAGAACTCGTCGCGGAAGGCAGGGTTGTCGGGCGCGATGTCGGTCAGGATCGTCGGCTGCATGAACGATCCCGGTCGATCGACGCGCTTGCCACCGATCAGCACTTTCGCACCAGCGGCGACGGCAGCGTCGACTTGGCCGAGCAGCTGGACCAACGCTGGTTCACTCGAGAGCGGCCCTAGGGTGGTGGTCTCGTCGAGCGGGTCGCCCGCCTTGAGCGCCGACAGCACGGCCTGGAAGCGCGCGAGGAACGCATCGGCGACCGACTCCACGACGATGAAGCGCTTGGCGGCGCAACAGGTCTGGCCGGTATTGTACATCCGCCCCCACACCGCCCAGGGAATGGTGTGGTCGAGATCGGCGTCGTCGAGCACGATGAACGCGTCGCTGCCGCCCAATTCCATCGACGAGATCTTCAGGTTCTTGCCCGCGCGCGCCGCGATGCTCTGTCCGGCAGCGACGCTACCTGTCAGCGCGACGCCCTTGACGCGGGGATCGTCGATGATCCGGTTGGACTGGTCGTGTGAGATCAGGAGGTTGGTATAGAGGCCGGCCGGCGCACCCGCCTCGATCAGCAACTGCTCGAAGGCGATCGCGCACCGCGGAACGATTCCGGCATGCTTCACTACCAGCACATTGCCAGCCATCAGATGCGGGCCAGCGATCCGCGCCAGCTGGTAATAGGGGAAATTCCACGGCTCGACGCAGAAGATCACGCCGATCGGGCTGCTCTCCATATGCGCTTCGCCGACGGTCGGGTCGAGCTTGACGGGGGCCAGGAAGCGCTCGGCATTCTTGGCGTAATAGGCGAGGATTCGCGCGCTGAACTCCACTTCGCCGCGCGCCTCGCCGATACGCTTGCCCATCTCGAGCGTCATCGTGTGAGCGAAGGTATCGACCTGCGCGTGGAGCAGCTCAGCAGCCTTGTTGAGAATCGTTGCGCGCTCGGCATAGCTCTTCAGACGCCAGCCCTCGTAGCAGGTCTGCGCCGTCGCGAGCTTCGTCTCCAGCTCCGCGTCGGCAATGTCCGCGAAGCTCTGCAGCGTCTTCCCATCGAACGGATTGAGGCTTTGATAGGTCATGCGAGCTTCCTTCTGGAACGAACCTGGGGGCGCGCCGCAGCACGTCGATCCCATCCTGCAAAATCGGGGCACGCCGGTATGGCGTTGATCGTCCGCCGATTTAGGCTTCTGCTGGGGCCGCGGTGCAGCCTCGGGAACTACCTACAGATCACCTGATCCTCGATCGATGCAGCTCTGAGGATCGGATGCGTAGTTCCCGAGGCTGAGCACTTCATCCCGGCTCACCTATCCTGCAGCTTGCAACGGCGATCTGCCGCTCGCGCGAACACGCCGATCTTCGGCGCGGGCGATGCGACGCAGAGGGTCAGGAGACGACATGACATCCATCGCGCAATTCGCCCCGGCATCGGCAATGCAGCCCCTGCCAGAAAACAACCAGCATCGGGGAGGCCGTCACGCCGTAATCGTGTGCAACCCCGACCGGCATAGCTTCGATCATTCAATTGCGTTGCGCTACGCTGAGACGGTACGAATTGCAGGGCACGACGCTGTGATCCGCGATCTCTATGCGATGGGCTTCGATCCGGTGCTCAAGATTGACGAGCAGCCCTCCGACCAGGCATTCGCGCCAGCTCGTGATGTCGCGCGGGAATTACAGGAACTGGCCGGCTGCGAGGTTTTCGTGCTGGTCTATCCGATCTGGTTCGGCACCCCGCCGGCAATGCTGAAGGGCTATATCGAGCGCGTGCTAGGAGCCGGTGTCAGGCCGCAGACAGTACACGAGGGCGGCCCGACCGCATTGCTCGGCCACAAGACGCTGCTGAGCTTTACGACATCTGCCACCACCAACGTGTGGCTTGACGAGCAGGGCCAGCCGATGGCCCTGCGTCAGGTGGTCGACCTGTATCTCGTTCATGCCTTTGGCATGCGGAAGCAGTCACACGTCAGCTTTGACCATATCACCGCGGACATGAGCGATCATTTCGCTCAGCAATATCTGCTTGAGGTCGAGGAAGAAGCGAAGCGCGTCTGCGTCGAGATCAGTGCGCTTTCGAATGGGGCCGGCCGCGCTCAGGGATGATCGAGCCGGCGCGCGGCGGCGGACAACGCCAACAACACGATCACGGGCAGCCACAACGCTGAAATTCCGACGTAGGGATAGAGCAACGCTCCGGACAAGGCGCCTGTCGCGAGGCTCAGCCACTGCGCGAGGTAGGGAAGCCAGGCCCAGCGCTCGCCGCCAGCGACCGCACCGGCAAGCCGCTGGCCGAGCTTGACGAGCGTACCGGTCATATAGGTTAGGCCGATCTGCACGTCGCCGTCGCGTTCGAACACGGCATTCTCGGCGCCCATCACCAGAGCCATCGCGGTGAACGCGAGCGTGCGTCCGCCGACGGTGTGCAGCGCGATCGCCGCTGCGAGAAGAGTGGCCACGACGAGCAATACCCATGTGCGCCGATGGCGGCCGGCGATCCGGCTGATCGTGGACCCGAGGATCACTCCGAGGACGAACGTGCCGATCAACCCGATAGCGACCAGTCCGTCGTGCGCGCGGTCCGCGAGGCCAACCCCCATGCGCGTCGTGTTGCCGCTCATGAACGATACAAAGAAACCGCCGAGGGCGAGAAAACCGACCGCATCGACGAAGCCGGCGACACAGGAGGCAACGCCCGCGAACGCACGCACGCGAGGCGCTAGACGGTTCACCGGCCAAGGCCTGTACGTAAACTCCACAAGCGCAAGCTCTCGCGTTGGTGGCTAAGTCGGTTCATCGGAGATTTTCCATGAACACCGCAACCCATGCCCCGCTTCGCCATGTCGTCGTATTGGGCCATCCCGCTACCCATAGCTTCAACCGCGCGATTGCCGAGCGCTATTGCGAGGTCGTCCGCGATTGCGGGCAGGAGGTCGTGTTGCGCGACCTCTACGCTCTCGACTTCGATCCCCGCCTGCACGCCGACAGACTCCCCGGCCTTCCGACAAATCATCTTTCGGGAGATGTGTCGCGCGAGCTCGGACTTTTGTACGGGGCCGACGTAATCGTGTTCATCTATCCTCTGTGGTTCGGCATGCCGCCAGCAATTATCAAGGGCTATGTCGATCGAGTGCTCGGGGAGGCGCTGACGCCGCGCGATATCAAGAACCACATCCCGGACGCGATTCTGAACGGCAAGCGTTTTGCGACCTTTTCGACGTCGGCCACGACGCGGGCCTGGCTCGAAGAGCAGGGGCAGTGGCAATCGTTGCATCAGGCGTTCGACGCCTATCTCCTGTCGATCTTCGGCATGCGCGATGGCGGCCACACCCATTTCGACGCGATCGTCGATCCGCTCGATCAACTCTACGCGGCTGAGACGTTGTTTGCGGTCGAAGAGAAAGCCCGTGTCCTGTGCAGCACGGCCTTGGCCGAGCGCCACGCGGCCGCTGTGGAAAGTCTTTTCGTCGATCGGGGGTAACGAACGACCGATGCCGTGGGACGGTGACCCGCCGCGTTTACGGTCCATCGGTCGCGATGACGGTGAGAGGCTCGCCGGTGCCCGCATCCTTCAGCGTGTCGCGGGTGATCAGCAAGGTCGTGCCCGGCGTAAGGACCGTCTCCAACAACGCGCCGAACCCCGGAGGAAGATGTCCTTTGGCCTCGTCCTCCGGCGAAAGCTCGGCCGAGGCACCCGGAGCCTGTCCGGGTAACGGCAGACGAAGCCAATGCGCGCCGCTGGCATCCCTCGATCCCAGCGTGAAGGCTTCGGTCACGGTAACCGGGTCGTCGACGGCAATATCACTGGAACCGATCTCGACGCCGTTCCGCAGAACGATCAATCGCCGGTCGCGACCGCTCACGACTATTGAGACCGGGCCGGTCGGGGCACGCTCGGGGTGCCAGACGAAGGGGCTCGCGGCTGCTTCGGCCTTCCCTGAGAGAAGCGGAGGGGTGGGCACCGCGACCGGCACCGCGGCATCGTCGGTGATGACCACCGTCATGCCCAAGCGCGTTATTCCATAGAGCAATTTGGCGAAGGCACGGGGAAGACGGATGCAGCCATGCGACGCCGGATAGCCGGGAAGATTGCCGGCGTGCATCGCGATGCCACCCCAGGTCAGGCGTTGCATGAAAGGCATCGGCGCGTCGGAGTAGAGGTTCGACTTATGATCCACCGCTTTTTGCAGCACGGTGAAGACGCCCGTCGGCGTCGCGTGACCGCGCGTGCCGCTCGAAATCGTCGACACGCCGATCGGAACGCCGTTCCGATAGGCGTAGGCCCGCTGCGTCTTCAAGCTGACGATGACGGTGACAGGACCCTCGGGTGCGATCTGGGGTGCCCATAAGAACTCGCCCGGCTTCATGCGTTCGATCTGTCCGTCCACTGCAACGGGCAGGCTCTGCCCGATGGCGGCCGTCGTGCTGGCCAGGGCGACAAGTATCGCGACGAGCCGGACGCTCACTGTGGTTGCTGCATCATTGGCGGCAATGCGAAGGGCGACACCAGCCCGACAAGCGTCGACGTCAGCGGTGAGGACTGTCGGTCGAAGGAAATCGACCCAAGAGTCCGCCCCTCACGTGTCTCGATAATTGTCTCGAGGCGTGTGGCGTACCGGGCTGCGAGATCCTCGTGGACAGTGCGTGCGCAACGGTCAGCGGCCGCGCGCGCCATGCGCAGCGACTGCACGACGCGCTGCTGCACATACCGGAATTCCGCATTTTCGATATACATCATGATTTCCTGGCTCGCCGCCGGTCTCGGCTCGCGATCGAGTATGTCGGTAGAGTGGGCGGTGCCGATCGTCTGGCATCGGAAAACACGTACCCGACCCGCGCACCTGCGTACTTTCCGATCCTAGGAGGTGCAGGCCGGGGTCGCCTATCGCCGTGCCAACGCGACATGCGGGTTCGGCGCGATGCTTTTGCGTCCGTCTAACCTCAGACTTGCGCGCCGTCCTGTGCCATAATGGCGACGCAGTGGCGGGCGATCTGTGCATTCTCTTTGGCGGGAACCACGCGGACCGCAAAGTCGCCCGCCCATTTCAGACGCGCGCAGATCGCTGATCGTACGTGCGCGTCATGTTCTCCGATACCGCCGGTGAAGGCGAGCAGGTCGATCCCGCCCAGCGCTGCGATCATGCCGGCAACCTGTTTGCTTGCCGAGTAGCAGAACATATCGACGGCAAGCCGCGCGTCCGCCTCCTCGCTCGCCTTTTCCTCGAGTACGCGCATGTCGCCCGAGCAGCCGGAGATACCGAAAAGCCCTGACTGCTGGTCGATCAGCTGCTCGAGCGACGTCGCATCCAGCTTCTTTTCCCGCATGAGGAAGAGCAGGACGCCCGGGTCGAGATCGCCGCTACGCGTTCCCATGATCACACCGCCCGATGGGGTCAGTCCCATGCTCGTATCGATCGATCGTCCGCCCTTTATCGCGGTGATGCTCGCGCCATTGCCGAGATGGGCGAGGACCACGCGGTCAGGCAGATCTGGCCTCAGCGCCTCCACCGCGGATTCGCACGACAGGCCGTGAAAGCCATAGCGCCGCACGCCTTCGCTCCGCAGGGCGCGCGGAAGCGGCAAGGTATAGGCGAGTTCCGGGAGAGTCGCGTGGAACGCGGTATCGAAACAGGCGATCTGTGGGAGTGTCGGATAGTGCGCGACTGCCTGGTGAATCAACGCCAGCGAGGCTGGATCGTGGAGCGGCGCGAAGATCGCTGCCGCCTCGAGATGCAGCAGCACGGCGGAATCGATCCGACAATGTGCGGTGAGATTGGGTCCGCCATGGACGATCCGGTGACCGATCGCGACCGGCGCTGGCAATGCATTCTTCGCAATGAGACGATCGATCCGCTCGAAGGGATTTTCGTCTTTTGAGCCCGTTTCGATGTCGTCGGTTAGGAGCTCCGACAGTTGGGAGGCGCCGACCTCGTACAGGCCAATCTTCAGCGAGGAGGATCCGCTGTTGAGCACCAGCACGACTGCGCCCGGATCGGCGGAGTTGCGTTTCGTGGTCATGGCCATGTTCATGCACTCGATCCAGACGGTCCGCGACGCGGCGCGAACACCGCGCGGAGCGCGCTGGAGCTGGTATCGTCGTGCTCCATCGAAGGCCTATAGGCACCCCGACACGCTGCCCGATTAATGGCCACTCGAAGCTCAAGGGCGTGTTGCGCGACGTCCACGTTCTCGGCCCTGCCGCCCCAGAGATCGAGGGCTGGCTGCTGGACCGCGCGGGCAAAGGAGAAGGACAGCGCCCAAGGCATGGCATCCTTCGATCGGCCGTTCATCGCGTTCAACCTTGCCGAGGCCGGTTCGGCGGGCTGTCCACCCGAAAGAAAGGTAACCCCCGGTACCGCCGCCGGCACCGATCGTAATAAGCAGTCGATCGTCGCGTAGGCGACGTCCTCATGCGATACCGGATCGGGGCACGATGCGCCGGGAAGCACCATGTTCGGCTTCAGGATCATGCCTTCGAGCGTGACATCCTGCGCGTATAGCGCGCGGAAGACCGCGTGCAGCACCGCCTCGGTGACCGACCCACACCGCTCGATCGAGTGCGCACCGTCCATCACGACTTCGGGTTCAACGATAGGAACCAGCCCGGCCTCCTGACAAAGTGCCGCATAGCGCGCCAGAGCGTGCACGTTGGCATGGATCGACATCATGCTGGGTGTCTCCCGACCGATCCGGAAGACCGCGCGCCATTTGGCGAAGCGGGCTCCCAGCTCGGCATAGCCGGCCAGCCGCTGCCGCAATCCGTCGAGGCCTTCAGTCACTGTCTCGCCCGCCCGCCCCGCCAGCGGCACCGCCCCAAGGTCAACCTTGATGCCGGCCAGGATACCGGACTCGGCTAGCAGGCCGAGGAAGGCGGTGCCGTTCGCGGTGGATTGGTGGAACGTCTCGTCGCACAGGATCGCGCCGCTGATCGAACCGGAGAGCCGCGGCGTCGTGAGCAGCATCTCGCGATACGCGCGCCGGCTCTCCTCGCTTTGCGGTATGCCCAGCGTTGCGAAGCGCGCGTTGCAGGTAGCGATGCTCTCGTCGATCGCCAGCAGACCCTTGTCGCTGGCGAGCAACTGCGCCGCCGTCGCGACTAGGGAATGCGATCTCACCCGCGCACACCCCACTTCCAGCTGCGAATCTCGGGGAGATCTTCGCCATGCGCATCGATATAACGATCATGTTCGACCAATTTGTCACGCATCTGCTGCTTGAGATAGGCGCCCTTGCTGCCAAGCACGGGCAACGCATCCACCGCATCCTGGACCAAGTGGAAGCGATCGATACCGTTCTGAACGCGCATGTCGAAGGGCGTCGTGATCGTGCCCTCTTCCTGATAGCCCCGCACGCGCAGGTTTCGATTTGCGCGGTGGTAGGTCAGCCGCTGCACGAGCCCGGGATAGCCGTGGAACGCGAAGACGATCGGCGTGTCCCGGGTGAACAGCGAGTCATAGTCGGCGTCGCTCAGACCATGCGGATGCTCGGCACATGGCTGGAGCCGCATCAGGTCGACGACGTTGATCACGCGCACGCGCACCTCGGGCAGATGTTCGCGTAGGATCGAGACCGCGGCCAGCACCTCGAGTGTCGGCGTGTCGCCACAGCATGCCATGACCACATCGGGCTCGCCGCCCTGGTCGTTACTCGCCCATTGCCAGATGCCGATCCCCTGCGTGCAGTGCGCGATCGCTTGGTCCATGGTCAGCCACTGCGGAAGCGCATGTTTGCCGGCGATCACGACATTCACATATTGTCGGCTTCGCAAGCAGTGATCGACCACCGACAACAGGCAGTTGGCATCCGGCGGCAGATAGGCGCGGACGATATCGGCCTTTTTGTTGATCACATGGTCGAGAAACCCAGGATCCTGGTGCGTGAAGCCATTATGGTCCTGCTGCCAGACGTGCGACGACAGGATATAGTTGAGCGAGGCGCTGTCGCGTCGCCAAGGTAGCTCGGATGTGACCTTGAGCCACTTGGCATGCTGGCTGAACATCGAATCGACGATGCGGATGAAGGCTTCGTAGCTGTCGAACAGTCCGTGACGTCCGGTCAGCAGATAGCCCTCTAGCCAGCCCTGGCATTGGTGCTCGCTGAGCATGCCGTCAAGCACGCGGCCTGCGGGGGCGAGCGACTCATCGCCTGGAACGACTTCGGCGTCCCACTGGCGGTCGGTCACTTCGAATACGCCGCTGAGCATGTTCGACAGCGTCTCGTCGGGCCCGAAGATGCGAAAATTGCGCGCCTCATCGTTGAGGCTGACCACGTCGCGCAGGAAGTATCCGAGCACGCGCATGTCCTGCGCCTCGCGCGATCCCGGCGCTTCGATCGTGAACGCATGATCGCGAAAGTCCGGCATGCGCAGGTCGCGCAGCAACATTCCGCCATTGGTGTGGGGGTTCGAACCCATTCGCCGATCGCCCTTAGGCGCGAGCGCGGCAAGGTCGGGGATCAATCGGCCGTCCTCGTCGAACAGTTCCTCGGCGCGGTAGCTCTTCATCCATTCTTCGAGCAGGGCGACGTTTTCCGGATGCGCCGCGTCGACGATCAATGGCACCTGATGCGAGCGAAAGGTGCCTTCCACCGGCAGTCCGTCGACTGTCTTCGGTCCGGTCCAGCCTTTGGGCGAGCGCAGCACGATCATTGGCCAATGAGGGCGCTCGCTAAGGCCGTTGCCGCGCGCCTCTGCCTGAATTGCATGGATCTGCGCGATCGCCTGGTCGGTAGCGGCGGCCATCTGCCGGTGCATCGTCATCGGATCTGAGCCTTCGACGAAGATCGGATTCCAGCCACATCCCCGGAAGAACTGCTCGATCTCGTAATGCGGAATACGTGCCAGAACGGTCGGGCTGCTGATCTTGTAGCCGTTGAGATGCAGGATCGGCAGGACGACGCCGTCGCCCACGGGATCGAGAAACTTGTTCGAATGCCAGGCAGTCGCCAGCGGCCCGGTCTCAGCTTCGCCGTCGCCGACCACGCACGCGACGATCAGGTCGGGATTGTCGAACACCGCGCCGAACGCGTGCGCGAGCGAATAGCCGAGCTCGCCGCCCTCGTGGATCGACCCCGGCGTCGAGGGGGCGACATGGCTGGAGATGCCGCCCGGAAAGGAAAATTGCGTGAACAGCTTTTTCAGGCCGGCCATGTCCTGGCTGATGTTCGGATAGACCTCGCTATACGATCCCTCGAGATAGGTATGGCCGACGATCGCCGGGCCGCCATGCCCGGGCCCCGCGACATAGAGCATGTTCAGATCATGCTCGACGATCACCCGATTGAGATGGGTGTAGATGAAATTCTGGCCCGGGCTCGTGCCCCAATGGCCGACTACCAGCGGCTTCACATGGGCGAGCGTCAGCGGCTCGCGCAGCATCGGATTGTCGTAGAGATAGAGCTGCCCGACCGAGATATAGTTCGAGGCGCGCCAATAGGCGTCCAGCAAGCCCAGCTCGCCATCGCTCAGGGCTTTGGGCTGTGGTTGTGTTACCATAGCGTCCATCGGTCAATTCCAGCATGTTGAGACCGACGCCGCGATCCGATATCGAAGCGATGAGCCTGCTTTTTCAGGAGATCTGAGCTTGGGATCTACGCAGCTAGGGACTGGCGCATCAGCCTCGGGAAGTACCTATTCCCATTCCATAGCGGCGAGCAGATTGCCGACCTCGACCTTGGCGAAGGTCGTGAAACTGTCCGCGATGGCATACGGCAGCAGGAGCGTTCGCTCCTTCAGGACCGCGCCGCAGCTGTAGATAACGTTGGGCACGTAGCCGTCGCGTTCGGCGCGGCGGGGCCGCAGCAGGGGATGCCGCATCCGTGCCAGCACCTTCGACGGATCATCCTTGTCGAGCAGGCAGGCACCGATGCAGTAGTTGCGGACTGCGCCGACACCGTGCGTGATCACCAGCCAGCCTTCGTCGATTTCGATCGGCGAGCCGCAATTGCCGACCTGCACAAACTCCCACGGCCATAGGGGCGCCACCGTCCTGGTGCCGCCGTTCCACTCGTACAGATCGTCTGAGGTCAGCAGCCAAATATTTTCATGATCCTGCCGGCTGAGCATGACGTAGCGGCCATGAATCTTGCGCGGGAACAGCGCCATGCCCTTGTTGACTGTCGCATCGCCGCGAAGGCCACTTAGCTCGAAGGTTGCAAAGTCCGTCGTGCGCAGCAGCTCCTGACGGACCAGGCCGCCGCCGAATGCGGTATAGGTCCCGAAATACGTGACGATTCCGTCGTCATTGACGAAGCGCACCAGTCTGAGATCCTCGATCCCCTGACGCTGGCGATCGGTGATCGGGTAGATGACAACTTCCGAAAGATCGTGGCTGCCGTCGCAATACAACCGCACTCCGGGATCTTCGGGCGCGCCGCCGGGGATCAATTCGATGCGCGGCGAGATCGCCTGGGCGCTGGGAGGATCAAGCACCACAGACCCGTCGCCAGCCCATACGCCGGTGCGAAAGGTCACCGAGGAGATATGGCCTTCGCCGACGCCGCGCAGCGACAGGATGAACCGCATCGCGTCGGGCGCGACCGCCGACTGATCGGGATGCGCGACGATGCTTGGGTTGAACAAAGCGGCCGCCTCGAACGAATATTCCTCGCTGAAATACCCGCCGATCAGCAGCGCCTGCCGCGGCGCAACGGCAGTGGCATCGATCACCGGCCCGTTCACCTCATGATACCGACGTGCCAGCGTGTGCTCGATATCGCGGTGTCGATCGGCCAACCCGCTCAATACGCGCTCCCATTCATGATCCAGCTCGGGTCCATCCAGGCTCAGCACCCGATTGGCGATCCGTTGCGCTCGGGACACTCCGGGAGTCGCGAACGCAGGCGGATCGTACGCCGGCATGAACGGCCGGATCACCACCCGGGACGGGTCGGCATGGAGCGTCAGCGCCAGATGTTCGACGATCTCGTGTGCGGGCGTCGGGTCTTCGGACAGCGCAGACACGATGATCAGTTCGACAGTAAGGCGCAGCGATTGTCGCTGAGCAGCATGTCGCGCGTCACGCCGCCGAATCCCCACTCCCGAATTCGGCTGTGGCCATAGGCGCCAGCCACGATCAGGTCGGCATCGTGTTCGGTGGCGATCTTCGACAGTCGCTCGGTGACGTTGCCACCCAGGGGCGAGAGATGCCGGTCCGCTGTGACGCCGTGGCGCTCGAGCCAGGCAATGACCTGCCGGACCTCGATATGCGCATCGGTCATCTCGGCCGTCACCGCTGCGACGACGACACGGTCGGCGCGTTTGAGGAAGGGAAGCGCATCGGCGATCGCCCGGCGGCATTCCCGAGAGTCGTTCCACGCGACCATCACGGTCGCGAACACGCCCGGTGCTGCAGCGGGAGGAACGACGAGCACCGGCCGGCCTGCCCGCAGGACGAGGTCGCCGGTATCGGCATGCGTATTGCCGTTGTTGCGGCTGCCTTTCCCGACCCCGGTGATCAAGAGATCGGCGGACCGCGCCTCGGCGGCGACGACGTGGGCGATCGGCTCGAGCGCCGGAACCGAGCGCCACTCGAGCACATACGGCTCGAGCGCCACGCAGTTCCGGAACTCTGTCTCCGAGCGTTTGAGCTCGTCATCGACGATATCGCGCTCGGCGACCGCGAAGTCGCCAGAGTAAAAGCCGTCGCAATTGCCGATCTGGGCAGGCTGCCCGGCGGCGATCCCGATCACGCCCGCGGCGAAGCGCTCGGCCTGGCTGGCGGCAATCGCGAGGAGCGGCGCGTTGGTGCAACCCGCATCCAGATGCACCATCAGTGTTGCGTAGGTCACACAATGTCTCCCGATTGCTCGATCGAGCGGGTCACGCCGCGACGTCTCGCCGCAGGTCCCAAGTTGCAGGGGCGGGGACGCGCCACCAGCGTCGGAAACTACGCAGGTGAGAGGGTCTCGCCCTTTGTGCGCAAGACCCTTCGGATCAGCAGGTATCCGGGCAGCAACGGCAGCCAGAGCGTGAACACGCGAAGAAGCAGGGTCGCCGCAAGCGCTGCTTCTACAGAAACGCCCATAAGACTAAGCATCCCCGTCGCGCCGGCTTCGAATGTGCCGAGCCCAAGCGGTATCGGACCCAATGTGGCGATCATCGAGGCGACCATCACCGCGACGAACGCGACCGAGAAACTGACATCCTGTCCGAGAGCGCGGAAGCAGACCAGCAAGCTTGCCGCATCAAGGAAGAAGACAAGACCGTTCGCCGCCACAGCGCGACCGATTAGGCCGCGGTTAACAAGCAAGGACTTGGGCGCTTCGGCAACGATCAGGAGCAGGTTGCGTACCACGGCGAAACGGGAAAGGGCAGGCGAGAGGGGGCGTAAGCCGCGCTGGCGGATCCAGATGGCGAGCCCCGGAATGGCAAGCGCCACGACCTGGAAGACAAGCACGAAGCCGGTCATCCAAAGCGAGGCGATGCCTTTGCTCCAAAGGAGGGTCAGCATCCCGAGCGCGCAGGCGCTGTAGGCCGCGTAGAAGCCGGTCATCGAGATCAGCAGCGCGGCCACCGCGACGCCACGGTCCACGCCCAATGCTGTCAGCCGCTCGACGACAAACAGGTTACCGCCCATGCCGGCGACGGGAACGACCTGATCTGCGAACAATTTGCCGATGGCGACCGGATAGAGCCGTCGGAACGACCGCGGCGAACCGGCCGCCGTCAGGACGAACTTCCATCCGCTGGCGACGCACAGATAGGTCGACGCCTGTAATACAGCAGCAACCAGCAGCCAGCCGGGTCGGGCCCGTCGCAACAGCGCGGCAAACGCCCCAAGATCGCCGATCCGGGCAACTGCCCCGAATACCACTGCAATCGCCGCCATGCCGAGGACCAGACCGGTATGGCGCAACATGGCGTGCCAGATCCACCGCAGCAGTACCACGCTAGCGCGCTCGCCGACGGCGAAGGCCACGCACGTGCTTGCGTGGCATGTGGTCGAACAGGAAGGTCTTGAGGAGTTCGGCCGAGACCAGATAGGCAATCGTGACCAGCCCGAGCCCGGCGACGACCTCGAGCGGCGGCGCAACGAAGCCGAACCACTGGCCCGCAGGCGTGAACGGGAGCGCCAGCGCGACGAGAAGGGCGCCCAGCGACGAGACTGCCAGTGCCGGTCGCGGCAGATCCGCCCAGGGGCGACCATTGGTGCGGATGATGAAGATCACCAGGATCTGGGTCGCCATCGTCTCCAGGAACCATGCCGTCCGATATTCCGCAGGCGCTGCGTGAAAGACGAGCGAGAGCCCGGCAAAGGTCAACAGATCGAACGCCGACGATAACGGGCCCATCACCGCGGCGAACCGAATTAGCGCGCGCATGTCCCAGACCTGGGGTCGCGCGACTGCTTCGGGCCGGACCCCGTCGAACGGAATGCCGATCTCCGATACATCGTAGAGCAAATTGTTGAGCAGGATCTGCGTCGGGAGCATTGGCAGGAAGGGCAGGAATAGCGAGGCGGCTGCCATCGACAGCATGTTGCCGAAGTTCGAGCTCGCGCCCATGCGCACATATTTGAGGATGTTGGCGAAGGTCCGCCGCCCCTCTTCGACGCCGTCGGCAACGACCCCCAGATCGCTGTCGAGCAGGATCATGTCCGCCGACGCTTGGGCGACGCTCGCGGCGCCCGCTACCGACAAGCCGATATCGGCGAGTTTGAGCGCCGGCGCATCATTGATCCCGTCGCCGAGATACCCGACCACCGCGCCGCCTGTCTGGAGCGCGCGGACCAGCCGTGCCTTCTGGTCGGGCGCCAACCGACCAAAGGTATGGACGCTGCGGACCTGCACAGCCAGCGCATCGTCGCTGAGCCGGGCGATGTCGGCGCCCGACAGGGTTTTCCGCGTGGCGAGCCCGACCAGCCCTGCAAGCCGCCCAACCACGACCGGATCGTCGCCCGACAGGATCTTCAGCTGGATTCCCGCCGCCTTTAGCCGTGTGACCGCCGCATGCGCGGTCGCTTTCGGGGGATCGGCAAACGCGCACAGCCCTTCGTATACGAGGTCGGCCTCGTCTTCGGTCTCGGGTGCGTGGATGGCGCCGACCCAAGGCCGCGACGCGATGGCGATCGCACGCAATCCTTGCCCGGCAAGCAACAGGACCTGGCGTACCACCGCGTCGCGGGCTTCGGGATCGAGCGGCGTCGCGCCGGCGCCCGAGCGGCCCTGCGCGCAGGCGGTCAGGACGGCTTCCGGTGCGCCTTTCAGGATCAGGACCGGCCCATCGGGACCTTGGGCCAGGACCGACCCGAGCCGCCGATCGAAATCGAACACCCCTTGCGCGGCGAGCGTCCAACCCTCGACCGCCTTAGCCGACGCCGCCACCAACGCCAGATCGAGCGCCCCCTGGCCGCCACCGAGCGCGGCGGCAATGGCGCCTAGCCGGGCCGGCTCGGGGCCGTCCGCACCGGAGGGCGCAATGCTTCGTGCCAAGCTGATCTGGGCGGAGGTGAGCGTACCCGTTTTATCGGTACACAGGATCGTCATCGCGCCGAGATCGTGAATCGAGGCGAGCCGCTTCACGATGACCTTCCGCTTCGCCATTCGCATCGCCCCGCGCGACAGCGTGACGGTCGTGATCATCGGCAGCAATTCCGGCGTAAGGCCAACCGCCAGCGCGACCGCGAACAGCAGCGACTGCAGCAGCGGCCGGCCGAGGAAGATGCTGGTGGCGAGCACGATCACGACGAGCGCGAGCGTCAGCCGCGTCGTCAGCAAGCCATAGCCGTGGAGATCGCGCTCGAACGGCGACGGGCCCTCCGCGGTCGCCAGCGCGGCCGCGGCCGATCCGAATACGGTGTCGGGCCCGGTGCCGACAACTAGCATGGTCGCGCACCCCGTTTGCGCAATCGCACCGCGGAACAGTGCGTTCGACGCTTCCGCCGCCGACGTGCCCGTGACCACTCCAAGCCTTTTCTCGACCGGATAGGGTTCGCCGGTTAGCGCCGCCTCATTCGCGGTGAAGGCGCTGCTGTCGAGGATAAGGCCGTCGGCCGGGATGATATCACCCGCCTGAATGCGTACGATATCACCCGGCACGACCGTGTCGATCGGGACCTGCACAAAGGCGCCGTCGCGCCGGACGGTCGCCGAGATTGCGACCGACTGGCGCAGGATCTCGGCCGCATGGACCGCCTGTCCTTCCTGATAGGTGTCGAGCAGCACAGAAAAAGCGAGGATGACGACGATGATCGAACCGCCGATTGCGTCGCCCGTTGCCACCGATACGATCCCGGCGCCGAGCAGGATCAAAGACAGCGGCTCTAGCAGGCGCCGCGCAATCGCGCGGACGGGACCTGTCCGCTTCCCGACCGCGTCGCTGTTCGCGCCGTGCTGCCTGAGACGCTCGGTTGCCTCCGATCCTTTGAGCCCGTCGCGCGAGGCGCCGAGCTTGGCCAACACTACCTCGACCGGTTCGGTCCAGAAAGGAGCCGCCACCGGCGGCCTGGCAGGATCGACGGTCACGATCGTCAGTCCGCGCGATCGGTCACCGCGGCCAGGGCTGGAGCAGATGCAGCCTGGTCCGCATCGTGAACAGTGATCCGCCGCGGCGACAGAGTCTCTAGCGTCGCGCGCGCACGATCCATTTCGCCCGCTGTGCCATGCGCCATGACCAGAAAGCCGTCTGCGGCTACCTCGGCCTGATAGGTGACGATGCTAGCCTCGGGGATTCCAAGGCTCGCGAGGCCTGCCACGAGGGCACCGGCGCCGCCAAGTGCGATGGCACCTTCGATCGCGGATATCCCGGCGGCAGCCAGATGGCCGAGCAGCACAACGCCGCCGACCATCGGCACCGTCGCGTAAAGTCCGCCGAGGAACAGACCCCAGAGGCTGCCCCAGAACGCGCCACGCGATCCCCAGAAGCGCATCCGGTCGCCGCTATTGTAGAAGCCGGTCGCGGTCTCGCTCGTGTGATAGCCTTTGCCGACGACGCTCAGTCGGCGGAACTCGAAACCCGACGCTGCCAGCGCCTTGACGGCGGCATCGGCTTCTTCGTGATCGTCGAACACCGCGACGATCGAATGGGGGAACTGCATCGGATGATCCTCAGATTGCACGTCGCAACACCTTAAAACCCCCAATCGGAGGTACCAGCGTCGGGAAGTACCTACCGGTGCTCACGGAGCGCGTCTGCGAAGGGACGCGCGTTCAAGCGGCGAGTTGGTAGGTCGCTTGTCCGCTTGCCTCGAACGTCGACAAATTAGCCATGGTGGTCGCGGCGATCGCGCTCAGGGCTTCCTTTGTGAAAAAGCCCTGGTGGCCGGTCACGAGCACGTTCGAGAACATCAGCAGCCGTTCAAAAACATCGTCCTGAATCACCGCGCTGGATAGATCCTCGAAAAAGAGATCGTCTTCCTCCTCATAGACATCGAGCCCGAGATAACCGATCGCGCCGCTCTTCAGCCCCTGGATCACCGCCGCCGTGTCGATCATGCCGCCGCGGCTGGTATTGATGAGCATCGCACCGTGCTTCATGAGACCAATCGCTGCCGCATCGATGAGATGCCGTGTCGCGTCGGTAAGCGGGCAGTGAAGGGACACGATGTCGGCCTGGCTCAGCAGATTTTCGAGCGTCGTATAAGTGACGCCCATCGCAGCGCACCCCTCGTTGGCCATGACATCATAAGCGATGACCTTGCAGCCGAAGCCGAGCATGATCTTGGCAAGGCTGGTGCCGACGCGACCCGTCCCGACGATCCCCACGGTGCGACCATGGAGGTTGAAGCCCAAGAGCCCCTCGAGCGCGAAATTGCCCTCGCGAACCCGCGCATAGGCACGGTGGATGTTGCGATCGAGCGCCATGATAAGCGCCACCGCATGTTCTGAAACGGCTTCGGGAGAGTAAGCCGGCACCCGGGCGACGGCGATGCCGAGCTTTTTAGCGGCCACGAGATCGACATTGTTGAAGCCCGCCGAGCGCAGCGCGACGATCTCGATGCCGATCTCCTTGAACACCTTCAGCACGGCCTCGTCGACCTGGTCGTTGACGAAGACGCAGACCGCCTTCGAACCGCGCGCCAGGATCGCGGTTTCGTGCGTCAGGCGGCTCTCGACGAACTTCAGACTGTGGGCGGTGCCGGCGGCCGGCTCCAGGAACGTGCGGTCATAGGATTTGGTGCTGAACACGGTGACGATCATGGGAATTTGCCTTTGAAGAAGTCGGGGATGCTGGAGCTATCGCGCGCGGTGCTTAGTGCGCCGCCGCCAGGATAGGTGCCGTCGGTTCGGCGAGGGGAACGACCTTGTCCGCGTGATGACCGGTTTCTTTCAGGAAGAAGCTCAGGCCGATCGCAACGACGACACCGGCCACCAGCGGCATGAAGCCGTTCTGGAACTCGTGTAGGGTCAGCGGCGTCCCCTGCGGGATCATCAGCCGTGAGATGAACGGCGAGACGATGCCGCTGGTCACGAAGACAAGGAAGTTCATCACCCCCGCAGCCGTGCCTTTGACCTGCGACGGGTTCGTCTCCTTCATCATCGAAAAGGGGATCATTGCGGCCCCAGAAGCGATGCCGAGGAGCAGTGCGATGCTGTAGGGCGGGAACAGGCCGACAGGCGCGTAGATCGCGGTCAGGCCCGCTGCGAGCATGACGAGCGCGCCGAGGATCAGCACCGGCTTGCGGCGGCCGAGATGGTCGGCAAGATAGCCAAGCAACGGACAGCCGATCACCCAGCCGATCGGTACCATCGACGCCTCCATTGCGGCGGCGGACATCGACATGTCCTTGCCGCCGTTGAGAAAGGACGTTGCCCACACGAGCGCGCCGATCGTCGTCGGCAGGAAGAGTAGCCCGCCGATCACACCGGCAAGCCAGCTCTGCGGATTGGAGAATACGGTTTTGAACGGCTGGATCAGGCTCGCCGTCGAAAGGGGTCCGTGATGGGATTCACTGTCGCCCGTATCGCGCGGCATGATAACCCACGTCGCAATTGCCAGGACGAAACCGGCGCAGGCGAAGCCGACCCAGACATATTGCCACGGCACGTGGAAGCTGCCCGCCGGATCGATGAGCATATGGACCGGCTTGGAGCCGAAGGCGGCCCCCGCCATCCCCAGGCACTGGGTCAGGCCAATGAACATCGCGAGCATCCGCGAGGGCAGATAGCGCGCGGCTACATAGGAGGCGCCGATGAAGGCGAAGATCGCGCCGATCGCCTGGATGACGAAACCGGCTACGCCGGCGGCCTCGCTCCCCTGAGCGAAGACGAGGCATCCAAGGCCGACGACGGCGATACCGTAGGGGATCGTTCGCCGCGGCCCGTAGCGGTCGAGCAAGACACCCGCGATCAGCGCCATCAGCGCGTACGCGACATAATAGGCCGAGATCATGCCGCCGATGTGGTTGCCGCCCCATGCCTGGGTCAGCTCGTGCTGCATCACGCCCGGCGCGGAGCGGACCGCGTACTGGAAAAAGTAGAAGATCGCGCATAGGGCCCAGGCCAGGAAGAAGAGCGGCTTGAGGACGCTGGGTGGCGACATTTCGGGGCTCGTGACCACCACCGGCGTTGCCGCGGGCATGATGTCGGCCCGCGCCCGAACAGGACTCGGCATAAGGTGGATCCTCTTGAAACGGCCCCGCAGGGGATGGCAGCGGTCCAGGTGTCGCCATCGGAACAAGCACTGCCTGTTCCGGTGGGTCCGTTTTCGTCGAGTTTGACGGGTGCCTGTTCGCTCGAACTTCAATAGCGTACCGGCTTGCTTGCCCGCTACGCTCGGGAACTACTCAGACCCGCTGTCGAAGGCTCCGGCTGGGCGAGAATCTTTGAAAGTCGATTGTGGATCGCGGTCGCGGCAATGGCCGCCTCGCCATCGGCGACGGCGATCTGATTGAGGCCGCGAACCAGATCGCCGGCGGCGAATAGCCCGGGGATCGAGGTTTCCTGATGCCCGTCGACGAACAGCCGGTTCGCCGTGTCGACCGCCGCGCCGACCGCGATCGCCAGCATCGTCTGGGGGACGATGCCGAACGCGGAATAGACCAGGTCGAACCGGTGCGTGACCCCGTCGCCGACTGCGACCGCGGTGACGCCATCTGTCTCCATCGCGACCGACCCGACCGCGACCTGAAATATCTCGACGCGTGCCGCCGCCAGTGCGGCACGGGTCTCCAGGGACAGCGCGATCTCGCCCGTGGGCAGCAGCAAGCTGACCTGAGACGAGAAGGTGCGGATGAACAGCGCCTCGGCGGCGGCATGCTCGCCGTTGCCGAGCACGCCGACCTTCTTGCCGATGGATTCGAAACCGTCGCAAATCGGACAGGTGCGGATGAGGCCATCCTTGACGGCTTCGGCGACGTGCGTGACCGGAGGGTTGTTTTCCACCACGCCCGTCGCGAGGATCACGGTGCGCGCAAGGATGGTATTTTGTCCCATCTTCGCCAGGAACAGGCCGTCGTCCGCGCGGTACAGCGTCTCGATCGTACCATGCTCGAGCGTGGCGCCATAGCGGCGCGCTTGCTCGCGCATGCGCGCGAGCAGGTCCACACCGGAAATGCCTTCGGGAAAGCCTGGCAGATTATGGCTGAGCGCAATCCATTTGGCACGACTCCACCCCTTGTCGATCACCAGAACGTTGCGTCGGAACCGGCCGAGATAGGTCGCTGCGGTGAGGCCCGCAGGACCGCCGCCGATGATGACACAGTCGAGCACTGCGGTCATGCCCGCGCCGCACCGGCGGCCGACCCACAAAGCGCCGCGTTGCGACCGGCAACGCGGCCAAAGGCAAAGCACTCCGCGATGTTGCCGCCGCCCTGATAGAGAAAGGAATAGATTGAGCCGTGCTCGCCGGCGGAAAACAGCCGATCGATCGCGCTGCCGTCGGTACCGACGATCTGCGCTTGCGCGTTGCGCCGCGGTCCGCCCTGCGTGTTCACGAGCGCAGGAGTCAATTCCATCGCATAGAAGGGACCCGCCTCGATCGCACCGAGCGTCTGAGGTTTGCGACCCCAGTCCGGATCGGCGCCGTTGCGCGCGGACTCGTTGAAGCGGCTGATCGTGTGCTCGAGCGCCGCGGGCGGAAGGTCGATCAGCTTCGCCAATTGTCGCAGCGTGCCCGCCGTCTTGATCCAGCCCTTGCCGACCTCACGCAGATTGTCGTCGCTCCAGTCGTACAGATTGCCGTGGCTGACGTCCCAGTCCGCCCCGGCCTTTCCGATCGGGCCGTGCTTGCGGTAAGTCTCGTCGAAGATCATGTGGATCGGCAAGGGCATCGCCTGCCGCCCCCAGTGACCGTGGCGCTTCACCTTGCCGTGTGCGTCGCCCACCGAGCAGGGTTCGCCCTCCATCGTGAACCGGCTGCCGTCGGCGCCGACGAAGACGAAGCTTTGCCCATGCGGAAGGTTCAGCCACTGCGCGACCGGGATATCGGGCGCCTTGAACGACAGGATTGGGCCAGACACGTTGCTCATGTGCCAGAGGTCGGCGCCGACCTCGAGTCCCATGCGAATGCCGTCGCCGGTGTTGTAGGGTGTGCCGACCGGGTGCACGCGCGGTAGTCCATCCACGTAGTTGCGGATCATGGCCGGGTTGTTCTCGAACCCGCCACACGTCAGCACCACGCCGCGGCGCGCGCGGATCGCGACGCGCTTGCCCCGGCGTTCGGCGATGACACCGACGATCCGGCGCTCCTCCATCACCAAGCTGACCGCGGGCGTGTCATAAGAGATCGGCACATGGCGGGCCTCGACGGCGGCCTCGACCAGGCGCCAGAGGCGTTCGCCGCCGACCGGGCCTTCCCCGTTCAGCAGCACGCGCACGCAGTCAGACCCGGCGAGTTCGGGGAACTCGACATACGGCATTTCGACCGGGGTCATGCCCAGGCCTTCGAGCCACGCCTTGTTGGCGAACATCTCCGTGGCCCACACGTCGAGTAGCTCGTCTGAGATGTCGTCCATGTACGGCCCGGCCATCGACCGGAAGTAGACCTTCGCTGTCTCCGCATCGGCTGGCCAGAAGACGATATTGGCCGAGACGCGGCTGTTACCGCCCTTGTGCGCTTCGGGCGCCTTTTCGAGCAATAGAACCTGCGCGCCGGCCTCTTGCGCGGTCATCGCCGCCGTTGCGCCTGCATAGCCATAGCCGACGACGATCACGTCGGTCTCTTCATCCCAATGGAGTGGCGCCGGTGTCATGATGGTTGCCTTTCGGGGCGCGCGTGAGCGCATTCGCTTAGCTTGACGTGCGGAGAAGAGGGCATCCGGACGCTTTGAGTGCGACCCCGATGTATCGAAGGAACCCAGCCTCCGAGCCTATCGGGAACTACGCATAGAGAGCGAGGGACAGATCGCGAGCGGGCACTGAGTGGCCGGCCATGCGTAGTTCCCGACGGTGATCCTGCTCCGGATCGACCGATATGATGCGCCGGAATGTCGTTTCCCAACCGACGGGCGACGATACGGTACACACCGGATCGGACCCTGCAGCGATGAGCATCAACCGATCGACGGACATACCGGCAATGGGCGCGCGATGAACGTGCAACATCCCTTCGATACCGTCGCCCAGCACGACGGCCCGATTGCGTGGCATGCGATATCGAGCATCGACATCTCAGCGCGGGTCGGCACCACCGATGATGGCCTGCAGCCAAAGGATGCAGCCGCACGGTTGGTGAAGGATGGTCTCAACGAGCTCGCGCCACCACCTGCGCCTTCGCCGGTGCTGCTGTTCGTCCGCCAGTTCAACAGCCCACTGATCTACCTTCTGATCGCCGCGGCGGCGATTTCGCTCGGCCTTGGGCATCGGACCGACGCCGCCTTCATTGGCGTCGTCCTGATCATCAATGCCGTCATCGGCACCTTCCAGGAAGGCAAGGCTGCCGAAAGTCTTGCCGCCTTGCGCGACATGATCGGGCACACCGCGACCGTCCGGCGCGGGGGCATGGTATCGGTCGTCGACGCGCGCGACGTGGTAGTCGGGGACGTCGTCGTGCTTGAAAGCGGAATGGCGGTTCCCGCCGACATTCGGCTCTCGTCCAGCAACGCGCTGCGTGTCGATCAATCGACCTTCAGTGGCGAGTCGGTGGCGGTCACGAAGGATTCGGACGCCGTCATTCCCGAACAGACCCCGCCTGGTGACAGGGTCACCATGCTGCTGGCCGGTACGATGGTCGAGGAGGGCCGCGCTACCGGGATCGTCGTGGCAACCGGAGCAGACACCGCGCTCGGCGAGATCGACGCATCGCTACGAACGACCAAGGCGACGCCACCACCCCTCAGCCTCCGGCTCGATCGCTTGGCCCGGCAGATCAGCATCGCGACGATCGCGCTGATCGTACCGTTCGCAATGATTCTGCTCTACCAGGGGCGCCCGGGCGACCAGATCCTGCTGCTGGCGGTCGCGCTTGCCGTGTCCGCGATTCCCGAAGGACTGTCGATCGCGGTCACCGTCGCGCTTGCAGCGGGCACCCGCCGGATGGCGGCGCGCAACGTCATCGTCCGATCGCTCCCAGCCGTCGAAGGGCTGGGCGCGTGCACGATCATCGCCAGCGACAAGACGGGCACGCTGACGCGGAACATCCTTTCCGTCGAGCGCGTCTTGCTGGCCGACGGGTCCGTCTTCGATCGGGCGGAGTGGTTCTCGCATGCAGACGGTCTCGCCGCCATCTGGCGCGCAGGCGCGCTCTGCAACGAGGCGTCGATCGGAGCGGATGGCGCACCGGTCGGCGATACCGTCGACGTGGCACTGCTGGCATTCGCAGCGGATTCTGGCGCCGACCTGCCGGCACTTCGGGCCATCGTGCGCTTGGCGGCGCTTCCGTATGAACCCGCCAACAAATTCTCAACCGTCGCCATTGACGAAGGGAAAGGCCGGCATGTCTTTGCCAAGGGCGCCCCCGAGATCATCCGGCCGATGTGCGGTCCGATCGACCCCGCGGCGATTGCCAAGGCCACCGCGATGGCCGAAGAAGGCTATCGGATAATCGCGGTCGGGGCTTCCAACGGGCCGACGACGATCGACGCCGCGAACCCGAGCGGCCTCATTTTCCTCGGCTGGATCGGTTTAATCGATCCGGTTCGCCCGGAGGTTCCCGCTGCCATCGCATCCTGCGCCCTCGCAGGTATCGGCGTGCGCATGGTGACCGGCGACCATCCGGGTACCGCGCTGACGATTGCGCGCAGCCTGGGCCTCGACGTCGATGCGTCGCAAGTCATCACCGGCATTCAGATGAGCGCCTTGACGAACCGCCCGCGGGACCTGTCCGCGCTGGTGCTCGGCGGTCGGGTCTTCGCGCGGATCGAGCCGGTGCAGAAGCTTGAGATCGTCCGCATCCTCGCGGCAAGCGGCGAACTGGTCGCGGTGACGGGCGACGGTGTAAACGACGCCCCCGCGCTCCAGGCCGCGCATATCGGCGTTGCGATGGGTATCGCCGGCACCGACGCCGCGCGCGGCGCGGCCGATCTCGTCCTGGCAGACGATAATTTCGCGTCGATCGTGGCGGGTGTCGAGGAGGGGCGAATCACCTATGCCAACGTCCGTCGGATCGTGATCATCCTGCTCGCAACGGGCATTGCCGAGATCGGGATGTTTCTGGGGTCGGTCGCGCTTGGGCTGCCCATGCCACTAACCGCCGTACAACTGCTGTGGCTAAATCTCGTCACCAACGGCGCGCAGGATGTCATGCTGGGGTTCGGTCGCGGTGAGGGCGACGAGTTGCGCCAGCCGCCACGGCCCCCGAGCGAGCCGATCCTCGACCGCAGCGCGATCGCACTGATGATCCCGCCGGCCGTGATAATGACGGGTCTGGCGCTGTTCCTGGTCGACACCATGCACCGGCAAGGCAACACGCTCGCCGAAATCCAGAACGCGGTCCTGCTGATGACGGTCCTGTTTCAGAATGTCTATGTGCTGTGCATGCGCAGCGAGCGACGTTCGATCCTGCGCCAGTCGCCCTTCTCCAATCCCTGGCTTCTTCTCGGCGTCGGCGTTGCGGTCGCGTTGCAACTCCTAGCGATGTTCTGGCCGGTCCTCGGCAGGGTCGTGGGAACCTCGCCCGTCTCGGCCGCCACCCTGTGGTTTTGCCTAATCGCCACCGCCGCGACCGTCGTCGTCACGGAAGTGACCAAGCATGTTGTGGCACGCTGGCGATGTCCTGAACCACTCTGCACGCAAGGGAAAAGCGCATGAGCGTGATCGACTCCGGCAAGCGCGCGGTCCTATGACTCAGCGCATGCAGGACCTCGCCCGGGAGATCGTTCGGCTACAAGCCGAACTCGATCGCGAGATCGAAAGCCGCAAGCGGGCATTGGGCGTTGAGGTCGCGGGACGCATCGTGGGGTTCGAACGCGGTGTGCTCGAGGCCCACCGCCAGTTACGGGTGTCGGTCGGGCGCTTCATTGCGCAGTCGGAGCTTGTCTCCTGGCTGACCGCCCCAGTGATCTACTCGCTGATTGTGCCCTTCGTGCTCGTCGATCTATGGGTAAGCCTCTATCAGGCGATCTGCTTCCGGGCTTATGGCATCGAGCGGGTACGACGCTCGGACTATATCCTCTTCGACCGCAGGCATCTGGCCTATCTGAACCGGGTCGAGGCGCTGAATTGCATGTTCTGTTCCTACGGCAATGGTCTTATCGGTTTCGTTCGCGAGGTCAGCAGTCGTACCGAACAATATTGGTGTCCGATCAAGCACGCGCTGCGCGTGAACGATCCGCTGCAACGCTATTACGAATTCCTCGAATATGGCGATGCCGACGGATACCGGACGCGACTGGCCGAATTTCGCGATCGTCTCCGTGGCTGAATCCTGACGCAGCGAAGGAGTGACTTTCGCCAATTGGCCAAGCCCGATGGAGTGGCAATGACGATCGAACACCACGACGGTTCAGTTTTTGTCGGCGAACGTTCGGCGGACGCCGGGGCATGGATCTGCCCGATGCATCCCGCGGTCCGGCAGCCGCATGCCGGAATCTGCCCGATCTGCGGGATGGCGCTTGAGCCGGTGCTGGTGTCGGTCGATGACTCCGCGAACCCGGAACTGGCCGATTTTTCCCGTCGTTTCTGGGCCGCAACCCTGTTGTGTATTCCGCTGCTGGGGCTCGCAATGGGTAGTGATATGCTGCGGCCTAGGCTCGTTCCGGCAGGCGTCTCCCCGTGGATTCAGCTCGCCTTGTGCACACCGATCGTCGCCGGCGCGGGCCTGCCGGTGTTCCGCCGAGCATGGACCTCTGTGGTGACGCGGCGGCTTAACATGTTTACCCTGATCGGCCTGGGCGTCGGCGCTGCGTTTTTATACAGCCTGATCGCGACCGTCCTTCCCGACCTGTTTTCGCCGAGCCTGCGCGGTCATGGCGGGATGGTGCCGGTCTATTATGAATCGGCGGGCATGGTGGTCACCCTGGTGCTGCTCGGCCAAATTCTCGAACTGCGCGCGCGGGCAGCGACGGGGAATGCCATCCGCGCGCTGTTGCACCTTGCGCCGAAGATGGCGCGCCGCATTGCCAAGGACGGGAGCGAGACTGACGTGCCGGTGTCCGAGGTCGTGATCGGCGACAGGGTACGGATACGCCCCGGGGAAGCGGTGCCCGTTGACGGCGTGGTGCTGGAGGGGCGCTCTTCAGTCGACGAGTCGATGCTGACGGGGGAGTCGGCGACGGTACAGAAAACGCCGGCGAGCGCGCTGACCGGCGGCACCCTTAACGGGTCGGGTAGTCTCATTCTCGGTGTCCGTGCGGTCGGCAGCGACACGATGCTCGCCCAGATCGTTCGCATGGTCTCGGAGGCGCAACGCAGCCGAGCCCCGATCCAGGCGGTCGCGGACCGCGTCTCGAGCTGGTTCGTGCCGCTGGTGATCGCGATCGCCGTCGCGACGTTCGTCATCTGGCTCGTGGTGGGCCCGGAGCCGCGGTTCGGCCATGCGCTGCTCAATGCGGTATCGGTCCTGATCATCGCCTGTCCCTGCGCGCTCGGGCTGGCAACGCCCATGTCGATCATGGTCGGAACGGGGAGGGGCGCAAAGGCAGGCGTCCTGGTCAAGAATGCCGAGGCGCTTCAGGCGCTGGCGGCGGTCGATACGCTGGTGATCGACAAGACCGGAACGCTGACCGAGGGGCATCCAAAGCTGGTGGCGATCAAGACGCTCGGCCGCGAGCCTGAGAATGCCGTCCTGGCGTTGGCCGCCGCACTTGAGGCTCGGTCGGAGCATCCGCTCGGGCTCGCGATTGTCGCTGGCGCGAGTGACCGCAAGCTCGCCCTTGCTGAGGTCGCGGATTTTCAGTCGCAGGCAGGGCTGGGCGTCAGTGGATGGGTCGATGGCCGCTCGGTCGTGATTGGTAACGCATCGCAGATGGAGCGGGTCGGCATCGAACCTGTCCCGCTCGAGGAGACCGCCGATCACTATCGAAACACGGGTGCCAGCACGATGTTCGTGGCGGTGGATGGCCACCTGGTCGGCTTGCTCGCCGTGGCTGACCCAGTGCGGAGCGCCAGTGGCCCGGCGATCCAGGCTTTGCGCGCGGACGGTTTGCGTATCGTGATGCTGACCGGCGACAATTTGGCGACGGCCATGGCCGTCGCGAAGGCGGTTGGCGGGATTGATGAGGTACGGGCGGATCTGCGCCCGGAAGACAAGGCACGGATCGTGTGGGAGCTGCGGGCCGCGGGCGCAAAGGTCGCAATGGCGGGCGATGGCGTAAACGATGCGCCGGCGCTGGCTGCAGCTGATGTCGGCGTGGCAATGGGTAGCGGCACCGATGTGGCGATCGCGAGCGCAGGTCTCACCCTCACGAAGGGCGACCTTTCCGCGCTGGTGCGGGCGCGCAGACTCTCTATCGCGGTGATGCGCAACATTCGCCAGAATCTGTTCTTCTCGCTCGTCTTCAACGGCGTCGGCGTGCCGGTAGCCGCCGGCATCCTTTATCCCCTGACGGGGACGCTTCTCTCACCGATGATCGCTGGGGCGGCGATGGCGGTGTCGAGCCTAGTTGTAGTCGGTAACGCGCTGCGACTGAGTTCAGTCAGGCTTTGAGCGAGGGACGTGCCGAACGTTTGCACGAGCATCACGTGTAAGCCGCCCGGGGGGGGACGCCTCGTTTTGGCGGAACGCGCTGTGAAGCGCTTGTGGCGTCTTGCATAGCCCGCTCCTCCGTACTTCCCGACCCTGTCTGGCCCGTGGATTGCCTGCAATACAGCTATGCTTTCTTTATCCAGCCAAACCATGTCGATCGATCGTGATATGCAGAGACCCGTTAAGCAAGATGAACGAAATGCCCAGCCGTCCACCTATCTTATCCAATCAGCATAAACCGATCCTAAAGGCTGTTCTTCACTCCAATTATGAATGGTATTGCCAGTGCTCACAAGTGGAGGCTTCCTTGTTCTCGTCGTCCTGCCAATCGTCGGCGGCGTGTTAGCGTCGCTTGCGGTAATCGCACTCACACATGTTGAGCCAAGCTGGACATGGAAGGCCACCCCTCCAGATACGCCTTGGAGATAACGAAATTAAAGTGGCGAGGGTGGTGAAGCGTGGCGGCCGGGCACCAGAGTCGCGATCAGATTATGCCGATCCGATTGTCGTCACGCTTTTCTACTGACGCACGATGAACGTTAGGGTCGAATGACGCGCCGCCGCTCCCTTTAAAGCGGCAGGCGTTCCGGGTCGATCGTGAGGGTAATAATGACGCCCCCCGGCGCCCAATCAAAGTCGATGGAGCCCCCAAGGTCGGCCTTCACGGTGCGGACGATCAGTTTGCTACCGAAACCTCCTGTCGTCGGCGCGCCGACGATCGCCGGTCCACCGGTTTCGATCCAGCGGAGAACGAACGCCGCTTCTTCCTCCGCACTGTGCGTCAGGTTCAACCGACCGTCCGGCGTCGATAGCGAGCCATATTTCATCGAATTGGTGGCGAGTTCGTGGATCACCAGCGCAAGCGCCGTGGCCGAGCGCTCGCCAATGGCAACGCGTGGCACCGAAACCCGCACGCGACCGGACAAATCGGCTTCATCATATGGCTCCAAAAGGATGGTCAGCAGATCGCCAAGCAGAGCGCCACTCGGCTTGCTGCCGGCGATCGGGCGAACCTGATCGTGCGCCCGGCCAAGTGCCGAGAGGCGCTGCGTCAGATCGCGCGCCATATCGGCCGCCGATGCAGCCCCCCGCGAGGTTATGTGAGTCAGGCCGGTGGCGATGGTCAGCAGGTTTTTCACCCGGTGGCTCATTTCGCCTGCGAGCAGTTCGTGGCTCTCTTCCGCATGCTTGCGGCCGCTGACGTCCAAGAAAATTCCGAACAAGGTCTGTTCAGCCGCCTCAGTATCGTCACCTTTGCCACGCGCCGAGATCCACCGGGTCGTGTCGGCGACGAAGATCCGGAAGTCGATCTCGTACAGGCCTAGCTCGGCACGTGCGGCGTTAAACGCGGCACGAACCGGCCCGCGGTCCTCCGGATGGATGTGCGCCGACAGATCCTCGAATGTCACCGAGTCAGTGGGCTTTAAGCCCCAGAGTGCGAAGGCGACATCGTCCATCTCAAGGATGTCGGTTTCCATGTTCCAGGACCACAGCGCGATGCCCGCCGCTTCAACGGCAAGTCGCAGGCGCTTCGCGCCCCAAAGGGGTACGGACCTGGCGTCAGTAGAGATATTCTTGATCCTTCAACGTCTGGGCAGTGGTTATCCCGCGGCGGTCCAGCTGCTCCAGCTGCGATCGACCGAGGCGGCGATCGCCGCGACGAGGGGGCGATCGCCGATATTGCGATCAAACACCTTGTCGCCATTCTCTGCTGCTTCCTGGGCGAGCTTGCCTTCGGGGTCCAGCCCATCGAGCAGGATGCCCTTGCCCCGCCAGCCGGTAGCACGCATCTCACGCAGAAGTTCGAAGCCATCGACCGCGGGCATGTTGATATCAACGACGATGCAGGCATAATCGCGCGAGCGAGGGTCGGCGAGGAGTGCGGCGCAGGTTGCATAGGATCGGACGTCATAGCGCTCCGAACGCAACATGATCTGTCGCGCGTGCCGGATATCGCTGTCGCCGTCGACGAGCGAGACGCCGATGCTTTCCGGAGAAGTAATATCCTTCATGGTCATGCAAATTCCTTGTGAAATCCAAGGGTCGCATGTTCTGCCTGGGGCTGTCTTTACGTAATAAGCGAGGGGTGCGGCCACTATCAGGCCGCTTCGCCGAGCCCTGCGGCAAAAGCGATGCGCAGCACCTCGGACAGGCTGCGAGCGTGGACCTTATCCATCAGGTTTGCCCGGTGGACCTCGACGGTGCGGGTCGCAATACCAAGATCGAACGCGATCAGTTTGTTGGGCCGGCCAAGCACCATGCCGTCCAGCACGTCGCGCTCGCGTGGAGTCAACGCTGCAAGTCGCACCACCGCGTCCGCAGAGGCTACATGATCGCGCTGGTCGCGCGCGGCATGCTTGAACGCCTCATCGATCGCGGCGAGCAACGCGGCGCGTTCGAACGGTTTTTCCAGGAACTCCAGAGCACCGGCTTTGATTGCGCGAACCGCCAGGGTGACGTCGCCGTGGCCGGTGAGCATGATAACCGGCAGTCCGATCCCTTGCGACGACAGGCGATCCTGCACTTCCAGTCCGTCGATTCCGGGCATGCGGACATCGAGAAGAATGCAGCCCCGCGTCTCGCGGTCGACGACCCCCAGGAATTCCGTGCCCGAGGTGTAGGTCTTCACGACGTGTCCCGCCTTGCGGAGCATGAAACCGATCGACTGGCGGATGGCTTCGTCGTCGTCAACGATATGAACGATGTTGGGCGTATCGGTCATTCGTCTTCTCCAGCGAGTGGAACGCAAAAATGGAAGACCGTGCCACCGGTGGGTACTGCGTCGGCCCAGATGCGGCCGCCATGCGCTTCAACGATGGTACGGCAAATCGACAGGCCAAGGCCCATGCCGCTCTCCTTGGTGGTCGCGAATGCCTCGAACAGACGCTCGCGAACCGCATCCTCGATGCCGCTACCGGTATCGCTCACGCTCACCCGCACCCATCCTGCCCGATCAGGGGCGGTCGAGATCGTCAGATGCTTGGTCGACGCTGTCGACATCGCCTGAATCGCGTTGCGGATCAGATTGACCAGCACCTGCTGTATCTGAATGCGATCGACGAGGACATGGTCGAGGCCTGCGGCGATCGTCATCGTGACAGTGATCCCGGCCTCATGCGCCCCGAGCAAGCCGAGGCTGGTTGCCTCGTTCACCAGGGCGTCGAGACGCTCGAGACGGAATCCGGTGTCGCCGCCGTCCACAAAGGACCGCAACCGCCGGATGATCTCGCCAGCCCGCAAGGTCTGGGCGGCCGCCAGGTCGAGCGCTTCGGAGATTTCGGCAAGCAACGGATCTGCGCTCTCACCGATCATGTCGCGGCTTGTCTCGAGATAGGCGGCGATCGCCGTCAGCGGCTGGTTGATCTCGTGCGCGAGCGTCGACGCCATCGTCCCCATCGCGCTGACGCGCGAGACATGCACCAGCTTCGACTGCAGTTCCTGCATCTTGCGCTCATCCTCTCGACGCGAGGTGAGATCGCGGATGAAGCCCGTAAAGATTCGCTCTCCGCCGATCGACACCTCGCCGACCGCGAGCTCGATCGGGAATTCCTCGCCGTTCGAGCGGAGCGCCGTGGTCCCGCGGATGCTGCCGATGATATGGCGCACCCCGGTGTCCAAATAGGTGCTCAGATAGCCATCATGGGTCGTGCGTTCGGCTTCCGGCATCAGCATGCTGACGTTGCGGCCAACGACATCGGCTTCAAGATACCCAAACATCGTCTCGGCCGTGCTGCTGAACGAGGAGACCGTGCCAGTTTCGTTCATCACGATCATGGCCTCCGGTACGGTTGCGAGGATCGAGCGGAGATGGTGTTCTCGGCGTGAAACGGCAGCCGCGGCCGCTTTCTGATCGGTGACGTCGCGGACCACCTTGCCGAAGCCGCGAAGCGCACCATTGTCGTCGCGCAGCGCGGTGATGGTCACACTGGCTAGAAATTCCGATCCATCTTTGCGGATCCGCCAGCTTTCCTCCTCGACGCTGCCTTCGGCATTCGCGCGCGCCAGGTCGCGCTTTGGTTTGCCGGCGGCGACATCGTCAGGGGAATAGAAGATTGAAAAGTCCCGACCGATGATCTCCTCCTCGGTCCAGCCTTTGATCTTTTGCGCGCCGCAATTCCAGATCGTCACCCGGCCCTCGGGGTCGAGCATATAGATCGCGTAATTGGTGGCACCGTCGATCAGTAGACCTAGTTCTTCGTGCATTTCGGCATTGCTCCGAGCGACACCGGCGAGTGCTGCGGCTACGGACGTCGGTTGATCGGCGTTCAAAACGGCACGCGCGCGGGTGGCCGGAGCCGGGGGTCGGGATATCATCTGAGCGTCCGCCTTCTGGATCAGAGGCTTTGGGGCGCCGGACGCCGATACGAGCTCTGCTTAGGCAGCCGGCGTCCGTCCCTCTTACATCAGTCCGGCGCCGTAAGCGAATGCTGCCTCACCTAGGATAAGAATCGAGAGAACACCGCCACCGATCTTGGCGCGCATGTTGAGCGAGGGGAGGGATCGGAAGAGCGGCCGCAGATAGAGATTGAGAGTGTGAGCCATTTCGGAAATCCGTTTCGTTGCCTGGCCAAGGTGATGGAGCGCGGGCGGCCCACCTATTGTGGTTTTACACATTGCACGGAAATGCGTGGGTCTTCGGCCGTTTGCGTAGTTTCCGAGCTTTGTCGTCGCCGGCTCACGCAGCTAGGCCCGGAGCCCGTCCAAACGGGATGCCTCATCTGACGAGCGGCTCGCTCTGCCCCATCGCTGCCGGAGATACTACGTGATCCCATCGGTTCGACATCTCGAGCACCATACGACCCAAAATGTCGGATGGCTGCGGGCGGCGGTACTCGGTGCGAACGATGGCATCCTATCGACGGCGAGCCTGGTTCTGGGCGTGGCGGCAGCGCACGGCACGCCACAGGCCATCTTGATCGCAGGCGCCGCAGGCTTGGTCGCAGGGGCCATGTCGATGGCGGCGGGTGAATATGTCTCAGTTCATTCTCAGGCCGACGCCGAGAAAGCGAATCTGCGACGTGAGGGCGCGGAGATTGCTTCTGACGGCGCCGGCGAAACCCGTGAACTCGCCGCAATCTATGTAGGTCGGGGGCTCGATGCGGATCTTGCCACCAAAGTGGCAGACCAGCTTACGGCGCATGACGCGCTGGGCGCGCATGCGAGCGATGAACTCGGGCTCAGCGACGAACTACGTGCGCGGCCGATCCAGGCGGCACTCGCCTCCGCGACCAGCTTTGCGGCCGGGGCGTCACTTCCAGTGCTCGTTGCCCGCTTCGCGCCTCCGCCGAGCCTGACCGCGGCGGTTTCGCTGACATCGCTGCTGTCGCTTGCTCTGCTCGGCGCTCTCGTGGCGCAGGCCGGTGGCGCGCGCGTCGCGATCGGCGCGCTGCGCGTGACCTTCTGGGGCGCGCTCGCCATGGCGGTGACCGCCGGTGTGGGCGCGCTGTTCGGGACGTCCGTTTGAAGAGCCGGGGGGCGGGCTCAGCCACTATGGTTTTCGCCTCGGGGTGTCGAACGGCTCGCTTAGACTAGACGGTCAGCACGGCCGCACCCTCGAACCGGCCGTGACGAAGATCTGAGAGCGCCGCGTTGGCTTGAGCGAGCGGATACCGGTTGATCGTCGTGACGATGCCGATCTTGGGGGCGAGCGTCAGAAAATCTAGACCGTCCTGGCGGGTCAGATTGGCGACCGAGACAAGCTGGCGTTCTTCCCATAGCAGCCGGTAGGGGAAGCTGGGCAAGTCGCTCATGTGGATCCCGGCGCAGACAACCCGGCCGCCCTTACGCACCGCCTTCAGCGCGAGCGGCACGAGATCGCCAACGGTCGCGAAGAGAATCGCGGCGTCTAGCGGCTTGGGCGGCATCTCGTCGGATCCCCCAGACCAGACTGCGCCTAAGGTTCTGGCGAACGCCTGGGTCGTGAGATCTCCTGGCCGCGTAAAGGCATAGACCGACCGCCCTTGCCAGGCCGCCACCTGCGCGACGATATGGGCAGACGCGCCAAACCCATAGAGACCAAGCCGTTTTCCCTCGCCGGCTTTACCGAGCGAACGCCATCCGATCAGGCCGGCGCACAACAACGGTGCGAGTGCCGCATCATCGCCCTCATCGCCGAGCGGAAAGGTGTAGCGCGCGTCGGCGATCACCGACGTCGCGAAGCCGCCGTCGCGCGTGTACCCCGTAAAGAGCGGCGCATCGCAGAGATTCTCCTGGCCCGATTGGCAATAGGAGCAGATCCCGCAGGTATGGCCCAGCCAGGGTACGCCCACACGCTCGCCGACGCGCAGACCCTCGACCCCGCTACCGATCGCATCGATCCGACCGACGATTTCATGACCGGGAATGATCGGCACTTGCGGCGCAGCGAGTTCGCCATCGACGACATGCAGATCGGTACGGCAAACTCCGCATGCCGCGACCGTCAGACGGATTTGACCGGGGCCAGGCGTCCGCTCGGGCAGTTCGGTCCACTGCAGCGGCTGACCGATCGCACTTAGGATCATGGCGTGCATCGTTCGGCTCTTTCAAATTAGCGGCGTGCGCCTGGAGGAGGCGGCGGGCCGTCAATTTCGTGGTCATGTCGACCCGTCCGAGAAAGCGTCGGAAACTACGCAGGTGCACGCGATTCCATCCTTGGATCGCGCAGGCCCTTAGACCATCGCTGCGGTCGGAAGTCGCGGCCTGCTCCCGAAGTCTGGCGCGGACCGCGCCCCGAGCCGAAAACCTCAGCTCGAGTCTCCGTTTAGGTAGTTCCCGACGGTTCGCCCGCGCGGCGATCACGAGCATTGCTGAGACATCAAAGTGCGCCGGCTTGAATGAGTGGCGCCTCTACCGACTACGCCAGCTTTCCAAATTAGGTGCCTCTCTCATGAGCAAATATTATTTCGTCGGCAGCGGCATTGCCTCGCTGGCGGGCGCCGTTTTTCTCATTCGAGATGGCGGCGTGTCCGGGAGCGACATCGTCATCTTCGAAGAAAGCCACCAGTTCGGGGGGGCCTTCGACGCGCATGGCGACGCCGAGAACGGCTATTTCATGAGCGGCAGCCGCATGTTCGAAGCGATGTACCAATGTACCTTCGACCTGCTGGCCTCGATCCCGTCGGCCACTAATCCCAACATTTCCGTCAAGGAAGAGACCGACCAGGCCAATGCCGAATGGCCGTGGCACAACAAGGTTCGGCTGGTCGACCGTGACGGGCATGTGCCGGACTTCCACACGATGGGTTTCAGCGAACGAGACCGGATTCAGCTCGTGGCGATCATGGCCGAACCGGAAGCACTGCTCGACGGCAAACGCATTACCGACTGCTTCGGCGACCATTTCTTCGAGACCAATTTCTGGTTCGAATGGTGCACGCTGTTCGCATTCGAGCGGTGGCATAGCGCGATCGAATTCCGGCGCTATCTGCGACGCTTCGTCCACCATTTTTCGACGATCGATACGCAAGAAGGCATCTACCGGAGCCTGTACAATCAGTATGACAGCTTCGCCGTGCCCCTGACGAACTGGTTGAAAGATCATGAGGTCGACTTCCGTTTCGGGGTGCGGGTCGAAGACCTCAGCTTCGCCTCCGGCAGCGATGCGATCACGGTCACCGGCCTGGCGACCAGCAGCGATGGCGCCGCCGAGCGCATTCCGGTGGAGACCAGCGATCTGGTGTTCGTCACCAACGGCTCGATGACCGCCGACAAGACGTTCGGTTCGATGACCAAGGCGCCGGGCGTCAATCGCAGTGACTCCTCGGGGGCGTGGCGCTTGTGGGAGAAGCTGGCCGAGGGGCGCCCGCAGTTCGGCAACCCTGCGGCGTTCAACAGCGTGATCGCAGAGTCGTCGTGGATATCCTACACCGTCACCGTCAAGGACCCGCTGTTCCTCGAACTAATGGAGAAGTTCAGCGGACAGCCGGCCGGCATGGGCGGCCTGATCACGTTCAAGGATTCAAACTGGCTGATCACTATTTCGATCTACCATCAGCCGTTCTTCCCGGAGCAGCCCGAAGGTGTCGCGGTCTGGTGGGGGTATGGCCTGTTCCACGATCGCCCGGGCAACTTCGTCAAAAAGCCAATGGTCGAGTGCACCGGTGGCGAAATTCTCGAGGAAGTGCTCGGCCATTTGCACTTCGCGAGCGGCGATCAGGATGCCATCATGGCCGCTTCGAACTGCATCCCGTGCACCATGCCATACATCACCAGCCAGTTCATGGTCCGGACTGGCAAAGACCGGCCGCTGGTCGTTCCGGACGGCTCGACCAATCTCGCCTTTCTCGGTCAGTATGCCGAGCAGCCCGACGACGTGGTTTTCACGGTCGAATATTCGGTGCGAAGCGCCATGACCGCCGTCTACTCCTTGCTCAAGCTGAACAAGAAGCCGCCGCCGGTCTACAAAGGGCTGCATAGCCCCCAGGTGATCGTCGACGCGATCCGGACAATGCACCGCTAGGCGCCCACTATGGGCGCCGTTCTCGCGCAAACAGCCGGCGACAGGCACAGCAACGGCTCGGCCAAGCTTCCCGGCTCCGCGTCACGCGAGCGAGTCTGGCGGCCGGCCACCTCGATCTCGAACAAACATAGGCACGGAAACGACGCCATGGTACGGGCATGCATCACCAGAACGCTCCTGCAGGCGTCCCGTGACCGAGGGACGATAGCGCCCCCGCCTGCAAGTGCGAGGCTGGCGATGTTCTACAAGATGCTTCATATCCGTTCGATCGGCTGACCGGGGTGTCCACGACCCTTCCGGTTCGGAACCTCGACGAGGCCAATCGTCTCGCTCAGGCGATCGTGAACACGATCCCCGAGCCGTTTCTCGTGCTCGACGCCGACCTGCGCGTGCTCGAGGCGAGCCGCTCCTTCTATAAAATCTTCATGGTCGAGCCCGCCCAGACCCAGGGCTGCCTGCTCTATGCGCTCGGAGACGGGCAGTGGGACATTCCGCGCCTGCGCGAGTTGCTCGAAACGATCCTTCCCGAACGGGTCGCGATGGACGGATTCGAAGTCGACCATGATTTTCCGGGGCTCGGTCACCGCGTCATGCTGCTCAACGCCCGCAAGGTTTTATACGACGAGAGCGACACGATGGCGATCCTGCTCGCGTTTCGAGACGTGACCGAGCGCCGCGCGATCGAGGCCGAAAAGGAGGCTCTGCTCAAACGATCGGAGGATCTGCGCCGCCAGAACGAGGTGCTGCTGCAGGAGATGAAGCACCGCGTCGCCAACAGTCTGCAGATTATCGCCAGCATCCTGCTGCTCAAGGCGCGGGCCGTGGCTTCCGACGAAACCCGCTTCCACCTACGCGACGCGCACCAACGCGTGATGTCGGTCGCGGCTGTGCAGCAGCATCTCGATACGACCGACGGCATCGATCAGATCGAGGTCGCCACCTATCTCGCCAAGCTTTGCGCCGGACTCGGCTCGTCGATGGTCAGCGACTCCCAACCCGTCGCGATCGTTGTTACCTCGGACAAGGGCATGATACCGTCGGCTAAGGCCGTCAGCCTTGGGCTCATCGTCACCGAGCTCGTGATCAACGCCCCTTAAATACGCCTTCCCCGAGCAGAATGACGAAGCGTCGATCCGGGTCGGCTACACGATCGAGGACGGCCGTTGGGCGCTGATCGTGTCGGACAACGGAGCTGGCAAAGCGATCGACAAACCGGTGAAGACCGAAGGGGGGCTCGGCACGACAATCGTGGCGGCTTTGGCTAAGCAACTGGATGCCAAGGTCTGCACGGCGTCTGATGCGACCGGCTATTCGGTCACGGTCGGTCAGGCGATCCAGCCTGTCGCCCAGCGACCGGCGGGGTAGACGCTATGCCGCAGAAATCTGACCGATAATTGTCATCATCCCGGCTCATCCGCCACTTGGCGCGTTGGGTAACTATAGCAGCACGGGCGCATCGCGCTCCATCGCGCCCCCGACCAAGGTATCGATTCATCGTGACCAATGACGTACTGATTCTCGTAGTCGATGACGAAGCGCTCATCGAAGAGCTCGTTGTCTCGGGCCTCGAAGATGCCGGGTATACGGTGGTGGCTGCACAGTCTGCCGAGTACGCTATCGCACTGTTGGAGCAGACCGAAACAGTCTTCCGCGTGATCGTGACCGATGTGAACCTTGTTCCGCACAAGCTTACCGGATGGGACGTCGCCCGCCGCGCGCGCGAGCTGACCGCCGACATCCCGATTGTCTACATGTCGGGAGCGAGCGGTCAGGACTGGACGGCTAACGGCGTTCCCAACAGCATTATGATCGCCAAGCCGTTCGTAAACGGTCAGATCGTCACGGCCGTGTCGCACCTGCTCAACGCGAGCGGCCCGAGCCACACCGAGTAACGCGGTACCGGAGAGGACCGAGCATAGCGCCCGTTTCCCCTCCGGCAGGCTAATTACGCGCCCACCGCCAGTTCGGTAGCATGGCGCGGATATGGGGCGATGGTCGCGGTATCGTCGTGCGTTCCCGCCAGCGTGCTGGCAAAGCCGTGGTTCACGTCGCGGTGGTGTGCTTCGTCGGCTCTGACGACGAGTACAACGTCGCGCAATGTCGCGTCATCCGGCATCTGCCAATAGTGGCGCGCGATCGCGGGTGCGGCAACGTTTGGCGACCGACCTTCGTCGATTTCCTGGAGATAGAGCGTGTAGCTGGTGACTGCCTCTTCTTCGAAATAGCCGACGACACGGTGTGCAGTGCGTGAGGAGAGGAGGTACAGTACCGAGAATCCCACCAGAAACACGCCCTGTACGCCGAGGATCACCATGCGCTCGAACCAAGTCGGCTTGGCGATCTCGATGAACGTCATGAGATGCATCCGCTCATTTTCGGCCTCTTCCATCAATGTGCGGATCCAGCCTTCGTCGTCGCGCATCCAACGCAGACAGTTCAGATGGGTGAACATGGCGCCCACCATCCCTGGGACAGCAGCGACTGTTTCGAGGACGATCGCGCGGTGCCCGTAACGCTTGGCGAAGAACGTGTCCGCGCTGAGCCGCAGGAGCTTGGTGAACCCAAGCGCGAAATGATCGGAGAAGCCCTTGGCGACATGATGGATGACGGGTTCGGCGGCGCGCTCCTCGACCAGTGCCCGTGCGTCCGGGCTGAGGATGGAATTGACCATGTCCGTCTTCCTAAATGGCAGCGCCTACCGGGTTGGCGGCGCGATCAGCGTGAGCGAGCAGGAGCTGATCGTTCCTCGATCGTGTAGGCGGAAACCTGGCCAGCGCGCAGGCTCGGCTAACACGTAGAACTTCTCGCTTCGGCCTACCGCCCGCTCGCCCCAGTCCGCTTCAGGGCGACTTAGGCCCAGGCCCGCCGTGCGGCTCCTGCTGCGATAGGCACGCGCCGGATGGCGCGTTGCACGGTGTCAAAGTCAGCAGCGCATCGTACCGGTGTCGAGGAAGCGTTGATGCCAGGACAGGGCCTCGCCGGGCAGGGATGGGGATTGTTGCCCGTAAGAACCTTCGCGGGCGCGCCGGTAATAATCGGCCAGCGCAGGGCGGTAGTCGGGGTGCGCGCACTTCTCGATGATAAGCTGGGCGCGCTGCTTGGGGCTCAGACCGCGCAAATCCGCCAGGCCCTGTTCCGTGACAAGCACCTGCACGTCCTGGCTGATATGATCGACATGGCTCGCTTGCGGCACGATCGCCGAAATGTTGCCACCCTTGGCCGTCGATGGTGTCATGAAGATCGAGACATAGGCGTTGCGCGCGAAGTCGCCCGAGCCGCCGATGCCGTTCTGGATGCGCGACCCCATGATGTGCGTTGAATTGACGTTGCCGTAAATGTCGGCCTCGATCAGCCCGTTCATCGCCAGGCAGCCGAGCCGGCGGATCAGTTCGGGATGGTTGCTGATCTCCTGCGGGCGCAGGATCATCTTCTGGCGATAGGCGCCCATGTCGGCGTTCAGCCGCGCCGCCGCCTCCGGGCTGAGCGAGAAGGCCGTTGCCGACGCCATGCGCAGTTTGCCCGAATCGAGCAGGTCGAGCATCCCGTCCTGGATCACCTCGGTGTAGGAGGTCATGTCGCTGAACGGCCCGGAGACGAGCCCGGTCAGCACCGCATTGGCGATGTTGCCGACCCCCGATTGCAGCGGCAGCAGCGAGGCGGGCAGGCGGCCGCGCGAGACCTCATGGCGGAAGAACTCGATCAGATGCCCGGCGATCGCATGCGCGGACGCATCGGGCGCCGCGAACGGCAAATTGCGGTCGGGCGCCTCGGTCTCGACGATCGCGACGATCCTGTCCGGGTCGACGCGGAAATAGGCCTCGCCGATGCGGTCGTCGGGGCGGACCAGCGGGATCGGCACGCGGTGCGGCGGCAGCGCGGTGCCGTAATAGATGTCGTGCATCCCCTCGAGCGCCGGGTTCTGCCAAGCGTTCACCTCGAGGATGATCTTGTCCGCGCGGTCGAGCCAGGTCTTGTTGTTGCCGACCGAGGAAGAGGGGATCAGCGACCCGTCGGCGCGGATGCCCGACACTTCGACGACGGCGGTGTCGAGTGGCCCCAGGAAACCCTGCCACGCCATCGGCGCGACCTGGCTAAGGTGCATGTCGAAATATTCCATTTGGCCGCGGTTGATCTTCTCGCGGGCGATCGGATCCGAATTGTAGGGAAGGCGGAATTCGATGCCGTCAGCCTTGGCGAGCGCGCCGTCGAGTTCGGGGCCCGTCGAAGCACCGGTCCACACGCGGATGCGAAACGGGTTGCCCGCGGCATGCTCCGCCTCGATCCGCGCGGCGAGCGCCATCGGCACAGCCTTGGGATAGCCTGAGCCGGTGAAGCCGCTGAGGCCGACCGTGCTGCATGAGGTGATCAGGCCAGCCGCGTCCTCTGCGCTCATGATCCGGTCGCGCAGGGCTTCGCAGTGCATACGGCTCATGTCGTTTCTCTCCGCTTCGCGGCGTGTCGCGAGCATCGAGCCTTGGGCCAGATCGCGGCGTGTTACACCTGTGTTCCACGGCGCCACGGATGCGGCAAACGGCCGAGGCCCGGTCGTCGTTACCCCGCCGACGAGGCCGCCGGGGTAGGATTCTCAGGCGACGATCAGGTCGTTCTCGACGCTCGTCGCCCCGGGGGCGCCCCAGGCGGTCGATCCCGCAGTCCAGCGCTCGCTCGACGAGTGGACCGTCCCGGTCAGCTTGACCTTACCGCCACTCGCAGTGACCTTGACCTTGTCCGGATCGAACCACGAACGATGCAGCGCGGTATTGATATCCGCGCTGATGTTGACCGCATCGGGCTTCGGCTTGATCGTCGTCAGGTCGGAAACCCCGACTACGCCGTAAAGGCCGCGCACCGCACGCTCCGCGGCTTCCTTTTGGAAATGCCACTCGACCTCGCCCGAGAGCGTGACCCATCCCTTTTCGACCCGCACCTTGATGGCGTCGGCGGGCACCGATACGTCCCAGATGAGGTGATCGATCGCCACGCGGGCGATCTCCTCGTCGCTACGCTCGGCGGAGAAGTGGATGCGGACCTCCATCTCCTGCACGACGCCCTTCACGCCCTTCACGCGCGTTGCTGCGACGGTCGCGGCATGCTTTTCGAGATAGTTCGAGACGTGTCCGGTCAGCGTCACGATGCCGGCGTCGGCGATCACACCGATATGGGCCGCGTTGATGCTCGGCTCCCACGCGAATTCGGCGAGAACGGCTTCCTGGAGTTGACGATCCTGAGACATAAATTCTCCTGTCATATCGGATGAGCCAACGCGGACGATCGCGCCGACCAGTTGCTCCGGATCGTTCTTGGCTGGGCACGTTCTCAGCCGGATCAACCGGAAGCTCGAATGTAGAATAGCGCTCACACACCGATAGCTTCGGGAAGTACTTAAAGACTGAGGAGCACAGCCCTGGAGACCCTTATGAGGCGTCGGTACTGGCAGGCGGGGGCGACGGGCGGGGGAAACGATCACCGTCCGCTTGCGCGTCCCGAGCGTTCAGCTAGCCTGCGATCGCTGGGCTCAAGCCCAGGACGGTATCACCGGATCCGGCCCCGCGGCGGACGTAAGGTTGCGTGTGACGATCACCGTCGATGGATCGCCTGGGTCGGATACAACGCTGAACCCCATGTCGCGTTCGACGGCGATCGCCATATGGTTGTCTCGGCTCTCGATCGACTGCAGCGTCTTGATGCCCTTGGCTTCGGCGTAGCGCGCGACATGGTCGAGCAAGGTCTACCCGAGACCCTTGTTCTTGAAATTCTTGTGGATTGCGATCGCGACTTCCCCGCGGGCCATCGCCGCGTCGCACGCCAGCATGGCGGTCGCGATCATCGTCGAGCCGTCTTCGGTAAAAGCCAGGAAGTCCTCGGTTTGACGATGGTCGACCTGAGTGAGCGCAGCAATCTGGCTGTCGCCTACGACGGTCAACCCGGTCAGAAACCGGAACCGGAGATCTTCCCGCGTCACATGGGTGAAGAACTCGGCGACCGTGCCTGCGTCTGCCGGGCGCGCCGGGCGGACGTGCAGTCGGAAACCGGTTCGTGTCGTGAGGTGTTGGTTACAATCATCCATCTGCCTATTCCCCGATTTGCGCGGCCTGACATGCACGCCAGCCTTGCGAATGCCGGGCTGTCGCCGCGGCGATGCGTTTCACGTCTTGGTCTAATCACCACCGTGCCTGGTGTAGTTGCGTAGTTTCCGATGGGTACCGAACCGCGGATGGTGCGCCTCACGATCCGAGGCAGCCTCGCGGCCCGCGCGGCACGCACGCGTGGCGACCATCGCTCGCTGGAGAGGAGTCCGCGACGAAGGAATTTCGTTCGCCGGTGTTCATGACCGGCCCAGCTTCGCGAAGGCGCTGTCGGTCTGCGTACTTTCCGAGCCTGTGCGAACCGCATGGTTCCCTGTCTAGATCGTCGGGCCAACGACCTAACCCGTAACAGGACCGCCGAACATGCAGTTCGACCATCCGGGCCTGCCCGCGCTCTACCTCTCAAAAACAGGCTGATTTCTCGGGCGAGATCTTTCGCGGCCAACATCAGCAATCCGTGCGGCTGCTCGTGACGGGCCGTGAACGTCCTCGGTCGTCACCGAATGCCATGAAGGACGACCCTATGTTCGCGACACGAAATCGTTGGACGGTGCTCGCCGCATTCGCCGCGGGTCTTGTTCCAATGCTCGGCGAGTCGAGCGCGTTAGCGCAGGCCGTCGCTTCAGATCCCGTTTCGGCGGCTAGCGCAGTGAGCATCCCGACACCGGCGGCACCACAAGCCGAAATCCTACCAGGCGGTCGTCCTGGCCCATCCGGGGTGCTCCAGCTGTTTCGTTGGACCGAGGATTGGTCTGCCCCGCCCGCGCCGGGTACGCCTCTAGTCGACAGGATCCGACATATCCCGCTTGGTTCGAGCGATACCTACCTCTCGCTCGGAGGAGAGATACGCGCCTATTATACCGATTGGCAGCACTCCGCGCTCGGCTTGCGCGCGGCTGATGATAACGACCCGCTGCAGCTCAGACTTCGCTTGCTTGCCGATCTTCATATCGGTCCGCATGTGCGGGCGTTCGTGGAAGTTGGCGACAATCGGGAATTCGGCGCGCAGTTCGCGACACTTCCCAATCGCGGCAGGCTCAATCTCCAGCAGGCGTTCATCGACCTGACGCTACCGCTCGGTAATTCGGGATCGATCACGCTACGGCCCGGTCGCTTCGAGATGCCGCTCGGCAACAACAAGCTTGTGAGCGTGCGCGACGCCATGAACGAACGCTTCACCTATCAGGGGCTGCGCGCCACCTACATCCTTCACGGCAGTCTAAGCGTCGATGTGTTCGCAGTGCGGCCGGTCAGTCTCAAGCCCGGAACGTTCAACGACGGCCCGAGCCATGTGAGTTCGTTTCGCGGCGTCTATGTCAGTGCCGCCAAGGGGCCGTTCGGGCTGGGCACCGACGCCTATTGGTATAGGCTCGACCGGGAGGTAGCGGTGCTTGGTCCGCGCAGCGGTGAAGATCGCCGCAACACCTGGGGCATGCGAGCGTGGAAACGCACCTCGAACTGGGATCTTGATGTAGAGGGCGCGTATCAAACCGGCACTTTTGGCAGTAGGGACATTGCCGCTTGGGCAGTTATGTTCGAAAGCGGCGTGACCCTTTCCAAGACCGCGATGACTCCGAGGCTTGGCCTGCGCGCAAATGTGTTCAGCGGAAATCACGATCCCAGCGGGAAGGCCAGCGGAACATTCGTCCCGGCGTTTCCTCGGTTCGGCCTGATCAGCGAGGCAGCCTTCTTCAACCTGTCCAACCTCATGGACATCTATCCGTCTCTAACGCTCAGTCCTCATCGCGACATCACCGTAACAGTGGGGCCCGACTTCTTGTGGCGAAACAGCCGCGCAGACGGCATCTATATCGGCGCGACCGGCGCTGCGTTCGCGGCATATGGCTCGGGTCGGTTCACCGGCACCGACCTTAATCTTCAGGCGAACTGGCAAGCCACCAAGCACTTGCAATTTACGCTATATGAAACCTTCTTTTCCGCCAGCGGCTCGTTAACGAGCTACGGCGGCAAGAACGGCAATTATCTCGGCATCCAGTCAGACTTCAAGTTTTAGCGCGCCGTTATGACAGCCTTGAACCGCATCCGGGTACCACGTGATTAGCTGAATCAATATAACTGAGGCTCGTCACCGGAGACAGTTGCGCGAAGATTGCCTCCAAGCGTCATTCCAATCGTCGTGATGTTTAGGCTCGCGGCATACGAGCTCACGACCGTTTGCCTCAAGATGATCTCGCGCCTCGTCTCGCCCGAGCTGTTCGCAATGGGCAACCGCACGGAAGCACAGGACTGCTGTGAAGGTCGCGATAGGGTAAGCATGGGCGCATCAAACGCTAGCGAATATGCTCTACCTTGAGACCCTTGACCTTCACCTTTTTCCATTCGCGATCCGCCGTAAGGGCAGGAACATCGAGCTGCATGGCTAGGGCCAAGCAAGAACGATCACCAAGCCCGCGTCCAAACTCCCGTGTCTGTCCGTGAAGGCCTGCGGCCGCATAGGCCGCTTCGGCATCGTGCGCCCGAACATCAAGGCGAAGCTCGCCAAGGAGTTCGCGGACGGTCGGGTCGTTAAGTCCACTCAGGAGCATTTCTTTGATCACTTCTTGGAGGTTGACGGCGGAAATCGCAGCTCGCCCAATATGTGGTACGACCTTGTCGGCACCCGGTTCATCCCGGATGAGCGCCAAAACCGCAGACGCATCCAAAACAACCGACGTCATTTCGGATCGTGCTGCTGATTGGTTGCCAGTGGCTCACCGGCGTCTGCGACTGCCTCCGCCTTCCGATCACTCAAAAAGTCGTCTGTCGTGCGAGCGTGCTTGGCATGCTCCCGATACAGGGCTTGAGCACGTGAGACGCCATGGCCGATCGGAGACAGCCGAACCTGATCGTCGTCAATCGTCAGTATGACCTTAGTCTCGCCATGTAGCCCCATGGCTTTACGAACCGAGACCGGTAAGATCATGCGGCCGTTGCCGGCTACCCTAACATCTATGGATTGTGTAGTCACCGGCCCGTTCTCCAAGCTATGCCAGGAATAGGCTAGTGCCATATTGATCGGCATGTCACAAGGCCGCCATATGCCGTTACTATGAAGATGCATAGCGGCAATCGTCAATATGGGTATACCGTGAATGAACACGTTTGATTGAACACTTTCGTGTAAAATCAGGGTCCGTTGCAGGGATATTGAACGCTTCGTGCGACGGGTCTAGAACCTGATCGGACAGATGGAAGCCGAGGCTTAGGTAGCGTTGCTCAGGTCATCGTCACAGACTTACGATGGTGCCGCCGAGTAGCCGAAATCGAGTTCTACAGCGGTCAAATCCTGTCCCCGCAACCATCTCTATAACGACAACGCCGCCCTCACGGGCGGCGTCGTCGTTTGTACCGAGCTATGCGTTCGAGTTGCTTCGCGTCCGAGATGGCGGCGATTCAATAATCTCTGCTGAAAGATCTACTTTCTTTTACCACATGGATTTGCAGAGCATCACGAACAACTTCGCTTGCACTATTGTAATGTCCCAACGCCACCTGACTACGCACGTAGTTACATATTGTCTGCATTAAAGACAAATGCCGAGAATGAACTGCAGCCATATCGTAGATTTAGCTGCTTGGGCGAGGGGTGTCACCCGAAATCGGGCAGTAGGCTGAGCCGTTCTCCCGACAATTGCGGCCAGACCTTCAGTCCATGATGCGTCGCCAGATAAGCCTGCGCCACGAATCTTCGCGTCCAGTGGGAAGCAACTCTAACCGAACCACCGCCGCAAATATGAATGAATGGCCGAAGTTGAAGAGCCGGGAAGAGTTCGCGAGTGTCCACTTGTGGGTTTAATGATTGGGTCAGACCTCCGTCCGCTTTGCCAATTCCAATGCGTCTTCGACATCAACGCCAAGGTAGAGGACCGTGCTCTCAATCTTTGCATGACCGAGCAGGATCCGCACCGCGCGTATTTTTCCCGTCGCTTTGTAGATGATCGATGCTTTAGTGCGTCGCAGCGAGTGAGTGCCATAATCCTCAGCTTGAGGCCAATGCCGGTGATTTACTCGCGAACGAGGCGGGTATACTGCCTCGTGCTCATGTGCTTCATATAATCTTTTGCGGCTCGGGAAGACGAAGTCGTTCAAAGTGCCGCCGCGACGCTCAAGCCATGCAACCAACGGCTTGCGGGCCGGTTCGACGATTTCGAACTGCACGGGGCATTTGGTTTTTTACTGCACTACAGCCGTGCGATCCCGGATCCGGGCTTGCTATCGATCGTAAAGTCGAAAGGAGCTTGGTCCCGGAGACGCCGGTGCTGGTCCAGCCAAAATCGAATGGCTCAAACTTGCTGAGGTTTGAGGGCGCGCTTTGCGCCTCTCACTCCACCCTCATTCCAGGGGCGGAGTTCATGAAGGCTAGATTTTACTGTGCGTGCCCCATCGCATATTTCCAAAGTGTCGAGTTACCACTGCTAGTACCCTCAGGAAGGTAAATTACTCGTTTTCATTTATGGTTGGCGCCGATCCCGGTGAACAAGCGGCAGAGTTGCGCCAGTTGTCGTGCTGTGGCGGTACCCTTTAGTTCGACTGATATATCGGCTCGTCTCGCTCGCTGCCGTAAATTGACCGCTGGAGGATCAGGGGAAGGCCGCAGCGAGACATTGCAGCGCGGCCGCGTAATAGTCGGTGGCGAGCGTATCGGGGGCGTGCGCGCAGAGTGTGCGGCTCACCACCGCGCGACCGCCGGCGGACAGGGGGTATTCGGCGACCTGCCCCGATACCACGTCTGTCCAGGCAGGGATGCGGTCCGCGGGCATCGATCGCCACCAAGTCCGGATCGGCTCGACCAGCGCGCTGCGGCCAGACACGCTGGCGAACAGCGGGACGCGGATGGCGTCGAAGCCGAACCTTGGCGGCTTGTCTGCGGCGGGTGCGACCGCGCCGGTATTCGAGACGTCGATCCAGTCGGTCGGCAGGCGGTGTGCGCCGAACCGGGCCGCGGCGATCAGAGCCTCGCCGTCGGTGATGACCCGTCGCCACACCGCCGCGTTGCCGGTCTTCGCAAACAGGTCCAGCGCGGGCCAGACGTAATAACAGGGGTTTATCGTCGTTCTTGCCGCGGTCGAGAACCCGTCCAGCCCCGGCAACAACAGCATCCGCCCGCCGACCGTCTTGACCAGCCGCGTGGCGATCGCATCGACGATCGCCCGCGACCGCGCCGCATACCGGGGCTCGCGCCACCGGTTCGCCGCCTTGGCCAGCGCGTAGGCGATGAGCAGGTCGCCATCGGTCGCGTTGTTGCGATCGGCGGTCGGATTGGCGGCGCGTGGATCGTAGCGCCAGACGTAGAGTGCGACGTCCGGCCGGGCGAGTTTGGCTTCGGTCCAGCCGAGGATCTTGTCGAATGCCGCTCGATCACCCGCCGCCTGGGACAGCAGCAGACCATAGCTCTGGCCTTCACTGTGGCTGACGCCGCCATTGCCGTTGTCGACGATCCGGCCATCGTCGGCCATGAACCGCCGTTTGAAGCCTGCCCAGTTCACGCCGTTTGCCGTGCCGGTCGCTGGCAGGGCCGGGGGCTCGATTGCTGCGCTGTTTTCGGTGGCGAGTGCCCTGTCGTCCGGTGCCCGTGCCTTGCTGCATCCGGCGATGGCCAGACCGGCCATTCCCGCCATGACGTGTCGACGATCAACGTCCATGCTTCAGTCGTGCCTCCGTATCGCTCCACCACAGGGTGCGTGTCGTCAAATTGGCGCCGCTGCCCAGCGTATGCAACCACGCGTCATACGCCCCCTCCAGCAATGGTCGCAGCGTCTGTTCGGTTGCACCGCCGAGGATCGGCGCCAGCCGACGGGCAAAGCCGGTATGCGTGATCAGCAGGCCGTCCTCGGCCAGTTCGAACCGCACTTCGCCGCAGTCATGCTCGCGCCACAACCGGTTGATCGAAGTGGCGAGCGCAGCGATATCCTGCGCGTCGCCGACCGGATGCGCGCCTGCGATCCGTGCGCCGACCGCGCGAAAGAACGCGCGGCGCTGCGCGGTGGTGGCGCCCCCCCCGACTTCGGCAACGATGCTTCCCAGCAACAAGGAGGCGGCAGTGGTCTCGGTCGCATTGTCGGTGGACCATTCACTCATCGCGTTCATTTGGCTCCCCCCAGGGACTGGCGCAATTCGAAAGTCGATCGGTAGTCGTCATAGGTCCCGAACGTGTTGGCGCTGGCCGAAGCACCTATCCGGGTGTTCGGGTTCAGGCGATAGAACAACGATCCGTTCGCCGAAAAGGCGAAACCGGTGTTGCTCAGGCTGTCGTAATAGGACCGGACGTCGGTGTTCCGCGCCTTCAGCGCATCGAGTTCGGCCTGCGCGTTCGGGTCGGTCGGATAGATCGGCGCACGATCCTGTTCGAAGCTCTGATAGCCCGGTGCGACGCCCAGGCGCCCCTCCCACCGTGTCGAATTATACGCGTAGCGGATCGGTAGGCTCATGCTGAGGAAGCTCTGCGGGCTGAAATAGCCGCCATGCCCGTAGGTGAAGTAGTTCTGGTTGTTGTCGAACGCCTGCCAGTTGAGGTTGAGGCCGCCGGTCAGCGTCGAATGCCCGTCACGGTAGAGCGGCAGATAGCCACCCGCGTTCGCCTGGTACCCACGGTTCTGGCGGACGTTCTCGCCGGTGTAGCGGTAGCCGGAGACATCGGCATAGACGCCTGTCCCCTCGTCGTCCCACGACAGCGACGCGCCGCCGCCGGTCCGCATGACCTGGCCCCAGCGTTCACCCGTGACGGGATCGCGCGTGCCGGCATAGGACACGACGCTGTCCGTCACCGGCTCGCGCTTGACCCAGCCCTGCGCCGACACCGTACGCGAGATCTTGGGTTTCCCGGTGAAGCCCCACGTCACTTCGGTATTATCGAACCCGATCGGCGTCGATCCGACCTCGATCCGGACGCCGGGGCTGTCGTAGGATGCCGCGACCGCGACGCCGGACGCGTGTTGCGTATCCGCCTGCGTCAGCACGGAGGGCAGAGCGTTGACGATGCCTTGCGCCTCCGGCGTGGCGTTGCGGCCGAACCGAGCGAGCGCGGAGCCGGTCGGGCGTCCGGAGTCGATCACGACCGGTGTTGCCGAGACGGAAACGCGACCGCCGGCGACACCGGTAGAGAGCGTCGCGGTACCCGACAGTTCGCGCAGTTCGCTCAGGCCGGTCTCGCCGGAGCGTTCGCGAAAACCGAGCTTCATTTCCGCACGGGGGCCGGTGTCGTCGCTCAGGCGAGCGATATCGTCGCGTAGACGGATGAGCGTGACGTCGCCGCCCGCAACGCCGGCCTGGGGTACGGCGCCGTTCGAGGATGCGTAGCCGCCCGATGCGAAGCCTGTTGGTACCGGAACGCCGGGTGAGCCTGCGCCGTATCCAGGTGCCACGGTGAAAGCCATCGGCGTCGAAGACCGTCCTGCGGACGAAGCTTGGATCGGTCCTGCGCTGAGGGCGAACGGGTTTGCAGCGACGACGGGCGTCTGTTCCGCCTGTCGAAAGGGATTGCCCGAGCCCATGCCCGCGGCGAACGGATTGGCACCGCTCAGCGTGGCGCCGGTGCCGGAGCGCACGGCATAGGCCGTTTCGGCGCGACGCAGATAGCGTTTCGCCGCGCCGCGGTCGCCGCGGGCCTGCTCCATCTGGCCGGCAGCGGCGTAGATTTCGTAATCGTCGGGATAAGCAGCCAGCGCGCGGTCGACGGTGGCGGTGGCGACGTCGTGGTTGCCGCCGGCCCCTGCGCTGCCGATCAAGCCGATCAGCGCGCCCTTGTCCCGTGGATTTGCGGCGAGCACCATCTGATACGTCTGTGCGGCCTGCGACGGCATGTTGCCCGACTGGTACAGCCGACCGAGCGCACCCAGCACGTCGGCATTGCCTGGCGACGCGGCCCATGCCTGTTGCAGCAGGTCGAAGGCCTGCGCGTTCTGGCCTGCCAGCCGCATCCGGTCCGCTTGCGACGACGCGGCAATCCCTTCGAGCCTTGCGATTGCTGGCGCTGCGGAAGCAGACCCGGCCGATGCCGTCCGCGCGCGATCGATGGCGCTGGCGACCGCGGCATCCTGTCCGGTCCGTGCCAGCACGCGGACGATCGGCTCATAGTCCGCCGCGGTCGCCGGGCTTGCGGCCAACGCACGCTCGGCAAGCGGGACGGCGCCGGCCTGATCGCCCAGATCGTTCAGACCGCCGGCGATCGCCGCGAGCGACGCTGCGCTGAGCGTTGGAGTCATGCCGATCTGGCGCAAGGTTGCGATCGCCTCCCCGCCACGGCCCTGTGCCGCGATCGCCTTGGCACGCGCGACGGCGGCATCGACGGCGATCTGTGCCTCGAACCGGCGGATCGCGGGTGTCTTCTGCGCTTCGGTCAGTCGCGACAGCAACGACGTCGCCTGCGCCTGCCGGCCGCGCTCGTTGTGGAGCATCGCCGCAGCGTACAGTGCGTCGGCGGTACCGATCGTCTGGATCGACTGGATCAGCGCCTCGGCCTCAGGCGCGCGGCCCTGCCCGATCATATACCGCGCGTATTCGTAACGGATCCACGGGTCCGCCGGATCGAGCATCAGCCCGCGCTGGAAGAGCGCGTCGGCTTTTGCCGGATCGCCGTGCGTGGCGGCCTGCAACGCATCGTTGCGCACCACGCGGCTTTCGAGTTGCGCCGCGCTGCCGCCGGCGGATCCCGCCTGGCGTGCCAGATCGGCAGAGTCCGCATAGCGCCCCTGGCGTTCGTAGATGTCGGCGAGCAACGCCAGTGCGGGGCCGCGATCCTTGACGCCGGTGCGCGCGAGCGCTTCGGCTTGGGTCTGTGCGCCGACGACATCGCCTGCCGCGAGCCGCGCGCGGGCGTCGTCGAGCCCGGCGTAGAATTTCGCGGATGCCAAGGCTTCAGACCAGCGCGCCCGGTTGCCACGCTCCGAAGCGCGCGACAGGAGTTCCGCGGACTCGGCGAAGCGCGACTGTCGCAACCGGACGATACCGAGGCCACCTGCCGCATCCGCATCGTTGCGGTTGTTGGCCAGCGCTGCCTCGAACTGGCGTTGCGCCTGGGCGAGATCGCCCTGTTCGAGCGAGCGGAAGCCTGCTGCGCGCGAATCGCCGCCGCGGTCGGATGGCGTCGGTGCTGCTCTGCGTGCGGGGGCTGGAGTTGGCATCGTCCGCGATGCGGTGGCCGGCGGGGGTGCGGGACCGGTCATGCTCGCCGGAGCAGCCTGCGCGGGCGCCCTGCTCGGTCGTGCGGCGGGTGCCGCAGCCGGGGCGTTCGACGCTGACAAGGCGCGACGGGCTTCGGCGTTCGAAGGATCGATCGCGAGCGCTCGGCGGTAGGCGGTCCGCGCGAGGTCGGCCCGACCACGTGACTGCCAATACCGCCCTTGCTGGACGAGCGCGCCGACCCCGGCAACCTGTGCCACCGCGGGCTGGACGAGGAGCGGGGACGCGATCCCCGCGGTCAGCAGCGCAAGCGTGGTGAAGCGGATCATGCCGCGTCCTCCGACCCGAGCCGGCGATGCTGCTGGCGCACCAGCAGCAGATACAGCGGCCCTGCCAGCAGCAGCGCGATCAGGAGTCCGCTGAGCGCCATCAGCAACGGCCGCTCGCTGAACCACCAGCCGATCCGCATCCACACCGGCAGCGATCCCGACCAATAGGTCTGGCCAACCGCGAAGCTGCGCATGCCCTCGCCATTGGTCACCGACAGATCGCCCTGGACCTGCGCGTTGATCCGCTGCTCGGCGAGACCCTGCACCAGTTCGGGCAGGTCGGCGGTGTTGGTGCTCATCACCGCCACCACCGTCCGCGCCGCATCATAAGGCGAGCGGAAGCTGACGAACCCGTCGAAACGTTCGGCCGTGGTCAGGAACGCGTTGGTCTCGCCGACGTCGCTCGCGCCATAGGGCGAGATCAGCCCGAAGACGCGTTCGATCGGATTGCGTTCGACCACGCGCAGTCTGCCATTCTCGATCCGCACCGGCGCACCGGCGAACAGCGCGGTCGCGCCGGCGGTCCGTGGGATACCGATGACCAGCACGTCATGGCCTTCGAGCCGGTCGCCGTCCGAGGCCTGCGTGACGGTCACGCCCGTCGTCGCGGCACCGGTCGAGTCGCCGAAGCGGCCCATCATCGCCAGGAACGCCTCGACGATACCAAGGTCGGGCGAGGCGGGGACGACAACGACGGTCTCGGCCAAGTCGGGACTGATCGTGAACGGATAGCCTGCGTTGGCGAAGGTCGCGAGGCTCGGCATCCGCTGCGCATGATAGGCGTGCGTCAGGTCGATCGCGCTGTCCGGGTCGATCGCGACATGGACGTTCTCGGGCAGCGTGCCCTCGCACTTCTTCTTGGTGCCGAGGATCAGATTGTAATCGAAGATCAGCTCGTTCTGGCCGAACAGATTATAGTTCGGCAGTTCGACCTTGGCGCTGTCCTGGCTCGACGATGCGCCGTCCTGACCGCCGATCAGCGCCTTCCACCACGCCGCGCCGGCGAGCGGGAGCGTCCGCAGATACTGGTTGTTGATCGAGATATCGAGCCGCGAAGCCCGACGGTCGAGCCACGTTGCCGACGGGTAGCGATAGCGCAGGTCGAGCGATGCGCCACCCCGCGGCCAGAAGAACAAGTCGGGCGCAGTCCGGAACGCCGCGGTGAGCGGGCCCGGTGGCAGACCGACGCCTTGCAGGGCGCGGGGGTCCATGATCTCGCCCAGTTTGACCGCACGGTCCGAGCGGAGCCAGCGGGGTGCGGCGTAGCGCGCATAGGTCGGGATGCGGACACCGTCGAACGATGCCCCCGCACCGCCGATCGTGCCGCGCCCGGTCGCGAGCGCTGCGGCGGCAAGCTTCAACTCACGCTCGTCGCGGCCCATGACCAGCAGCAGCTGGCCGAAACCATCGAACGGATTGCGCATCACCAGCGCCGATGGCCCGGTGATATTGGGCACGTAGCTGCCGACGCGCATGCCGGGACGCAGGAAGACGATCGCATTACCGCGCGGGATGCGGCCATAGCTCGGCTTGAACGCGAACCCGCGATAGCTGGCCAGCCGTCCGAACCAGGATGCGACGCTGGCCGCGGCCTCGAGTTCGCCATTCGACGGCGCCGCACCGAACACGAACGGCAGGTTGAGCGGCAAATTGTCGGCGCGATCGAAGAACGGCGACGGCAGCCGTGCAAGGTCCGGCCCGAGCGGCAGACGCTGGATCGTCAGGTCGAGCGCCGAGCGCGTATTGCTGACGTTCGCCCAGAGCGAGCTGTGGAACGGATCCTCGCAATCGCGGGTGTAGTGACCAATCAGGCGCAGGTTGAGCTGGTTGTCGCCCGGCAGGAACAGCGCGGGATTGACCGCCATCGTGAGTTGCTGACCGCCGGCACCGTCGGGGGTGAGCCGAACCGTACGGACGACCTCGCCGTTCAGGATCACGACGAACTGGCTCAGATCCGGCAGCAATGCAGGGGACCAGGCGAGCGCGAGCGTCAGGTTGGCTGCCGTGACGACCTCGTTGCTGCGAAGCCCGAACGGGATCGCGATCTCGCCGCGGGTGCCGGCAAGCCGGATCGCGCTGCGGATACGCAGGTCGCGTAGCGTCAGGCGCTCCTGGCGGATACCGCCCGGTGCTTCGGGTGCGGAAACCGGTACGGTTGTAGCCTGCGCGGCGACCGGCTGCGGCAGGCCTACGCTCATCACCAACGCGGCGGCGGCCAGCGCTGCGGTTGCGGCCTTCAGCCGGGTGCGCTCGCGGCGGCGTTCGGCACGGTTGAAGCCGAGCAGGCGCTTCAGCGTGACGAGATCGACGACCAGGATGTCGCGGAGCGATCGAAGCGTCGAGATCGGAGCGCGGGGCGCTTCCGGTTCCCAGGCATCGTTGCGGCCCATGACGGCGCGGACGAGTTGACGTAATTGAAGCATGTCGAGTTCCAGAAACCGCATGGTGGCCATGTTCTTGTCGACGCGTTGCGTCTGGACGGGGAGCGTGAGAATTTCATCGCCCATCGGGAGTGCGACGTGGGTGACCTCGCGGTCGGCGAGCGTCACGCCGGGTGGCGCGGTGATCGCAAGCCCGCCCATCGACAGGTCGATCGTCTCCGCATCGACGACGTGGCCGTCGGCGAAATAGAGCGTCGCCGGCAACTGGACGGGGATGCGGATATATTCGCGGACCTGCCGCGTCTCGCGCGCGACCGATACGGCAGCGAGCAGGATGACGAGGCTGAAGACCGCCCACACCGTGTTCAGCACCAGCGTATCGCCCTGGATGTTGAACAGATGCGCGAAGAAGAAATATTTGACGCACCCGAAGGCGATCCCGAACAGTACCAGGCCGATGCAGATGAGATGCGGGCGCGCTGTCGCGGTGTCGAAATGCGTCTTGTCGAGCAGCGAGCCCTTGTCGGTGACGTTGAACTTGCCGCCGTGCGGCCGGAACAGCGTGACGACGGTCGGTCGGACGAGGTGGAATGCGAGGATCGTCTCGTACACTTCGCCCCAGAACGGCCGGCGATCGCCGCCCTGCAACCGCCCACCCGATACCTGCGCGCAGTAGAGATGCGCGGCGGCATAGGCGAAGATCATACCGGCGGAAGCGTGGATGATGTTCTCGCCCAGGATCAGATACGCCAGTGGGCTGGTCAGGAAAGCGATGCGCGGCAGCGGAAACTGGAAATGCAGCATCGCGTTCAAGTAACAAAACCGCTGCTGCAGGCTGAGGCCACGCCCGAACAGTGGATTGTCGATACGCAGGATTTGCGTCATCCCGCGTGCCCAGCGAATGCGCTGGCCGATGTGCAGCACCAGTCGCTCGGTCGCGAGCCCGGCCGAAAGACGGATCCCGAGATACGCGGTCGACCAGCCCATCCGTTGCAGGCGAAGCGCGGTATGCGCATCCTCGGTGACGGTCTCGAACGCGAAGCCATTGGTATCGGCGAGCGCCTCGCGGCGAATGATCGCGCAGGATCCGCAGAAAAACGCGGCGTCCCACAGGTCGTTGCCACGCTGGACCGCGCCGTAGAACAGGTCGCCCTCGCCCGGCAGGTCGCGGACCGAGCCCAGGTTGCGCTGGACCGGATCGGGCGAATAGAAGTGATGCGGGGTCTGGACGAGCGCCAGTTTCTTGTCGCGCTGGAACCAGCCGACCGTCATCTGCAGGAAGGCGCGCGTCGGCACGTGATCGCAGTCGAAGATCGCGATCAGCGAGCCCTCGGTGTTCGACATCGCGGCGTTGAGGTTGCCCGCCTTCGCATGGTTGTTGTCGGCACGCGTGATGTAGCCGCAACCGACCGATCGGGCGAACGCGCGGAATTCAGGTCGGCGACCGTCGTCGAGCAGGTAGACGTGATAGCGATCACGCGGATAATCCATGTCGAGCGCGGCGAGCACCGTCGTCCGGACGATCTCCAGGCTTTCGTTATAGGTCGGGATATAGACGTCGACGGTCGGCCATTCATGCGGCTCGCACTCGGGCTCGACCGACTGGCGATCGAGCGGCCACGCGGTCTGGAGCACGCCGAGCGCGAGGATCACCCACGCATAGAGTTCGGCGAGGTACAGACCCATGCCCAATATGGTGCCGAGCGCGCTTTCGAATTCGAGCGTCGCGGTGGTCCGCCAGAACAGATAGCGGGTCGATACGACCAACGACAGCAAGGCCAGCACTAGCGTCCCGCGACGCGACTTCGACCGGCCGAGCACGATTGCGCCCAGGATCGACACGCCGGCGAAGATCCACTGCGACTTGAGGTCGAGCGGCACCGTCACGACGACCAGCGTCAACAGCGCCGCGACGACGATGCCGAGCGTATCGGCGCGAAACGCCTTGCGGACCGACCCGCGCGTCATTCCGCCGGCTCCGTGGCGGCGACGAGACCGCATCGCGCCTCGATCGCGATGGTCATCGCAGCAAGATCGGGGAGCACGACGCTCTGCTTGGCGTAGCGCGCGATCGGCTGGAACGACGCCAATGCCTCGTTGACCGCCTCGTCGCGGCGCACCGTCGCGATCAGATTGTCGCCGAACAGCGCGCGTAGGAATATCTGCGAATGGCGCGACAATTTGCGCGTGTCGTCGACTTGGTTGAGCACGAACACGGTCTGTTCGAGGTCGATCGTCGGCGTGCCCGGCTGGACCTTCGCCAACGCCGCGAGCGATGTCGGTTGCGGCACGAGCGCGCACAGGTGCAGCGCGGCGTGCGGCAACAGGCTGGTCTTCAGCGCGAGGTCTGCGGAAGCGACATCGGCGATCACGATGCGCCCGCTGTCGAACGGCGACGCGCCCGACCGCGCGATCAGGCGCCCGAACGCGCCGCTCTGGACGGTGGCATAGCCCGACAGCAATTCGACCCCGTCGACGACGATGCCTTCGGTCGTGGCATCCGTCATCGCAGGGATTTCCTGCGCGGGGAGCATCCCGAAGAACAGCTTGAGCGCATCGGCATGCGTGAAATCAATCGCGGAGACGTCGTGCCCCCGTGCGGCGAGACCAAGCGCGAGACGCGCGGTCAGGAACGTGGTTCCGACGCCGCCGACCGGTGAATGGCACAGGATCAATGGCATCAACGGCGCTCCGTATGGTCGTCGGAAAGCCCGGACAGGAACGCGCGCAGGCTGCCGCCGTGGCGCTGGCCAGGCTCGCCGCGGGCCGACATGTCGTTGTAATCGCTCAGGAAGTTCTTGGCTGGCGCCTTCTCCTCCGTCGCACGGTCGGCACGACCGACGACGCGCTCGTCCTCCAGCAACGCCGCGAACAACGGCCACGGCTCGACGTCGGCAATTGGGTCGGCGAACTGGCGATACTGGAAATCACGCTGTCCCAGTCTCGCTAATAGTGCCTTGGCATCGGGTCGCATCGGGAACTCCTTGTTTCCGACCCCTCGCCTAAATTGCAGATCAATTGGTTAATACTGGCAGTAATTTACTTCCAATAGACGCCGTTTATTAAAGGTTGCATTAAAACTATCGCTTATTGTCAGTGCGTTACTTTGGAATAGAATTCGCAAAATAAATTGATGAGGGCATAATTGTTGGGCCGCATGCTTCGAAAAATGTGGAATCGGTATGCGGCGAATGGGTGATATTCAGATCTGAAATTAAACGGCTATCGAAATCTACGTATCAAGCTGAAAACATTATTTATTTATCCGAAAAGGTGTAAGTGTCTTGTAAGCAAACGCAAAGCATCGGCATGACTCAAAGTTATGATTCAAGGATTGCTCGGTTAGGGTAGGGTCCCATAGATTTTAAAAGACGCGATCTGACTCAGGCTCCGTAACAAGCATCAAAGGCGGTATGAATACGAATCTGCATGCCGCAAGCGACGCAGAAGGAAGACCGCTCAGCTTCGTTATGACATCTGGTCAGGGTAGTAATCATACCGGCGCTGCCGTGCTACTCGACGATCTACCCAAGGCGCAGTGGAAGCTGGGCAGCCGCGGCTATGATGCGGACCAGTAGAGGGACGCCCTACAGGGCGAAGGGCGTAACACTCTATTATTCGACGCAAAAATTCCGGATCATGCCTGTCGAATACGACTAGCGTCGCTGTCGAAGCCGGAGCGGTATCGAGATTCCGATCGACCGTCTGACGGACTGACGCCGCATCGCCATTGGCTATAATTGATGTCCGACCGTTTTCTTCTTCGCTGTGGCCCTCGCTGCCTCCGTTATCTTCTGGCTCTGCTCAACGGCTCCTGAGCCTAACTCAATCGGCACCGGCGCCTGAGTTTCCTTCGGATCGATTCAATGGGGCACTTAATGCCCGAGGTAACGTAGCGCTCTACCTTAACGGGCGTCCAAGTTGAGAGAGGCGAGATGGTCCGTGAATGACCATTTGTGGGCCTGACAGCCGGTGAAGATGTCGGATGCCTGGCTTGCTGCGCCACGTGGTGAGAACGTGGCGTTGGGCCGTATTTTGGGCAAGCGGTACGGCTAAACGGCGGCCAGTCCGGCGAGATAATCGTCTACGAAGTCGACCTTGAAGGCCGCCCATAGTCCGAGATGATCGGACATCTGGTAGGTCTTCCACTCGCATGTTTTGGCGGCTTACCGGACTTTGAAGCAACGATGTCGCCCGCGTAGGCCGCCTCGTCCTCCGCGCGGAAGATGGCGCCGTAGTAGTCGAGTACGCCGCCCCGGTCAGTGGAGTCGAAGCGGCGACCTCGCCAGATGGCGATCTGGTCGTAGTACTAGTCTTTAGCGATGTTGCTGCCCTTGCGGTCGGTCAGCACCTTGGGGATCGAAAACCCGCATCGTTGATTGCCTTCAGCGTTGCATCGCCTGCGGTGAATAAGTTGAAGTCGCCGAGCAGGATAAGGTTGTCGGGAGCGCCGGTCTTAGGCGCGCTTGGCCAGGAACCTGGCCGGCTAACGGATATCCTCCAGCCTGCGGCTATCGAGCGGGATACCCTTGCCGTAGTAGATGTGGATCGTGCAGGGGTCCATCGGCGCCAAGCCGGCCTTGAAGCCGCATACAAACGGCGTGCGGGCGAACTGGAGCACCTCCGTGTCGACGTTCTCGGGCGGTAGGACAATCTCCCCGGCGAGGCCACCGAACGCAACCTTGCGGCGGTCGTATACGAACGCCATCCGCTCGCCGGTACGCGATGCGGCCTCCGTGACGTCCGTCACGACGTACTTCCACCGGCCGCCCGGTCACCCGATCGAGCGCGGAACGAGCGTCCGCTTGTTCGGAAGCCGTTAAGCGCTCTTGAGTGTATGGCAATGGGTCTGGCCGGAAGCCGGAAGGCGGGGTGCATTCGCCCTAAAACTGTCGTTCGCTGAGCGAATACCTAAAGCCGGAAGCTGCCGTTCGTTCGGCTCGGACGCTGCGGTGCAGTCGTAGTCGTTAGACTGCCACACCCATTTCATATCGGGAGAACCCTAAGAGGGCCCTCCCGATAGCGGATCAGACAGTCACGACGATCTTGCCGACCTGCTCGTTGGACTCGAGGAAGCGGGTCGCTTCCTGGATCTGATCGAACGGGAATGTCCGCGACACCAGCGGGTCCAGCTTGCCGCTTTCCAGTCCCTCGGTGATGAATACCTTGGCTCGCGCCAGCGCTTCATCATTGCCGACGATTTCGGTATAGAGGTAGCCCTTGATCGTCAGGCTCTTGCCGAGAACCGCGAACTGCGGGAATGATCCCTCGTCCGGGCTTAGGGCGCCGTATTCCAGCAGAATGCCGCCCATGGCCATGACTTCCGCGAATTGGGCGATGGCAGGACCGCCGATCGGATCAAATACCACGCGGGCACCCTTGCCGCCGGTGATCTCCTTCACGCGCGCTACCAGATCGCCGTCGGCGGTGGCGATCACATGATGAGCACCGGCATTAGCCAGCGCCTGCGCCTTGGCGTTCGTACGAGTGGTCGCAATCACTGTCGCCCCGACGCTGCGAGCCACTTGGATCGCCGCGATGCCGACGCTGCTCGATGCGGCTGACACGATGACGAAGTCCTCTGCGGTGACCTTCGCCTGATCGATAAGCGCACCCCAGGCGGTGACATACTTCATCCAGGAGGCGGCTGCCTTCTCGAACGAAAGGGCGGCGGGGTGCTTGACGACGTAGCGCGCCGGGATGTTGATGATCTCGCCATAGGTCGACCAGCGCGACATATCGAGCGTCGGGATGACGCTAACGGCGTCGCCCTCCGCAAAGCCTGACACGTCGCTGCCGATGGTCTTGACCAAGCCTGCGGCCTCGTACCCGAGCCGCGACGGGAACTCCGCCTCTTGCAGGTAAGCGCCGTTGCGGAACATCACCTCTGCGCGGTTCAAGCCGATCGCTCTAACTGCGATCTGCACCTCATCGGCGGCAGGTGCAGGAACCTCGATATCATCGATGCGCAGTACGTCTGCGGGGCCGTATTCGTGAAAGCGTACAACGCGGGTCATGGTCTGATCCTCTGGTAGATAGATGGCTATTGGAATGGAGCGGTTCGGGCGGCGTCTACATATTGATGGCGCGGACGAGGCGAACGCCCCAGTCCTCGTCAGGGTTCGTGGTTCCGTCGCCCAAGCGCTCTTGCATCACCGCGACCGCCAGGTCCCGGCGCTTGGGGAGCCTGTCCTTCTCCGCAGCGTCGAGAGCCGCAGGAATCTCGGCAAGGGTCAGGTCGGTGCAATAGACTGGCGCGCCGGCTTGCTGACGCCACGAGGCCGCCAGCGAGCCGGCATCGAAGGCATCCAGGCCGGTATCGCTGACCAACTCCATCGTGACCTGCCGATCGCGCTCACGGTCCGCTGCAACCGGAATGGCTATCCGGTCCGGTGTCCCTGCCGGCTTGCCCTTCTTGGCAAGAGAGGCGGAGCCGATCGCATTCCATGCCTTTGCGATCGGGCGGCAAAGTTGCTCAGCCACCCACAGGCTTTCCACCTGTCCGTCTTCGATCGCCTGGATGTTGGAGTCCCGGAACGGGTAATAGTTGGAGGTGTCGATCACGACCGTCTCGTCAGGCAGGCGAGCCACCAACGGTGCAATTGCGGCAATACGGTTGAGAGGTATCGAGAGGATGACGACCTCGACGTCGGCCAGCGCGTCCTCCGTCGTCACGGCGCGGGCGCCGGCTGACCGGAGCTCGGGATCGATCGTCTCGGGCCCGCGCGAGTTGGCCACCTTTACCTCATGGCCCGCCTCGCTCAACCTCGTGACGAGTGTCTTGCCGATGTGTCCTGTCCCAAGAATGCCGATTTTCATGTGTCGTTCCTCTGCGATCATTGCCTCGCACCGGAAATTATGGTCAGGTACCAGAAGTGACAAGAACCTACCCAAAGGTGGGTTACCCACCAAAAGGTAAGTGACCTATGCAGCGTGACTGGCAATGCGAGGACCCGCAGCAGCAGCTTGTCTGGGCTGCGGCGACCAGCGAAGCTCTCCGCGTTCTGGAGGGCAAGTGGAAGATGGTGATCATCTTCCAACTGTTTGCCGCACGAGCGCCTTTGCGCTTCTCCGAGCTGGAACGACGTGTCGAAGGCGTGAATCAGAAGATGCTTATTCAACAGCTAAAAGAACTGGAAAAGGACGGGATCGTCACCCGGACGATCTATCCTCAAGTTCCGCCCAGGGTCGAATACGCGCTGAGCGAGATCGGCCTGGCACTCGGGCCGTCGATCGAAGCGCTAATCGATTGGACGTTCATGCGACGTAAGGCCGAGACGTCGGCTAAATCGGGGGAACGAGGGTTACTGTAGCTTAGACGGCTGCCAATTCGATTCAAGCACCAAAAGCGGATGGCCGCTTTCCTCTCCCATCACGACATTCGCGAGCGGATAGCCGCCCTCCGAAATCGGTCATTCGCAAAGATTATCCAGCGTCTGAAGTTGGGAAGCGAGGGGATGGGCGTGAGCGTCTGATTGTGGGTCTGCATTAAGATCGCCGCTAGGGATCGAGCACTAAACTATGATCGCGGGCATGCTTAAGCACGAAGCTTGAGCCTTTCGTTCAAGAGTCGGCGGCATCGCCTGTGCGGTAATTCAGCGGCCCGCCAGATACTGCGCCAGCGGATCGATCATCTCCTCGGGGATACGGCGGGCGATGACCGGCATCGTCGACTGCGACTTCCGCGCGTCGACCACCGTCTCGTCACCGCGCCAGTTGCGGAGGCGTTGGGCTATGTAGCTGGCGCGCTGGCCGGCGAGCACGGGGTAGGGCTTGCCGGGGGCGTGGCAGCTCGAGCACGCGGGGAGCTGCACCTTCGGCAACCCCTCGCGGTCGATCCGGGCCGCCGCGGTCGATCCCGATGGCGTGACGCCGCCGATCCCCGGCATCGCCGCGAAGTGGTCGGCGAGACGCTTCATTTCCTCAGGTGTAAGCGTCGCGGCAGCGTTTGCCATCACCGCGCTCTGGCGTTTGCCGGTTGCGTACGCCTCGAGCGCGGCACGGAGATACGCTGGACTCTGCCCACCGAGCACGGGCATGTCGGGCTGGCCTCGACCACGTCCGTCGGCACCGTGACAGCCTGCGCAGGTCGCGATCTTGGCATCGGTGACGCCCGGCACTTCGGTTAGCGAGCGATAGGTCGCAGGTGACATTTCCGGCAGCAGGCGGACGAAGGCGACCATGCGGCGGACTTCGTCGTCGCGGTCCTTGGCCGCCCAACCGGGCATGCCAGTGTATTTGACACCGTGCTTGAGGATCCAGAAGATCTGCTTGTCGGTCCACTCGCGCGCGTTGACCGAGAGGTTGGGGGCAGGGGGCGTCGCGGCCTGCATTACGGGCAGCGGACGAACGCCCGGGGCGCCGTGGCACGAGGCGCAGCTTGCCTTGAACAGCCCTGCGGCACTGACGAGACCCTCTTTAGCCTTGGGATCGTCGGGCGCGGTGACTGCGGCGTAGGTGCGGACCGAGTTGCGCATCGTCCAGTGGAGGAACCAGTCGGTGATCTTCCAGTGGCCCGACGAGGCGGCGATGTTGAATACGCCCGACCACGCGAACAGCAACCCTGCGAGCGCTAGCGCGACGATGGCGGCGGCGGCACGTGCCCAAGTGATCCGGATCGTCATGCGGCTACACCCCGTGTCTTCAACAATCCGCCGAGCATCGCCAGCCCGCCGATGAAATAGCTCGCCGCACCGACCATCAGCATGACGACGCCGCCGAGTTGCTGGTCTTCGAGCGCGTCGAGGCCGTGGGTTGCCGGGTGCATCGCCATCATCGCGTACAACGGTCGCGGGGCAAGGCCGATCAATGCGCCGAGCAAGGTCATGTGCATCGAGGTGAGCAGTAACGCCGCAACGCCGGACGCGCGGCGGTCGGTGGCGCCGCCGAGGCGTGTGCCAAGCACCGCGCTCCAGAGAAGGACGCCGGCAATGAGGAAGCTGGCCTGTTCGATCAGTAGCGCGAGTGGTTGCATGTTGACGCGGAGCCTCAGCGCGGGGAGGTGCCAGAGCCATACGATCACGAGTTCGACAAGCGACATCGCGAGCGGAGTCACCACCGCAGCCCAGCGCTCGGCCGGATCGAAGCGGCTTCCGGCGATCCCGTACGCCAGGAACGGCGCGGCGACGGCGACCGCTATCATGTGACCCGCCATGTGCCCGAGCATCCCGAGCGGCGCCGCGGCGAAGGCCCAGCCGAGCGGGACTAGCACGGCGCCCAGTGCGAGGCTCGCGCGTCTCATCGGCAATCGCCGAACATGATGACCGGCAAGGCCGTGAAGATCACCGCGACGAAGCTCAGCCCCGCCAGCAACCGCGTCGACAGCGCGAGGAAGCGGAGGCGATCGATCGCGGTGCCCTGTTCGTGCGGGGCCGGATCACCCGGCGTCTCCGACTGGACGCGCGCGATATAACCAGCCGCGACGATCCCCAGCAGCGCCACGATCGTCGCGATCAGTGTCGCGAGCGGGAAGCCGGTCAACGCCGTTCCCGGGGTCGGGGATTTCGCGCAGGTCACCGCGACCCACAGATAGCAGAACAGGAAATGCACGGCCCAGATCGTCGGCGGGACGATCAGCGTCCACAGCGTCACCTTCAGGTCGCGGGCCCAATGTTTCTTCATGCGACACCCGGAAACAGGCCGATCGTGCAGAACGTCACGATGCCCGTTAGCGCGAGGAAGTGATGGTACACGGTGATGTTGCGCAGGTCGGCGTCATAGACCGGCGTCATCTTGCCTGCGAGGCTGCGAGCGAGCGTGTAGGCCTGCATGATGACCCCGATCGCAGCGTGGACCGCGGTCCAGATCGCCAGCGTCCAGACGATCGCGGGATAGACGTGGAGTTCGGGATCGAGCCCCGAATACCACGGCCCGGCAAGCCCGGCGAACAGGCTCGCCAGCGTCGCGACGATCCCGACCACCAGTAGCGCACGGCCGGCAGCGACGTTGCCGCGGCGATGCACTTCGCGCGCGCCGACGGTGGCGGCCCAGCCGGTCAGCGTCAGCGCCAGCGCGACCATCGGCCAGAATACGCCTGGCCCGTTGAGCCCGACTCCGCTCGGCGGGAAGTCGTTGTGGATCGTCCAGAAGAAGAAATAGCCGAACACGAGTCCCGAGAACGCGGTCGCGTCCGCCATCATCGTGATGAACATCGCCCACCAGCCCGGCGCCGACGGCCCGGAGGTGTAGAGCGGTACTTCGATGCCGTGTCCGATATGCTTGGTCGGCTTATCGGGAATTTCGGCGGTCCCGGTCCACAGCCACCACAGCACGCAGGCGAGCGTCGCGACGCCGCTGACCGCCGACCAGATATACAGATGGTACGTCGTCAGGATGAACACGCCGGCCAACGCGACCGCTGTCATCATCGGCTTCACGCTCGGCGTACCCAAGCGGATCACCTGGAGGGGGCGAGCATCGAGCACGGTGGTGATGATCGACTCGCGCCGCATCTCCTCCGCGTCAGGCAGGAAGAAGCGGCCCTCGTCGACCTTCTGGACGAAGTTCTTCTGGTCCCAGATAGGATAGCGGCTCTCGATCAGCGGCACTGAGCGGATGCCCCAGTCTTCGTCGTCCGGATGTGCGAGCCACTCCAGCGTGCCGGCGTTCCACGGATTGCGTGGGGCCTTTGGACGACGCGGCGAGAGCGCCAAGTCGATGCAGACGATGAGCACGCCAAGCGCGAACATGTACGATCCGATCGTCGAGGCGAAGTTCAGCCCGCCGATCCCGAGCTCTTCCGGATAGGTGAACACGCGCCGCGGCATCCCGAGCAGGCCGGACAGGTGCATCGGGAAGAACGTCATGTTCATGCCGACGAACATGATCCAGAACGCGATCCGCCCGAGCCTGTCGCTCAGCTTCTTGCCGGTGATCAGCGGCCAGTAATAATAGAGCCCGGCGAACAGCGGCAGCAGCGTGCCGCCGATCAGCACGTAGTGGAGATGCGCGACGATGAAATAGGTGTCGTGCGCCTGCCAGTCGAACGGCGCTACCGCGACCATCACGCCGGTCAGCCCGCCGATCACGAACACCGCCAGGCTCCCGCTCGCATAGAGCAGCGGCGTCGATTTCTTGACGTTGCCCGCCCACAAAGTCGCGATGAACACGAAGATCTGGACGCCGGTCGGGATCGCCACCGCTTCCGACGCCGCTGCGAAGAAGGCGAGGCTGATCTTTGGCAAGCCGGTCGTGAACATGTGGTGGACCCACAGCCCGAAGCTCAGGAACGCGGTGCCGACCGCGGCCAGCACGATCCACGGATAGCCGAGCAGATGCCGCTGCGCGAAGGTCGGGATCAGCATCGCGAACAGCGCGATCGACGGCAGGAAGACGATGTAGACTTCCGGGTGGCCGAAAATCCAGAACAGGTGCTGCCACAGCAGCGGGTCGCCGCCCTTCTCCGCGTTGAAGAACGGCCAGTTCAGCAGCCGTTCCATCTCGAACAGCACGTCGCCGGCGATCAGCGGCGGGAAGGCGAACAGGATCATTACCGCAACGACCAGGATGTACCAAGCGTAGAGCGGCATCAGGTTGAGCCGCATGCCCGGCGGACGGCATTTCAGGACGCCGACGATCAGCTCGACCGCGGCGGCGACCGACGACACCTCGATGAAGCTCAAGCCCAGCATCCAGATATCCGCGCCGAGCCCGCTCAGATCGTTCCGCGTCGTCAGCGGCGGATACATGAACCAGCCGCCATCGGGCGCCGCGTCGAAGAAGATCGAGCCCGACACGAAGACGCCGCCGATCAGGAAACTCCAATAGCCGAACCCCGACAGCCGCGGAAACGGCAGGTCGCGCGCGCCTAGCAGCTGGGGGAGCAGGATGATCGACACCGCCTCGAACATCGGTACCGCGAACAGGAACATCATCATCGAGCCGTGCAGCGTGAACAACTGGTTGAACGTGTTCGCCGTGACGAGGTCGTTGTTCGGCACCGCCAGCTGCGTGCGCATGATCAGCGCGAGCACGCCCGCGAACAGCATGAACCCGAACGCGGTCAGCGTGTACCACACGCCGATCCGGTTGTTGTTGACGTCGGTCCAGCGGAAGAACCAGCCGGTGGGCGGCTTCCACACCTCGCGCAAACGATCTTCCTGGCCCTTGCGGACCGCGGGATCGTTCTGGTCGGGCGCGATATACTGGGTGCTCTCGGTGGTCATTTGAGCCCCTGAAGGTAGCTTGCGATCTGGTCGGCTTCGGCGGTCGACATCTGCGGGAAGGCCGGCATCCGCACGCCCGGCTTGGTCTTGCCGGGATCGCGCACGAAGCCGGCGATGTTGGCGTGGGTCATCGGTAGGACACCCGCAGCGAGTGTCGGGCGCGCCCCGAAGTGCGTCAGGTCGGGGCCGATCTTCGCGACCGGGCCGACGCCGCGAACGCTGTGGCACCCGCTACAGCCGTAACTCGCGAAGACGCGCGCGCCCGGCGACGCGGTAACTACGGCGGGCTTACGCTGCTCGGCGAGCCAGCGCTCGAACGCGGCAGGCTCCATCGCGATCACGTCGAACGCCATCAGCGCATGGCCGAGCCCGCAGAACTCCGCGCAGACGCCGCGGTACGTCCCCGCCTTGGTCGCGCGAACGACGAGGCGGTTGGTGCGGCCGGGGATCATGTCCATCTTGCCGGCGAGACCGGGGACCCAAAAGCTGTGGATGACGTCCGGGCTGCGGAGCGACAGTTCGACGGTACGACCGACGGGTAGGCGAAGTTCGTTCGCGGTCTCGACCACCGATCCGCCCGGCGGCGCATAGCGGACGCGCCACCAGAACTGCTCGCCCTCGACACCGATGCGCAGGTCGCTATTTGCCACCTCGCGCGGGCGCATCGCGGGCAGGGCGTAGAGCAGCAGGCCCAGCAGCAGGATAGAAGGACCGATGCCGCCGAGCCACAGCACCAGCTTCATCCCGCCCTTGTGCGTCAGCCGACCCTCCGGCGCGCGCATCGCGTGGCGCATCAGCAACGCGAGCCCGCCAGCGAGAACGATTGCGCCGATGACCAGAACGATGGTGATCGAGAGGACCTTGTCCGCCTCCTCGCCGAACGGCGCGAGCGTCGACTGGTGCCGGTTGCACGCCGCCAACAGCGGCAGGCACGCGCCCACGGAAAGAAAAATAGCCTTCCGCATCATCACCTTGCCACCCTTTAGAAGGGCGTCCCCTAGACGGAAGGGCGGGGGGGCGTAAACCCAAAATGACAGAAATGTCATGTAGGCCTGTCAGCTTGGGCGATCGTGTAGGCATGCCCGACCTAGACGTTCGGTTCGTGCCGCCGGAGTAGCCGAGCAAAAAAGGTCGGCTGGCGATAGTCCGTCCGGCTTTCAGCGACGAGCCGGCGGCGCCGGCCGCTGAACGGCAACGTTAGCGGCCTTACTTCCCCGCAAATGTCGACGTGTTCGCGGCTTGCGGTAACCAGCGGCGTGCCGCCGCGTTCTAGCGCTTGCTCCAGTTTATCAGAATAGTGCCTTGCCGGGCGTGATCTATTTAGTCTGAACGTCGCTATGTGGGGCCGTGCGGCCATCCTAAAACTCCGCTGGCGAGGAACCCCGGAAGCAATAAGGCAGGGCGTGTTCGCCCACTTGCTATCATTCCAATTGACCCGCTACGTTAGTGAAATGGCATTGCATCCTGATGTCGCTCGGCTTGCTGAAACACTTGAAGCCATGACGATATTGCTGAAGCTGCACGGTGACAACGGATGGGCCGAGCAGATCGAGCGGTGTAGATCGAGTATCGCGCAATCCGACTATCACGGCGTCGACCGGCTTTTGTGCCTCTACGGTGGAATGGGATCGCTGAACGACGTGATTCTGCAATCCGGTGGAGTTGCCCCGGGAGAAGACAACGAGCGGTTTGACGCGCTTCGAACCGATGCTTGGAAAAAGACGAATGCACTGGCGCGCGACGGAGCGCGCGGGAACGGCAGCTGACTTTGCATTCATGTGATTCTGGTCGACCGAAACTAGCGTTGACGCGGAAGTCGTCACCGCAGGAGATAGTCCTTGCGGTGCTGCCGATTGATGGCTGCGGCTGGTCTGGCACGTCACGCAAATCTACGGTGCAGCAAGCGCACGACGCTGACCTTCGGGGATGTCGTCGCCGCAGACTGCGCAGTTTCAGGCATCGGATATGTTCTAAGACGCGCGGTGGGTTGCCCGCGGCGCGCCGATCGGCAACTAATGCTAAAATATGACGTAAAAGCCAGATAGATTCATTATTGATCGATCCACTATACACTAGGACTAAGCGTTTAGCTGGTCCTGACGCGTAGATTCGAGCGATACTGTGGTTACCAGCGGGACTCGAACCTTTCTGAACGAGCATAAGAAGCGTTCCTGCTATTGGACGAGCAGGGTCTGATAGAGTTGCGCATAGGCACCGAGGATCGTGTCATGGTCATAGTCGCGGCGCACCCGTTCGCGCATCGTTTCGCCCATCGCTAAACGCATCGCGGGATCGCCGGCAATCGCTAAGATCCCCGCCGCGGTCGCTGCCGGGTTGACCAGCGGCGTGACGATGCCGCCATGTCCTGAGTCCGCGCCGCCGCGGCCCTCGATCATCTCGCGGCAACTGCCGACATCGGGCGCGACCACCGGGATCCCGCACGCGCCGCCTTCCAGGATAACCAGTGGCTGTGCCTCCGACAGGCTGGTGAGCACGAGCAGGTCGATCTTCGCCATCCAGTCCTCGATCCGCACGCGTCCGGCAAAGCGGAAGACCGGCGTCAGCGCCAGATCCTCGACCAGCCGCGTGCATTCCGCGGCATATTCCGGGTCCTCGTCCTCCGGGCCGAGCACGACGAAGCGAATGTCGGGGCGTTCTGCATGCGCGATCGCGGCGGCGCGGATGAAGGTCTTAACGTCCTTGATAGGAACGACGCGGCCGAGCAATGCGACCAGCGGATGCGCCGGATCGCGCTGGTCCGGGAGTGCGGCAAACCGTTTCGAATCGATGCCGTTCGGAATAACGCGGACACGGTCGGCGGCAGCCCCCAGCCGGCGCTGGACCGCTGTATTCTCGCCGTACAGCGCGACGATCGGATCGCAGTTGTCGTAGCAGGCGGTCGCATAGCTGGTGAACGCGCGCACCCACAGATCGCGTAAGTCGCGGACGCTGCGTTCCAGCTCGAGCCCGGTATCGACCTGATCGCCGATCCAGTCGGCCATCATCACTTCGATCTGACGTTCGAGCAGGTAAATGCCATGCTCGGTAATGAACGCCGGGCGCCCGGTCTGGCGCGCGGCGCGGGCGGCGAGCAGGCCGGCAAAACCGGTCGAAATCGTGTGGTAGGCGCGGGCGCGGGGCAGGGGCGTCGTCAGTACAGCAAGCAGCCCGCCCAGCAGCACGCGCATCGCCCAGAAATAATGATGGAACGACGCCTTGGGCAACATCGCTTGGTAATGGCGCTTCAGCCGCGCAAACACTGCGGGGTGCGACAGGATGTCGCCGGGCGCGAGCGGCCGGGCGTTGCCGCCGATCAGGTCGATGAGCGTCGTGAGCCACTCCGCGCCACCGGTCGCGACGAATGCAACCAGCGCATCGGCGATCGGTACTGCTACCCGGTCGGGGATCGCGCGGGGTACGGCAGGCTCGGGCGCCAAACCGATCTCGACTACCGCGACGACGTTGGGCGGCGGCGTCAGCTGGAACGGGAGGAGTCCGGCGCCCGGCTTAATCGCGGCGATTACGAACCGGACGTCGGGCAGGTGGGTGATAAGATCCTGCAACCAGCCGGAGACCCCGCCGATCACATAGGGATAGGCGCCCTCGACGATCAGGCAGATGTCCGCCTCCGGTATATCGATCGACGTTTGCCCGGACCGTTCGGCGAGCCCCGCAAGCCGGATCACGCCGTAGCCCCCGTCAGCCACCAGTTCGCCAGCGTCTTCGCGCTGCGGTCGCCTGTGTCGATGGGAGGATCGGGCCGTTCCGACGACGCCTCGATCGCAGCCGCCATGCGGTCGATCGCGTCATAATCGCCGGCCGCCCACAATGCCTCCATCGTCAGCGCGTCGCGCGTCGCCGAACGCGGATCAACTGCCCCGTGAGATATCGCGGCGGTCATCGTCGCGACCGCATCTTCACGGAGGTGTAGACGTTGGGAATCGGAGAGCAGCACGTCCGAGCGTGCGTGGTCCGCCAGCAACTTTGCCAAGCTCGTTGCTGCGTCAGGAGCGACCCCATCGGCAACGCGCGCCGACAGCCGCGCTCGCGCCAGCACGAGGTTCTCCGCGACCCGCGCCGATGCGGCCGCCGCCAGCGCGCGGATGGTCTGGTCACCATCGGTCAGCGCCAATGCAATGAGCGGCGACAGCGCCGGCTCGAACGATCGCACCACGGTTTCCAACGCACGCCGCCGCTCGGCGACCCCACCGTGACGCATGATCGTGACCAGTGAACTCAGCGTATCGGGCGTCGCATGATGAACCCGCCCGTCGAGCATCCGCGCAACGGCAAGACGCGCGCCGCGCTGGGTCGAATGCCCTGCTACCGGACCGAACATCTCGTCGTCGCTGCGTTGTACCGAGGGCCGAAATATGCGCGTGAGGGGAAGTGCGGCGAGCAGACCGAGCGGCCCCAGCACGCCGAGCATGGCGGGGGCGAAACCGGTTGCCGTGTCATGGCGCAACCACGTGACTAACCCGATTGCGCTCGATGCCGCATGGACTGCGAGGGCCGAGCCGACCGCAATACCGGCCATCCAGCAGGCGGTGAGGATGGTCATCTCCAGAACCGCGAGCGCGATCAGGCGGCGGATCATGCGACCAGCCCGGCGGATCGCAAAGGCCGCTGCGTTGTGGCGAGCGTATCGGCGAGCAGCGGCGTCAGCCACGCGGCGATCTCCGCAAGTTCGGCGGTACGGCTGGCGTTGAGTGTCTCGAACGGCAGCGCGTGGAGGACCAAACAGCCGACGATTTCGCCCGTATCCGGATCCGGCAAGGCAATCGCGGCGACGCCGATCCTGTCGAGCACGCGGCGATCGGTGCGCTTTGCGACATGCAAGAGACCGTGGTGTCGTTCGACCCGCTCCAGCAGCGACACGGGCAACACGTCGCGCCGCCCTGCGGTGACCGGCCCGCGGACCCACGCGCGTGCCTCGTCGCCAGTAACGCGGTAGCAGGTGAAATCTGGGGTCCGAGCGGCCAGAGCGATCAACTCGCCAATCGCGCCGCGCCGCACAGCCGGTTCCTGCGAGCAAAGTCGTGTCGCGGTCTCGATCGCATGGCCGACGGTATGCGCTTCCGTCGCGATCTGGACCTGCAACTGGCGATTGGTCTGCGACAGCGTCGCGAACGCGTCGGTCAGCCGTGCCAGGTTGCGCGTCGCAACACGGCCGCGCTTTTCCAGCCGATCGTGACGCCCGGTCCGCATGATCGTCACTTCGCCGATGATCCCCGCGGCGACGAACCACATCAACGGCTGAAGCGAGAGATGGAACAGATGGTCGAGATAGTCGCGTTCGCCTGCGCTGTCCTGCACATGTGCGAGCCACAATCCCGATGCGACGGCCGCGGCGAGGACGCCAGGGCCCGTGCCGTAGGCGAGCGCCATCATCAGCACCGGCACCCAATACGGGTTGGGATGGACGTGCGCGAAGCCGGATCCGCCGGTCAGCCACCAGTCGAGCACGATCAGCGCGGCGAACGCGATGGCGATCTCTGCGGCGATCCTCGCGGAGCGTCGCCATCTGGTGTGCCACTTGGCCGCCTGTTCGTCGTGAGTCACTGCGTATCCCCAAGGCTGCGTGTCAGCAGCGCCCGTGCGTAAAGTTGGCGACCCGAAAAGCCTGGGCGTGCGATCGACGTGATGCCACCGCTGCCCTCGACCCGCCACGCGACGCCGATCGGGGCCGCGATGCCGAGGCTGGCGGTCGGACCGTCGCCACCGAACCTATCGACGGTCCAGCCTGCCAGTGCGGTCATCTGCACCGTACCGAGCGCGCCGCTGAGCAGGCCCTGGACGGTATGGTTCTCGCGCGTGGCGAGTGGGATGATGGCCAGGCTGTCCGCGCCGAGCTGCATGCGCTCAACATATTCCGCCTCGAACCGATAGGTCAGGCCGAGCGCGGGAAACTGGCGACGAATGAGATAATCGACCCCGCCGCTCGCGACGATGGTGTCGCTCGCGCCGCCGCTCCCGGCGAGCCCGTAGCGGTTGGCGCCGATATCGCCTTGCACGACGAGGCCCGGAGTCAGGCGATAGGTAACCCCGAGCAGGGCGCGTGACAGATACCCGCCTGCCAGAACCTGCGCCGGCGTCGAGTAATCGGGCATGTGCCGGGTCAACGTGACGCGAAACTGAGCATTGGCGGACCCGGCGACGGCCTTCGCACCGCCTCCGGTGACGCCGTCGTCGAGCGCGGCGGACGCGAGCAGCTGGACGCGGACCGCGCCGTCGAACGCGGCGGCCAGCGAGGCATCGACCACGGTATCGCCGGTTCGCACGGTCTGCGCGTCCGTGCCGAATCTGCTGACGACATGGCGGAGGCCACCACCGGCGACGAGGGTGTCGCCCACCGCCGCGTCGATCCTTGTGGCGAACTCCGCCTGCGACAGGTCGCTGCCGTCGCGCGCGGTGACGCCGATGCTGGCTGTCCCCGATGCGGCAGCGATCGCGCGCCGTGCAGTCAGGTCGTCGGCGGCGAGCGCACGGTAGTCACGTGCCGCCCCGCGCACGTCACCGTCGGCCAGCCGCGTGTCGGCGAGCATGCGCGCCGCGCGTGGGTCGGTCGGATAGCGTTTCGCCAATTGCGTCGCGGCGCGTCGTGCCGGCCCCGGATATCCGGCTGCGGCATCCGCCTCGATCGCGGTAAGCGCGGCATCGGATGCGGTATCGTCGCCAGTCTCGGCGAGCGGTTCGGTCGAGTACGGCGGTGAGAAGGTTACCGCGACCGTTGCGCCCGCCTGCCGCCACGTCATCGACCAGCCGGCGGCGGGACGTAGGACGAGGCTGTCGTCGTTCCAGCGAAGATCGCCGATCGCATCGCCCGCCGCCTCGCGGAACGCGGCGATCCGGTCGGCGCTCATCGGCTGATCGAACCGCGCGACCAGCTCTCCATCGCGGTCTTCGATCCGGACGACGGCTTGGTCGGGCCAGGCGATCACGGACTCGGGCACCACGACCCGGCTATCCGCGAAAACGCTATGGGGGACAGTCAGCGCCGGCGCGTCCGTCAGGCAGAGGAGCAGCGCGATCATTGCGCCAACACCGCTCGCGCGCGGCCCGGTTGCCCCTGCGCGATCAGCAGGCGGGCATGCAACGCGGCGAGCGATCGGTCGCGCGGGGTCTCGGCGCGCAGCGTCTCGACCAGCGCGACGGCCTCGGCCCGACGACCGAGCTTTTCCAGAATTTCCGCGCGAGCCTTGCTGGCGGCCGGCGTTTGAGCGAGCGCGCGGTTTAGCCAAGGCCGTGCCGCACGCTCTCCCCCGACCCGAGCCTGCACGTCGGCCATCAGCCGCAGCGCCGGGAGGTCGGTCGGATCGCTCGCCAGATGCTGGTCGAGCCACTTCACCGCACCCTTGCCATCGCCCGCGTTCCACGCCGTCCAGGCAAGGTCGAGCTGATCCCGCGGCGCCGCGACCCCGGCTGCAACGCGCCGTTTCGCGATCGCCGCCGCTTGTGCCGGGTCTACCTTCGTGGGGGCTGCGGCGGACAGCGCGGCGACCTGCGCCGGATCGAGCGAGCGGCCGTCGAGCAACGACGCCAGCAGCGCACGACCGGCGGTATCATTGCCAGCCGCGCGGGCCAGCGACAGCCGCATCAGCATCACGTCGGTCTGGCTCGCAAGCGGATGCCGCGACAGGAACGCTAGCGCCTCGCCCGGTCGATCGCGCTCGGCATAGCGCGTCAGCCAGGCGCGCTGCTGGTCCGCGATGCCCTGCAAACTTTGCTGTTTGAGCCAGGCGAGATCGTCGGCCCCCGGGCGCGGCCCCATCAGGTACAGGAGGCGCTGTGCTACCGGTGCGGTCGGCGCCATTCCGGTCGCCGCCCGTCGCAGTACCGCCATCGCATCGCCGCGGTAACCCGTTGCAAGCAGCCGTTCCGCCTCCCGCTCGAGTTGCGCGCCCGGCGCTGCGGCATGCGCTAGCATTTCGGTACGCAGGCCATCTCGGTCGCCTGCCTCGGTCAGGATCGCCTCGCGCGCGGTCGCCCGCTGCTCGACCGGCAGATAGTCGGCCGCTCTCAGCCCTGCCGCGGTATCCTTCGCGCGCGCCGCGACACGGATCGCTAGCCAGGGATCCGCCGCCCGCCAGTTCGCGGTCGTCGCCTTGTCGAGCAGCGCGATCAGGTCAGTGCGCTCGGCCTTGTCGGCGCGCCGGGCCAGATCGAGCGACAGCGCGGCATCGGGCGGCGGGATGACGTGGTTCGCCGCTGCTACGATCACGAGGTCGGGCCGATCGATCGCATAGGCCGCCGCAACGATATCCGCAGCCGCCACCGCCCCGCGCGTCTGCGCCGCCCGCGCGACGAGCGCGGCCGCATCCGCAGTCCGCCCGGTTTGGCGAAGAAGGTCGACACGCAGCCGCCACGTCGCTGGCGCCCCGCCGTCGGGCCGTGCCGCCAGATAGCCGAGCGCCACCGCCGGCCGCTTCGCTGCGACCAGGTCATAGGCGACCTGTAGCGTCGACACCGACTGGCCCTCGGCGATCAGTTGCGCGGTCAGCGCGGCAAGCGTCGCTGCATCGGCAGTCGCGATCTGCGCCGCGATCGCCGGGTGCGCAGGCGGTTGCACCGGTGGCGATACCGGCGCGGCGGGGAGCGAACTGCTCGCCGTCGGCAAAGGCTGTGCACGGCGCGCGGCGTGGCGGATCTCTCGGTCGTTCGGCAACAGCATCAGTCCGCCCGCAAGCAGGCCGAGCCCCGCCAACGCGGGCAGGACGATCGCGAGCCGTCCGCGTCGGCGGTCGATCCTCATCAGCTCGGCTCCGGGACCAGTCGGTCGAGCGCCAGCGTCGCGATATAGGGGCTGAACCCCGCGGCGCGTTCGCGCGCGTACAGCGCCGCGACCTGTTTCGTGTCGGCCGGATCCCAGTAATCGAGCGTCATCAGGCTCAGCGCCGGGTTTCGGGTCTTGGCCGCACGCAGGCGACCGGCTTGCCAGGCCCAGTCCGAATCGCTGAGCAGTTCATAGCGCTTGGCGGTGAAGTTCCAGCGCGACGCCATCGCCTCGCCGAGCAGGTAATCGATCTTCGGCGCGACGTCGGGTAGCAAGGCATAGCCGCGGTTGAGCATGATGCGCATTCTGGGAAAGCGGGCGCGTACGGCGGCAATCAGCGACACGCCTGCTGCCACCATGCCTTTGTTGGCCACCGGATCCTGCCGTTCCATCGCTTCGGCATTGTCCATCGTATCGATGAAGATTCCGTCATAACCGAGCGCCAGGATCGCTGGGACGAGGCGGTCGAGCACCGCCGCGCGCCACGCCGGATGACGCAGGTCGGCCAGCCGCGCGTCGGGCCAGTTGGGATTGGCGTCCCTCAGCGCGCCGGCCTTTTCGAGCCCGGCGAAATACGGCCGGCTGCGCTCGACTTCGCCGAAGCTGACATAGCCGAGCAGGACGCTGCCGGGTGCACGAAGCGGTGCGATCGGGCGGGCGTGGTGCGGCTCCAGCACCAGCAATGCGCACGCCTTTGCCAATACGGGATCGGTCGTTGCGCCGTAATCGACGCCCCAGCGCAGCGCGGCGTTCCCGGACGGCTTGGGGGTGGCATCCGATCGCGACCGCACGCCAAGCGTCAGAGCCGTTGCACCTATCGCCAGCATCCGCTGCATGATCTTCCGGCGCGACATATCCATAATTCCCGTCACAACAGACGCCCTCCGTGCCCCACGACCGAGGGATTGTTGCCGACGAACAGCAGGTAAGTGAGGTTGACCGTGGCCTCGGCGACCAGCGCCATGCCGACCGACGCACCGACCACCGCGCCCGCCATATAGCCCCAGCCGAATGCGGCAAACCCCGCATCCCATTGCAGCAGCGTCGCGACGCCGCTGCCGATCGCGAACGCGGTCCAGGTCAGCAGGATCCGCCCGAACAGGTCGTAATAGGCGAGAACGACGGTCGTCGCGATCACCACGAGGTGGAAGACGGTGCCGAGCGAGGTCTGGCGAAACGCGAAGATCGCACGTGCGTCCGCTCCGATCAATTCGAACAGCGGCACCGCGAACACCCAGGCGAGCGCGGCGACGAGCGCCTGCACCAGCAGCATGATCCGCAGCCCGTCGAACATCGTCCGCGCGAGTTCGCTGCGCGCCTCCTCGATCCGTTGCAGCGTCGACGTGCCGGTACACCGTACGATCATGTCGCCGAACGCGCGATCGAACCGCGTCTCGGTGACGATCAGCAACAGCGTCAGGCCCGGCACCATTGTCAGCAACCCGAGAAAGCTGCCCTGGTCGTTGATCGGATTGAGCCGTAGTAGCCCGATCGCGCGGATGCTGTCGGGACCTGCCCATAACAGCCATTTGTCGATCCAGATCGCGGCGACCCCGGCTATGCCCGCCGCCGCGACGATCCACGCTAACCGCGGCGTCATCGCATCCCGCGTCGGCAGCACGGGCGGCGCGGAGAAATGCCGACGGATGACGGTCACGATCGCTGCCAGTGTCAGTCCGATGCCCCCTGCGATCACCGCGAGCACGGTGACGACGTCCGGCTTCGGCAACAGCGCCAGCAACATCGTCGCAAAACCGATGCCGAGCAGATAGGCGAGGGGGATCGCGCGGTAACGGCGCAGAGCGGTGAGTAGGGGAGCCGCGATCCAGACCTGCGTCAGCCACGCGAGGATCAGCGTCGCGAGTGCCGCCTCACCAAGTGGGAGCCGAGCGAGCGTCCCGAACACCACCGCGCCGACTGCCAGCGAGATCGCGCCGCCCGCAGCGAGTGCTACCAGCATGATGCCGGAAACGCCGCCGGCATCGCGTGCGAAGATCCGGTCCGCGACCATCCGCGTCGCGAGAATGCCGACCGGCGCCGCGGCGAGCGCGGACAGGCTGAACGCATAGACCAGGATCGTCTGCACCGTCCGCGCGCCATCGGCGCCGAGATGCGTGCCCGACCAGTGGTTGAGCATCGCCATCGCGACCGCCGTGATGAGCCACGGCCCGGCGCTGATCACCGCACCGAATGCGGCGGCGCCCACGATCCCGCCGACACCGCCTTCACGCGCAGTTCTCGCTAACTGGAAGCCTATACCTGCCATAACACCGGCGGCCTATGCCGTGGACTACATGAACAAATCGTTCGCGGTCAGGACGAGTTGGCCGGTCAGGGCGATCAAGCAATCGCATGCCGAACCGCGGTCGGCATTGCTCTTAAGACGGTAGATTCCTCCCCGCCGATCATATGGTAGCTGTAACAAAGCTGCCGGTGCGGTAAACTTCGCCCGTCGTGCGATGAGGTGAACACCAGGTCGCCGCGTGCAAACAGCGTCGTGTTTGCCTCGATCATTCACAGGCCGATCTTGTCCTCACAAATAGCGAAATCGGTACTCAGGTCGCGCGACGACCATGCGGCCCATCCCCCTCTACCTCGAACCGGCCTCTATCGGCGCACGCGCCGGCATTCAGCGTCCGGTGATCACTGAAATGGGTGTCGGCGGTAAAGAACAGAGTTACGCCGGTCACAGCATCTCGAGCGGGCGGCGGCTGCGCGGGGCGGGGAAGGCGGCATCGAGCGCAGCCAGGTGATCGCCAGACAGGGAAAGGTCGACCGCAGCACGATTGTCGCGGACGTGCGCGACGCTGCCCGCCTTGGGTATGGCAATCACGTCGCCCCGCCGAAGTGTCCAGGCGAGGGCGACCCGTGCGGGCGTAGCGCCGATCGTCTCAGCGATCCTACGGAGTGTCTGGTCGGCGAGGAGGCGGCCCTGTTCCACCGGGCTATACGCCATTGCCGGAATGGCGTGAGTTTCCAGCCATGGCAGCAGATCATGCTCGGGGCCGCGGCGGGTAAGATTATAGAGGATCTGGTCGACGGCGCAGCCGCCGCCGCGAGCCGCCAGCAGTTCCTCCATGTCGCTCGTATCGAGATTGCTAACGCCCCATTGGCGGATCTTGCCGGCCGTTCGTAACGCCTCCATCGCCTCGACCGTCTCGCCGAGCGGCACCGATCCCCGCCAGTGAAGCAGGTAGAGATCGAGCCGGTCGGTGCCGAGCCGCTTCAAGCTTGCCTCGCAGGCGGCATGCAGGCGAGCATGGGACGCGTTTTGGGGATAGGCCTTGCTGACGAGGAAGAGCTTGTCGCGAACGTCCCCCAACGCTTCGCCGATCAGCTCTTCGGCAGCGCCGTCACCGTACATCTCTGCCGTGTCGATCAACGTCATGCCGAGATCGACTCCCAGACGCAGCGCAGCGATCTCCTCTGACCGGCGATCGGATCGCTCCCCCAGCATCCAGGTGCCTTGACCCAGTGAGGGTATCCGTTCGCCGCCCGGTAACGATACTGTTCGCATGCTTTGCCTCGGCTAACTACGTGATACCCAGCAAACGAATGAAGATAAGGTCAGATGCATGCTGGGGGGCTGAAAAGAAGGTCGATCGAACGATGAACAGGGGTCACTGAAAGCCGGGCGGTACGAACTGGACGGGCTGACTTATGCCGGTCACGCAGTCGCGGATCATCGGCGGTTGACGAGATGAGCAAGCGCCTGAAGTTGGAAAGCGGGGAGCCGGGTGTAAATGACCGGCTACGGGTCAACCCAATGAGATTGCGGATCTTCACAGCCGCATGAACCCGGCTGCCGCTGTTGCATGATCCCCAGTGACTAAATCATGCCGGAAAGGGTTGGATACCTTTCGATAAACGCCGCCTAAGCATTTCGGCATGCGTAGTTTCCGAGGGTCACTTCGATAGCTTTCGGCGCATACCCTCCTCGACCAGAACCCTGCACGACAGCGCCGCTCTTCGGCGCAGCCTGCAGGGATCGTGACACTCAGACGAGGATGGAACGATGGTGGTTGCCGAACATGGTACGACGGGAGGCCGGCATGCCGTGATTTTATGTCACCCCGATCCGGCGAGCTTCAATCATGCAATCGCGGGCACCTATTGCGACGCGGTTCGCGCGGCGGGGCAGGAGGTTGTGCTGCGCGACCTGTATGCGGTCGGCTTCGATCCCGTGCTGAAGGCGGCGGAGCGACCCACCAACGTCGCCGCTGTCTATGGCGCAGATGTGCTGGCCGAAATGGACGTGATCAAAGGCTGTGATGTTTTTGTGCTGGTCTATCCGATCTGGTTCGGCACACCGCCGGCGATGCTGAAGGGCTATGTCGAGCGCGTCTTCGGCGCCGGCGTCCAGCCGGAGTCGTTGCAGGGACGCGTGCGGACCGAACTACTCGGCGGCAAGCGCCTGCTGAGCTTCTCGACCTCGGCGGCGAGCAAGATCTGGCTCGACGAACAGGGGCAGGGGCAGGGGCTCAACAGCGTCTTCGACCAGTATCTGGTGCACGCGTTCGGGATGCGGTCGCAGGAGCACCGGCGGTTTGCTCACATCGTGCCGGGGCTGAGCGCGCGCTTTGCCGATCAGTATCTGCGCGAGGTCGCGGGCCAGGCGCAGCGGACCTGTGCGCAGATCGCGTTCGGGGACGAGGCGCTGCTTGCCGATCCCGCGCTCGTCGCCCGGATGGCAAGCTGATCCCTTCGCATCTTCAAGGAAAGTTCATGACCCGTATGATGCAAGCCGCCGTCGTCGAGGCGTTCGGCGCGCCCCTAACTTTACGCGAATGGCCGATACCGGTCGCAGGGCCCGGGCAGATCGTCGTCAAGACCGAAGCATGCGGGGTGTGTCATACCGATCTACATGCCGCGCACGGCGACTGGCCGGTCAAGCCGATGCCGCCCTTCATTCCGGGGCATGAGGGGATCGGGATCGTCGTCGAGGTCGGCGCGGGGGTGACGATCGTCAAGCTGGGCGACCGGGTCGGCGTGCCGTGGCTATACTCGGCGTGCGGGCATTGCGAATACTGCCTGTCCGCATGGGAGACCGTGTGCGCCGAGGCGGAGTTCGGTGGCTACACGCGCAATGGCGGGTTCGCGGAGTATATCCTCGCCGACCCGAACTACGTCGCGCATATTCCCGCTGGGCTGTCCGCGATCGAGGCTGCGCCGATCATCTGCGCGGGCATCACCACCTACAAGGGCATCAAGGAAACGGGCGCGAAGCCGGGCGAGTGGATCGCGATCTCGGGCGTCGGCGGTCTGGGGCATCTGGCGGTGCAGTACGCCAAGGCGATGGGGTTGCGCGTTGCCGCCGTCGATGTCGACGAAGGCAAGCTCGCGCATGCCAAGGCACTGGGCGCGGAACTGTCGATCGACGCGCGCAAGCCCGATGCGATCGCGGCGATGAAGGACGGGACGGGGGGCGGCGCGCACGGCGTGCTGATTACCGCGCCTTCCTTGACCGCGTTCAACCAGGGCGTCGCGATGACGCGACGCAAGGGGACGTGCGTGCTGGTCGGCCTGCCGCCGGGCGACTTTCCGCTGCCGCTGTTCGATGTCGTGGCGCAGTGCATCACGGTGCGCGGCTCGTTCGTCGGGACGCGCAAGGACATGGCCGAGGCGCTCGCCTTTGCCGCGGATGGCAAGGTGAAGGCCGACATCGAAGTGCAGCCCTTGTCGGCGATCAACGACATCTTCGACCGGCTCCAACACGGGCAGGTCGCGTCGCGCGTCGTCCTCGATTTCGGGAGCTGAACATGGCCGATATTGCAACGCTGACGCCGACCAAGGCACACCCGCTATCCCCCGACATGCTGCGGCGGATGGACGCATATTGGCGGGCGGCGAATTACCTGTCGGTCGGCCAGATATACCTGCGCGACAATGCGCTGCTGGATCGGCCGCTGACGATCGCCGACGTGAAGCCGCGGCTGCTTGGGCATTGGGGGACGACGCCGGGGCTGAACTTCCTGTACGTCCATCTCAACCGCCTGATCGTCGAGCATGACCTCGACATGATCAACATCATCGGGCCGGGGCATGGCGGGCCGGGGCTGGTGGCCAACACCTATCTGGAGGGCTCGTACACCGAACGCTATCCGGCGATCGAGCGGAGCCGCAGCGGCATGCACCGGCTGTTCCGGCAATTCTCGTGGCCGGGCGGCATCCCGAGCCACGTCGCGCCCGAGACGCCGGGATCGATCCATGAAGGCGGTGAGCTCGGCTATTCGCTCGCACACGCGTATGGCGCGGCGTTCGACAATCCCGACCTGATCGTCGCGTGCGTGGTCGGCGACGGCGAGGCGGAGACCGGCGCGCTGGCGGCGAGCTGGCATTCGAACAAGTTCCTCAATCCTGCGCGCGACGGTGCGGTGCTGCCGATCCTGCATCTCAACGGCTTCAAGATCGCCAACCCGACGATCCTGGCACGGATCGACGGGCATGAGCTCGACGCGTTGCTGCGCGGCTATGGGCATGAGCCCTATTATGTCAGCGGCAGCGATCCGGCGGCGGTCCACCAGCAGCTTGCCGCCGCGCTCGACAAGGCGCTGGCGCGGATACAGGCGATCCAGGCGGCGGCGCGTGTCGAGGGTGTGGCGCTAGAGCGACCGCGCTGGCCGATGATCGTGTTCCGCACGCCGAAGGGCTGGACCGGGCCGAAGTTCGTCGATGGCAAGCCGGTCGAGGGCACGTGGCGCGCGCATCAGGTGCCGATCGCGGACTTCAAGGATCCCGAGCATCTGCGCCAGCTCGAGGCGTGGATGCGGAGTTACCGACCCGAAGAACTGTTCGACGAGGCGGGCAAATTCCTGGAGGAGTATGCGTCGCTCGCACCGACCGGGCATCGGCGGATGGGGGCGAACCCGCATGCCAATGGCGGCGAGCTGATGGTGCCGTTGTCGCTGCCCGATTTTCATGCGTTCGCGGTGGCGGTGGACGCGCCGGGCACGGTCAAGGCCGAGGCGACGCGGGTGCTCGGGCGGTATCTGCGCGACGTGATGAAACTCAATCTGGCGACGGTGAACTTTCGGCTGTTCGGGCCGGACGAGACCGCATCAAACCGGCTCGCTGACGTGTACGACGTGTCCGGGAAAGTCTGGATGGCGGAGGTCGAGGCGGTCGACGAGCATCTCGGGCCCGACGGCCGCGTGATGGAGGTGCTAAGCGAGCATCTCTGCCAGGGTTGGCTGGAGGGGTATCTGCTGACCGGGCGGCACGGGTTGTTCTCGTGTTACGAGGCGTTCGTCCACATCGTCGATTCGATGGTCAACCAGCATGCCAAGTGGCTGAAGGTGACCAAGGCGATCCCGTGGCGGCGGCCGATCGCGTCGCTCAACTATCTGCTGACCTCGCATGTCTGGCGGCAGGACCACAACGGTCTGTCGCATCAGGATCCGGGGTTCATCGATCACGTCGCGAACAAGACCGCGGACGTCGCGCGGATTTACCTGCCGCCCGATGCGAACTGCTTGCTGTCCGTCGGCGATCATTGCCTGCGCAGTCGTGGGTATGTGAATGTGATCGTCGCAGGGAAGCAGCCGGAGTGGCAATGGCTCGGGATCGACGCAGCGGTGCGGCACTGCACCGCGGGCGCGGGGATCTGGGCGTGGGCGGGCGACGATGCTGACCCCGACGTGGTGATGGCGAGCGCAGGCGACGTACCGACGCTGGAGACGCTGGCGGCGGTGACGATGCTGCGTGCGTACGTGCCCGATATCCGCATCCGGGTGGTCAACGTGGTCGACCTGATGGTGTTGCAGCCACGCTCCGAACATTCGCATGGGCTCGACGAGCGCGAGTTCGACGCGATGTTCACGCGCGACAAGCCGGTGATCTTCGCGTTCCACGGCTATCCGGCGATGATCCACAAGCTGACGTACCGGCGCGCCAATCACGCCAATATCCACGTCCGCGGGTACAAGGAGATGGGGACGACGACGACGCCGTTCGACATGGTCGTGCTGAACGATCTCGACCGATACCGGCTTGCGCTCGACGCGATCGAGCGCGTGCCTCGGCTGCGCGATTGCGTGCCGCGCGAGACGGCGCGGTATTGGACGACGATGGAGCGGCACAAGCTATACATCGCCGAGCAGGGCGACGATCTGCCGGAGGTGCGTGACTGGCAATGGTCGCGGTAGTTCTTGCGCTCAACAGCGGGTCGTCGTCTCTGAAATACGGGCTGTATGCGGTCGATCCGGAGCCGGTTCTGCTCGTCAGCGGGACGATCGAGACGCTCGACGATGATGGCCACGATCACGCGCGCTTCTTCGACACGATCGAGACCGCGTTGAAGGGGTGGCCGGTGCCGACGGTGATCGGTCACCGGATCGTCCACGGTGGCCCGCGCCGCGACGCGCATTGTCGGATCGACGATGCGGTGATGGCGGATCTGGAAGCGGCATGCGCGTTCGCACCGCTGCACGGACCGGCGTCGCTGGCGCTGATCCGGGCGGCGCGCGCGCGCTATCCGGGCGTGTCGCAGGTCGCGTGCTTCGATACCGCGTTCCACGCCGAGATGCCCGACGTTGCCAAGACGCTGCCGATCCCGCGCGCGTATCAGGCGGGCGGGGTGCGGCGCTATGGCTTCCACGGCCTGTCCTGCGAGTCGATCGTCCGACAGCTCGGCGACGACCTGCCCAGGCGGCTGGTGATCGCGCATCTCGGCAACGGTGCGAGCGTGACGGCGGTTCTGAACGGCCGATCGATCGACACGAGCATGGGGCTGACTCCGTCCGGCGGCGTGATGATGGCGACGCGGACGGGCGATCTCGATCCGGGGGTACTGCTCCACTTGTTGCGCGAGAGGGGGCTGGATGCGCCGGCCTTGGCCACACTGGTCGATCACGCATCGGGCATGGCAGGCGTCTCCGACCTGTCCGGAGACATGCGCGTCCTGCGCACTGCCGAGACCGCGGACGCCGACCTCGCCACCCGCATGTTCGAACGGTCGGTGTGCAAGCAGATCGCTGCGATGATCGCCTCTCTCGGGGGCGCCGACATGCTCGTGCTGACGGGGGGCATCGGGGAGAACGACGCGCCGACCGCCCGAGCGATCCGCGCGGGTCTCGCGTGGGTTCCCGGCCTCGAGACCCGGATACTCGCCTCGCAGGAGGACGCGCAGATCGCGCGCCACGCCGCCGCGCTCGTCTGAGTGAGGCGGGCCTACGTGCTTCCCGACTCCCGACGCCGCGCCGATCGCGCGCTAACTTCCCTTCATCGATCGGCCCGGACCATGTCTGCATCGTGCGGCATGGGGGCGGACGGGGGAGTTGGTGATGAACGCTGTCCACACCGAGATGCTGTATTTTCAGCGCCGCCTGGCCGCCACGCAGGTCATGGCCGCCGCCGCAGCGGGACCGTGTGCGCGGGTCGCGCACGAGACGCTCGCGGGCCTCTACGCCGATACTCTGGCGACGCTCGCTGCGAAGCTGGCGTGCCTGATCGCGGAGCCGCCGCTGACATTCGCATCGCGCGCGCTGCGACCGGATCGGTCGGTCGGCTTGCGCGTCCTGCGTACCGCAATGCCGCGCTCGCGCCTAACGCTGAAGCTCGCCTGCTAGGCGCGCTGTTGCGCAGATTTAGTCCACAGCGCGCCTCGGATCAGGATGAAGCCCGGGACGAGCGGCAGCCACAGCGTGAAACGCGCAGCAGCAACGTCGCCGCGAGCGCCGCCTCGACCGGCACGCCCATCAACGCGAGCATCCCCGTCGCGCCCGCCTCGAACGTACCAAGGCCGAGCGGGATCGGACCGAGCGTCGCGATCATCGATGCGGTCATCACCGCGACGAACGCGACCGGGAATCCGATCGGTTGCCCAAGCGCGAGGAAGCATACCATCAGGCTGGCGGCGTCGGCGAGGAAGACGAGGCCGTTGAACGCCGCAACGCGGACGATCAGCCGGCGGTCGACCAGCAGTCGCTTGGGTGCCTCCCCGACGATCGCGACGAGTGCGCGGATGCTTGCGAACCGGGCGAGCATTGGCGAGACGGGACGCCGTCCGCGCCGGCGGATCCACAGCGCCAGCCCGGGGATGGCGGTCGCTACGACCAAGAACACGAGCACGAATCCGGCGATCCAGATTGACGCCAGCCCCTTGATCCACAGCACCGCCAGCATCGCCAGCGCACAAATTCCGTACACCGTGTAGAAGCCGATCATCGCAACCAGCAGCGTCGCGACGGCGTTGCCGCGCTTGACCCCGAGCGCGGTCAACTGGTCGACGAGGAACATGTTGCCACCCATTCCCGCGACCGGAATGACCTGATCCGCGAACAGTTTGCCAACCGCGATCAAGTAGAGCCGGCGCAGTGGTCGCGGCGTGGCGGTCTGACCCAGCACGATCTTCCAGCCCGCCGCGACGCTCGCATAGGTGGTCGCCTGCAGCCCGAGTGCGACCAGCACCCAGCCGGGATGTGCATCTTCGAGCATCGTCACGAACGCATGCAGGTCGCCGATCCGCAGCACCGCGCCGACCACGATCGCGATCACCGCGACGCCCAGCACCCAGCCGATGTGGCGCAACGCTCCGCGCCAGAGTGCCGCCACGCTCATTCAGTGGCGCGCGTGTCTGGTGGGGCGGTGATCGAACAGGAAGGTCTTCAACAGCTCGGCCAGCACAAGATAGCCGAGCGTGACGCCACCAAGGCTCGCAACCACGACGAGCGGCGGCGCGACGAAGCCGAACCAGCCGCCGACCGTCGTGAACGGCAGCACCATCGCCACCAGCAGCGCGCCCAGCGACGATAGCGCAAGCGCGGGCCGCGGCAGGTCCGCCCAGGGCCGCCCGTTGGTGCGGATCACGAAGATCACCAGGATCTGCGTCGCCATCGATTCGAGGAACCAGGCGGTGCGGAACTCGGGTGCCGCGACGTGGAAGACGAGCGACAGCCCCGCGAAGGTCAGCAGGTCGAACGCCGACGACAGCGGGCCCATCATTGCGGCAAAGCGGATCAGCGCGGGCATGCTCCACACCTGCGGCCGCGCGACCGCTTCGGGCCGGACGCTGTCGAACGGAATGCCGATCTCCGATACATCGTAGAGCAGGTTGTTGAGCAGGATTTGGGTCGGCAGCATCGGTAGGAAAGGTAGGAACAGCGACGCCGCGGCCATCGACAGCATGTTGCCGAAGTTCGAGCTGGCGCCCATCCGAACGTATTTGAGGATGTTGGCGAACGTCCGACGTCCTTCCTGGACGCCGTCCGCGACCACGCCGAGATCGCTGTCGAGCATGATCATGTCCGCCGACGCCTGCGCGACGCTGGCCGCGCCGGCGACCGACAGGCCGATATCGGCGAGCTTCAACGCTGGCGCGTCGTTGATGCCATCGCCGAGATACCCGACGATCGCACCGCTCGCCTGGAGCGCGCGCACCAGCCGCGCCTTCTGGTCGGGGGCGAGCCGGCCATAGGCATCGACGTCGCGAACCTGCACCGCTAGCGCGTCGTCGCTGAGTTTGGCGATGTCGGCCCCGGACAGCACGCGAGCGGTGGCAAGGCCTACCAGCCCCGCGAGACGGGCGACCACGACGGGGTCGTCGCCCGACAAGATCTTCAGGCGGATACCCGCGGCTTGCAGACGCGCGACGGCGGCGGGGGCAGTCTCTTTCGGCGGATCGGCGAACGCGCACAGCCCGGCGTAGACGAGGTTGGTTGCGTCGTCTGGGGTTGGCGCATGCGTGGGGCCGGTCCAGGGTCGTGAGGCGATCGCGATGGCGCGCAGGCCCTGTTCGGCAAGCGTGCAGACTTGCGCAAGGACCGCCGTTCGGTCCGCTTCCGTCAACGCCGCGCATCCGGCTAGCACCGCTTCGGGCGCACCCTTGGTGATCAGGATCGTGCCGGCCTCGCTGGTCGCCAATACCGTCCCGAGCCGTCGATCAAAGTCGAACACGCTCTGCGCCGCCAGCGTCCAGCCCTTCGCGGCTTCCGGCGACGCGGTTACCATCGCCGTATCGAGCGCTCCATGATCCCCGCCGAGCCCAGCCGCGATAGCGCCTAACCGGGCGGCTTCGGCATCGTCCGCTCCGGCGCAGTTGACGCTACGCGCGAGACTGATCAGCGCAGAGGTCAGCGTGCCCGTCTTGTCCGTGCACAGGATCGTCATCGCGCCGAGATCGTGGATCGACGCGAGCCGCTTCACGATCACCTTGCGCTTCGCCATCCGCATCGCGCCGCGTGACAGCGTGACGGTGGTGATCATCGGCAGCAACTCGGGTGTGAGCCCGACGGCAAGCGCGACCGCGAACAGCAGCGACTGGAGCAATGGCCGACCGAGAACGATGCTCGCCGTCAGTACCACGACGACCAGCGCCAGCGTCAGCCGCGTCGTCAGTAGCCCATAAGCATGCAGATCGCGCTCTAACGGGGAGGGTTCGGCCGCAGTTGCCAGCGCTGCGGCAGCCGAACCGAACAGTGTCGCGCGGCCGGTGCCGAAGACCAGCGCGGTCGCCGTCCCGGTCTGCGCGATCGCGCCGCGGAACAGCGCGTTTGAAGCTTCGGCGGCGGTGGTTGCGGTGACGATGCCGGCGCACTTGTCGACCGGATAGGGTTCGCCGGTCAGCGCGGCCTCGTTCGCGGTGAACGCATCGCTGTCGAGGATCAGCGCGTCGGCCGGAATGATGTCGCCGGCGCGGACCTCGACGATATCGCCTGGCACCACCGCTTCGATCGCGACCGCGACGAACGTGCCGTCCCGGCGGACGCGCGCGGACACTGCGACCGACTGGCGCAGGATCGCCGCGGCATGGACCGCCTGTCCCTCCTGATAGGTGTCGAGCAGCACCGAGAATCCGAGGATTACGACGATGATTGATCCGCCGACTGCATCGCCGGTCGCTGCCGACACCAGCCCGGCTGCGAGCAGGATCAACGACAGCGGCTCGAGCAGTCGCCGCGCGATTGCCCGTACAGGGCCGGTGCGCGTCTCCGCGCTGTCGCTGTTCCAACCGTAGCGTACGAGACGCTGCGTCGCCTCCGCGACGCTCAGCCCGTCACGTGACGTTTGGAGTTCGGCCAGCAGTGCCTCGGCTGACCTGGTCCAGAACGGGGCCTCGTCCTGCGTCAGGCGACCGGCTCAGCGATCGGAAGCTCACCGGTCAGTTGCGCATGCGGCGACGTATTGCTGTGGTCGTGATGGACCATGATCCGGCGCGGGCTGAGCGGCTCGAGCACCAGCTTGGCGCGCTCCATCTCCGCTTCGCTGCCGTGTGCCATCACGAGGAACCCGTCGGACACGATATCGGTCTCGTAGGTGACGATCGAGTCCTCGGGGATGCCGACGCTGGCGAGCGCCGCGACCAGCGCGCCGGTGCCGCCAAGCACGACCGCGCCCTCGATCGCCGCGATCACCGTCGCGGCCAGATGTCCGAGTAGCACGACTCCGCCGACGACGGGTACGGTCGCGTAGAGCCCACCCATGAACAGCCCCCACAGGCCGCCCCATAGCGCGCCGCGCGAACCCCAGAAGCGGATCCGGTCGCCGCTGTTGTAGAACCCCGTCGCGGTCTGGTCGCTGTGATAGCCCTTGCCGACGATGCTCAACCGCCGCAGCCCGAACCCCGACGCGGCAAGCGCCTTCACCGCGGCATCGGCCTGGGCGTGGTCGTCGAACACGGCGACGATCGAATGGCTGAATTTCATGGCGTGATCCTCGGTAAGGGAGCGTTGCCAAACCGTACGATCGGGGTGCGGCGGCACCAGCGTCGGGAACTACCTACCGTGCGTGCTGGCGGGCGCGAGATCGTGAAGCGCGACGAACGCCTTGAACAGCACGCGCGGATCGAACGCGCCCTTGTAGACCGCGGGCGGCGATCGACGCAGGCCGAGCAGCGCGTACACCGCGGTTTGCGCCGACCGTACCGAATATTCGACGGTGAAGACGCAGTCGTCGGCGAGCTCGCAATATTGGCCGATGACCGCGAGGTTGGCGGTGTCGGCCGGTATGACGTCGGGTCGATCGCCGTGCCGTCTCGGCATGAACTGGCTGGTGATGAACGGCATCATGCACGGAATACAGGTCGCGCTGGCGAGGATCGTCTCGGCCTCCGCGACGATGCCGAGATGGCCGAGGATCTCGATCATGATCTCGCGACCGGTACACTCCGCCATCGGTTTCCGCACGAAATCGCCGGTTGTGTCGACGCTCAGTCCATATCCCCAGAATACCGCAACGTCGTCGGGCTGGCCGAGGAAATGCGGCTGGTAAGGGATCACGATCGAGGCGAGCCAGCTCGACTCGGAAAAGGTGATCAGCCCGCCCTCGCCGGGGACGTTGCCGGTCGCGTCGCGGATCAGCGCCAGCAGGGTCGCGTCGTGGAGCGTGGTCGTGAACGATACCCATTTCGAGCGGTCGAGATCTCCGGTAAAGACCGCCGGCCTGCCGAACTGCGGCCGCCCGTCCGCGAGTTTCTCCCACAGCGCCCATCCGCCGCCGGCGTTCGCGCCGAGGAGGGTTGGGGCGGTGACCATCGATCCGAGACTTGAGCCTGCGGTCATCGAGCCGAGCGTCAGCAGCACGTAATCGTCGGTATCGACACGGATCTCGCTGGTCCTCGTACCTTCGGCGATGCGGATGCCACGGACGACGGTCATTCCCTCGTCGTCGGCGAGGCGCAGGTCGGTGACGACCGTGTTCATCCGGAAGTGCACGCCGCGCGCGACCAGCCATGCGTGCAGCGGGCGGACCAGCGAGTCATATTGGTTGAGCCGCGTCCGCATGATCCCCTCGAGTCGGTTGAAGCCCCCGACCATGTGCGCGAAGCGGAGCAGATAGCGCTTGAATTCGACTGCGCTGTGCCACGGCTGGAACGCAAAGGTCGTGCACCACATCAGCCAGAAACCGGTCTTGAAGAAGCCTGCGTCGAACTGGTCGGCGATGGTCGAACGGTCGAGGATGGTTTCGGGCGTGATCGCCAGCCGTTCGAGCCCGTGGATATGGTGGCCGGTCAACCCGAATTCCGGCGCGACATGGCGCCTGCCGCCCGAGAACAGCCGGGAATGCGACGACGTCTTCATCACCGCGTTCCAGTCAAAGATTTCCTCGGTGACGGTCTTGTCGCCGTCCAGCGTCGGGATCGAGGCGAACAGATCGAAGGTGCAGAGATATTTCGATTCCAGCATCCGCCCGCCGTGCAGCGAATAGCCGTTTTCCGCCGATCCACCGCCGTCGAGGCTGCCGCCGAGCAGCGCGCCCTCGTCGATGATCGTGATATCCGCCCCGCGCATGTCGCCGTCGCGGATCAGGAACGCGGCTGCCGCGAGCGATGCGATCCCGCCGCCGACCAAGAAGGCCCGTCCTTCGTCGCGAGGGACGGGCGCGGTGTCGGGGTCTTCGTGGAATGGGTCAGTGGTGAGCATAGGAACGTCCTTGATAAAGAGGGGCTGGTCCGAGGAGCTCAGCCGTCGGCGTTCCAGCCGGACCATCCGCGGTTGATCGAAGCGGCGATCGCGGTGAGGAGTGTGGCATCGCCCGTGGTGCGGTCGAGGATCCGGTCGCCGTGACGTTCGGCGGCGTGGACCAGTTCGGGCGGCGGGACGATCCCGTCGAGCAGGATCGCTTTGCCACGCCAACCAGATGCGCGCATCGCGTGGAGGGTTTCCATGCCGCTGCCGTCTGCGCTCTCGATGTCGACGATGAGACACGGGAAATCACGCGAGCGCGGATCGGCAAGCAGCGCCGCGCTGGTCGCGTAGGAGCGCACGTCGTAGCGTTCCGACAGCAGCATGATCTGGCGCGCGCGACGGATCGCGGGATCGCCATCGACGAGCGAAACGCCGATGCCGTCATGGGATTGATTGGATTGGTCGGTCATCGGATGGTCCTCGTTGCGACCTTCGATGACACGCGGACAATCTCGCGTCTGTACGTAGAAGACGAGGGGCGTGGGGGGCGGCTCAGACCGGCTCGGCGGTTTCACCCAACCCGGCCGAAAACGCGATGCGCAGGACGTCGGACAGGCTGCGCGCGGCAAGCTTTTCCATTAGATTGGCGCGGTGGACTTCGACGGTGCGGGTGGCGATGTCGAGGTCGTACGCGATCAGCTTGTTGGGGCGACCCAGCACCATGCCGTCGAGCACGTCGCGTTCGCGCGGGGTGAGGGCGGCAAGACGGATGAGCGCGTCCGAGGCGGCGAGGTGCTCGCGGCCGGACCGTGCCGCGTGCGCCAGTGCCGTCTCGATCGCGGCGAGCAAGGCGCTGCGCTCGAACGGTTTTTCGAGAAATTCGATCGCGCCCGCCTTGATCGCGCGGACCGCGAGCGTGACGTCGCCGTGGCCGGTCAGCATGATGACGGGCAGCGCGATGCCGCTTTGCGCGAGGCGCGCCTGCACCTCCAGCCCGTCGAGATCGGGCATGCGGACGTCCAGCAGAACGCAGCCGCGTGTCTCCCGCGTCACGGACTTCAGGAAGTGCGTGCCCGCCGGATAGGTCTCGACCGCATACCCAGCCTTGCGCAGGAGAAAGCCGACCGACTGGCGGATCGCCTCGTCGTCGTCGACGATATGCACAATGCGGAGTGGGTCAGTCATCGGTGTCGCTTTCCTGAAGCGTGGCGAGCGGCACGGTGAAGTGGAATGCGGTGCCGCCGCTCGCGACGCCATCCGCCCAGATCCGGCCGCCATGCGCCTCGACGATCGTCCGGCAGATCGACAGTCCGAGCCCCATGCCGTCTTCCTTCGTCGTCGCAAACGCTTCGAACAGGCGCGCGCGGACGTCGCTGTCTATGCCGGAGCCCGTGTCCGCGACGGTGATCTGCATCCAGCCTTCACGGTCGGAGGCGGTAGCGATCGACAGCGTCCGGACCGGTGACGCGGCCATCGCATGGATCGCGTTGCGGATGAGGTTGACCAGCACCTGCTGGGTCTGGATGCGATCGACGCGGACAATGACCGGGCTTGGCGAGGCCGTGTAGACGACGGTGATCCCCGCCTCGTGCGCGCCAAGCAGGCCCAGGCTGGTCGCCTCTTCGACGAGCAGGTCCAGACGTTCGTCGCGAAAGCCCGTATCGCCGCCATCGACGAACGCGCGCAGCCGGCGAACGATCGTGCCCGCCCTCAGCGATTGCGCCGCCGCCAGGTCGAGCGCCTCGGCGATATCGGCCAGCAGCGGATCTGCGCTGTCCTCGATCATCGCCCGCGTTGCCTCAAGGTAGTTGGCGATCGCGGTCAGCGGCTGGTTGATCTCGTGCGCCAAGGTCGAGGCCATCGTGCCCATCGCGCTGACGCGGGAGACGTGGACGAGTTCGGACTGGAGTTCCTGCACGCGGCGTTCGGTCGCGTGGCGGTTGGTGAGGTCGCGGATGAAGCCGGTGAAGATGCGTTCGCCCGCGATCGACGCCTCGCCGACCGCCAGTTCGATCGGAAACGTCTCGCCGCCTTTGCGCATCGCGCGTTCGAGCCGGACGTTGCCGATCACGTGACGCTCGCCGGTGTGGCGGTATTTGCGCAGGTGCGCGTCGTGGTCGCGTGCTTCTACCTGCGGCATCAGCATCGCGACGTTCTGGCCAATTACGTCGCCTGCAGCGTACCCGAAGACGAGCTCTGCGGCAGCGCTGAACGAAGCGACGATGCCGTTCTCGTTCATCACGATCATCGCGTCGGGGACGGTGTTGAGGATCGAGCGGAGATGATGTTCGCGCCGGACGATCGCCGCCTCGGCGGCCTTTTCATGGGTGATGTCGCGGATGACCTTGCCGAACCCGCGCAGTGCGCCGGCGTCGTCGTGAAGCGCGGTGATCGTGACGTGCGCGAGGAATTCGGAGCCGTCCTTGCGGACCCGCCAACTTTCCTCCTCGATCCGGCCATCGCGGTGCGCGCGGGCGAGGTCGGCTGCGGGTTTGCCCGCGGCGATATCGTCGGCGGGGTAGAAGATCGCGAAATCGCGGCCGATGATTTCTGCCTCGGCCCAGCCCTTGATCCGTTCGGCGCCGCGGTTCCAGATCGTCACGCGGCCATGGGGATCGAGCATGTAGATCGCATAGGTCGTAGCGCCGTCGATCAGCAGCCCCAGTTCCTCCGCCAGCGCCGCATCGCCGCGCGCCACTGCCTGGGGGTCGGTATCGTGCGGCGACTGCGACGCGATCATGCGGGCGGTGCGGTGGCTCGGGGAGCGCAGAGGCAAGTCATTGAGACGCCGGCCTTGTTCGACACATTGGTCCAATCCGGCGGGGGGCGATGATACGATACCCTCGTTCGGAACATGACGCATGTTAAGCCAAAGACCTGCTATATGCTAATAGTCCTTCGACAATCGCGATCGCCGACAGGATCGTGGCGCCGACGACTATTCTTCGGTTCGCTGCCGCGACCGGATCGATATACTTGCGGATAGCGAGGACCGTCATGGCTCAGTGCGATAGCAACGTGCAGCGCCGGTCGCGCAGCAGCAGGTCGCGGGTGACGCCGCCGAACGCCCATTCGCGGATCCGGCTGTGACCATAGGCGCCCGCGACGACGAGGTCGGCCTCGACGTCGTTCGCGATGCCGGCGAGCGTGTCGATGCTGGTGCCCTTCATACGCGCGACGATCTTGTCCGCATCGACGTCGTGCCGTGCGAGCCAGGCGGTGACGTCGTCGATCGGTTTCCGCGCGTCGATCGCGTCGATCGTGACCTCGACGATCACGACGCGGTCGGCGGCGTGGAGCATCGGCAGCGCATCGCTGATCGCGCGGCGGCATTCGCGCGTATCGGTCCACGCGATCATGATCGTCGAGAAGGTCGCGGTGGCGGCGCCGTCGGGAACGACCAGCACCGGGCGGCCCGCGCGCAGGATCAGGTCGCCGGTGTCGGCGTGCGTCGCGAGGTCGGCAAACCCTGGACCTGCGCTGGTGATGACGAGATCGGCGGCGCGCGCGTTCTCCGCGACGACGTGCGCGATGTTGGCGAGCGTCGGGATCGATCGCCATTCGAGGACGTGTTTCGCGAGCCGTTCGTGCGCGTGGAACTCGGTCTTGGCGCGGGCGAGTTCGTCGGCGACGATATCGCGCTCGATCACCGCATATTCGCCGCCGAGATAGCCGTCGCACGTGCCGATCGGCACCGGCTGGCACGCGGCGATGCCGATCACCGCGGCGCCGTACTGATCGGCAAGCGTCGCGGCGACGTCGAGCAACGTCGCGTTAGCGCGGCCGCCGTCGAGATGCACCATCAGGGTCGAATAGGTCATGCGCGGTCTCCCTCTTTCACCAAGCTGTCGGCGTTCGGGCGGGTTCGGGAAACTATCGGGAACTACGCATAAGCACGGGCTGCGTAGTTCCCGACGCTGTCCCCGATCGGTGGCGCCGATAGGGTGCGGTCATCGGCTCGGGCCTCTCCGCGCTGTCCTCAGGAGCATGTCATGTCCCACGACGCCAGATTGCAGAAAGCCGTGCTCGCCGAACTCAACTGGGATCCGAGCGTCCCCGCCGGGCATATCGGCGTCACCGCGAACAACGGCGTCGTCACGCTGAGCGGCCACGCCGGCAGCTACGCCGCGAAATACGCCGCCGAACGCGCCGCCGCGCGGGTCGACGGCGTCAAGGCCGTCGCCGAGGCGATCGAGGTGCAGCTCGAGGATCGCTTCAAGCGGGGCGACGAGGCGATTGCCAGCGCGATCGTCGAGCGGCTGGCTTGGGACACGACCGTCCCGCACGACAGCATCAAGGCGCAGGTCGAGGACGGCTGGGTCAGCCTGCGCGGCGAAGTGCGCTGGCATTTCCAGAAGGATGCAGCGGAGGCGGCGGTGCGTCCGCTCGCGGGTGTCGTCGGCGTTATCAACCATGTCACGCTGAAACCGCGCGTCGACGTGACCGACGTCAGCAACGACATCCGGACGGCGCTGCACCGCTCGTGGTTCTTCGATGGCGACACGATCAAGGTGTCGGTCGACGGCGGCACCGTGCGGCTCACTGGCTCGGTCGACTCGCCGCATGACCGGATGGTCGCCGAGCGCACGGCCTGGGCGGCGCCCGGCGCGGTGAAAGTCGAGAACATGCTCGAAATCGCCTGACATGGGCGCGCTGTCGTCACACCGCGAACGCCACGTCGCCGATCGGATCGGTTGGCTGCGGGCGGCGGTGCTCGGCGCCAATGACGGGATCGTTTCGACCGCAAGCCTGATCATCGGCGTCGCCGCCGCGGGTGGTCAGGTCGGCGCGATTGTCATCGCGGGCACGGCCGGGCTGGTCGCGGGCGCGATGTCGATGGCAGCGGGCGAGTATGTCTCGGTCAGCGCGCAGGCGGATACCGAGACCGCCGAACTCGCGCGCGAACGACGCGAACTGGTCGAAGACCCGCACGGTGAACTGGCCGAACTCGCGGCGATCTACGTCGCGCGGGGGGTGGATGCTGCCACTGCCATGACGGTCGCGGCGCAACTGATGGCGAAGGACGCACTCGGTTCGCACGCACGCGACGAACTGGACATCACGCTTGGGACGCGGGCCAGGCCGGTCCAGGCGGCATTCGCGTCGGCGGCGAGCTTCACGGTCGGCGCCGCGCTGCCATTGCTGACCGTGTTCATCGTGCCGCTCGCGTTGCTGGTTTGGGCGGTGGCTGGCGGATCATTGGTGTTCCTCGCGCTGCTTGGCGCGGTCGGGGCGAAGACCGGTGGTGCGATCGTCTGGCGCGGCATGGTCCGCGTCACCTTCTGGGGTGCGTTCGCGATGGCCGCGACCGCCGCGATCGGGCGTCTGATCGGTGACGTGGTGTGATCCGCATCCGACCGATCGACTGACCTGACGATCCTTCCCCGGGCGGGAAAGGATTGCAATTCCGATGCGTAGTTTCCGATGGTGATGCGGGCGTGGCGAGATCGATAGCGTCCGGTCGACCACCCTGTTCGGCGACACCTCTTCGATCGGAATCCATCATGACGACGCGCCGCCTGACGTGCCGCCTCGCGCTCGCGCTGACGTTCGCCACGACGGCTTCGGCGCAGGTGCCGCCGGGCACCGATGGCCAAATCGAACGGCTCAAGCCCGGAGAATATCTCTGGGCGCCCGAGATCGCGCCCGCCGGCCCGGTCACGGTGGTCGTCAGCCTGGCCACGCAAAAGGCCTATGCCTATCGTAACGGCGTGCCGATCGGGGTCTCTACCGTGTCGACCGGCAGCGATGGTCATGCGACGCCGACCGGGGTCTTCACGGTGCTCCAGAAGGACGCGGATCACGTGTCGAACGTCTACAAGGATGCGCCGATGCCGTTCATGCAGCGGCTGACCTGGGGCGGGATCGCGATGCATGCGGGCAATCTGCCGGGCTATCCCGCATCGCACGGCTGTATCCGACTGCCGCCCGCGTTCGCAAAATTGCTGTTCGGGATCACCCGGCTCGGGATCACCGCCGTCATCACGCAGGATGCGCGCGTTCCGGTCGTCGCGTCGACGCCGGCCATCCTGACGGCCAGGCCAGCAACCGGGGAGGGCCGCTATGTCTGGAACCCGGCACTGTCCCCCAAGGGCCCGGTGTCGATCGTGGTCAGCGGGCGTGACCGGCGCATGGTCGTCCTGCGCAACGGCATCGAGATCGGATCGAGCGGCATCGCGGTCGACGTCCCGATCGACCGGACCTCGGCCTTCACGTTGCAATCGATCGATGCCGACGGCGAGCACTGGCTGCGCCTGCCGCTGCCGGGCGACCCGCAGACCGGCGAACTGAGTGCGCAAGACCGCGCCAAGGGTCACCTACCGGATGGCTTCCGCGCCGTGCTCGCGACCGTGATGACGCCCGGCACGACGCTGCTGGTGACGCGCGAGACGCTGGCCAGCGCCGGCACCGGCACCCCTGTGACGATCATCGAGGCGACCGGCCAGTGATCGCCGAGCGACCGATCGACAACGCGCGCGCTTCCGTGACGGCATGGCACGCGACGTCGATCGACCGTGTGGCGGCGTTGCTCGATACGGGACGCGGAGGGCCGAGCTTCAAGGCCGCAGCGGCGCGGCTGATCGTCGACGGTCCGAACGCGCTTGCGCCGCCGCCGGCGCCGTCGGTTCTGCTGCTGTTTGTGCGGCAGTTCAACAGTCCGCTGATATACCTGCTGATCGCGGCGGCGGCGGTCTCGCTTGGCCTCGGCCATCGCACCGATGCGGGGTTCATCGCGGTCGTCCTGCTCGTCAACGCGGCGATCGGCACGGTGCAGGAGAGCAAGGCGGCGAACAGTCTCGCAGCGCTCGGGCAGATGATCGGCCAGACCGCGATGGTCCGGCGCGACGATGCCGTATCGGTGATCGATGCCCGCGATATCGTCGTCGGCGACGTTATCGAGCTCGAAAGCGGCATGGCCGTCCCCGCTGACATCCGCCTGTCGTCGAGTAGTGCGCTCAGCGTCGACCAGTCGACCTTCTCCGGCGAGTCCGTCGCGGTCGTCAAGGACCACGCGGCGCTTGTCCCCGACCGGACGCCGCCGGGCGAGCGCGCGACGATGGCGCTGGCGGGGACGATGATCGAGCAGGGGCGCGGCGCTGGGATCGTCGTCGCGACCGGGGCGGACACCGCGCTCGGCGCGATCGACGCGTCGTTGCGGACAGCCAAGGCGACGCCGCCGCCGCTCGTCATCCGGCTTGACCGGTTGGCGCGGCAGATCAGCATCGCGACGATCGCGCTGATCATTCCGTTCGCGCTGGTCCTGCTGGCGCAGGGGCGTCCGGGCGACCAGATCCTGCTGCTCGCGGTGGCGCTGGCGGTGTCGGCGATCCCCGAAGGCCTGTCGATCGCGGTGACGGTGGCGTTGGCGGCGGGCACGCGGCGGATGGCGGCGCGCAACGTGATCGTCCGCTCGCTGCCCGCGGTCGAGGGGCTGGGTGCCTGCACGATCATTGCCAGCGACAAGACGGGGACGCTGACGCGGAACATATTGTCGGTGGAGAAGATACTGCTCGCCGAGGGACGGATTTTCGAACGGGCCGACTGGAATGCGGTCGCACTTGCTGAGATGCGCCGCGCCGCCGCGCTCTGCAACGAGGCATCGATCGGCACGGATGGCGCACCGGTCGGGGACTCGGTCGACGTCGCGCTGCTGCGGTTCGCGCGCGATGGCGGCGAGGATCTGGCCGCGCTCCATGCCGTCGTGCGGACTGCGGCGCTGCCGTACGAACCGGTCCGCAAATTCTCGACCGTCGCGATCTCGGAAGGGGCCGGCGTGCGGGTGTTCGCCAAGGGTGCGCCCGAAGTCATTCGACTTATGTGTCGTGCGATCGACTCCACCGCGCTCGCTACCGCCAGCATAATGGCCAGCGAAGGCTACCGCGTGATCGCCGTCGCCGCGTCGGACAGCCGGACGAAAACCGACCCGATGGCACCTGGCGACCTAGTGTTGCTCGGCTGGATCGGGCTCATCGACCCGGTCCGTCCCGAAGTCCCCGCCGCGATCGCGCGCTGTGCCGAGGCTGGGATCGGCGTGCGGATGGTCACCGGCGATCATCCGGGCACGGCGCTTACCATCGCGCGCGGGCTCGGGCTTGAGGTCGCGGCTGATCAAGTCGTTACCGGCGCGCAGATGACGGAGCTTGCAGAACAGCCTGAGCGGCTCGCGGCGCTCATCCTCGGCGGACGCGTGTTCGCGCGGATCGAACCGGTCCAGAAACTAGAGATCGTCCGCATCCTCGCTGACAGTGGCGAACTCGTCGCGGTCACCGGCGATGGCGTCAACGACGCGCCCGCGCTCCAGGCCGCGCATATCGGCGTGGCTATGGGCGTCGCGGGCACCGATGTCGCGCGCGGCGTGGCCGACCTGGTGCTCGCCGACGACAATTTCGCGTCGATCGTCGCAGGCGTCGAGGAAGGGCGCGTGACCTATGCCAATGTCCGGCGGATCGTCATCATCCTGCTCGCCACCGGGGTCGCCGAGATCGGGATGTTCATCGGCGCGGTGATGCTCGGCCTGCCGATGCCATTGACCGCCGTGCAGTTGCTGTGGCTCAACCTCGTCACCAACGGCGCGCAGGACGTGATGCTCGGTTTCGGCTGCGGCGAGGGCGACGAACTGCGCCAGCCGCCCCGTCCGCCAAGCGCGCCGATCCTCGATCGGAGTGCGATCGCGCTGATGATCCCGCCGGCGCTGTTGATGACCGGGCTCGCGCTCTATCTCGTCGCGGGCATGCACCGCGAGGCGCGCCCGCTCGCCGAAATCCAGAACGCGGTGCTGCTGATGACGGTGCTGTTCCAGAACGCCTATGTCCTGTGCATGCGCAGCGAGCGCCGCTCGATTTTCCGCGAGCCTGTGTTGTCGAACGCGTGGCTGCTGCTCGGCGTCTGCATCGCGCTTGCGTTGCAGATTACCGCAATGTTTTGGCCGCCGCTCGGCAGCGTGCTGGGGACAGCGCCCGTCTCGGCCGCGATATTGCGGTTCTGCCTCGCCGCCGTAGTCGGAACAATTCTGGTCACCGAAGCGACTAAACAGGCGGTCGCAGCCTGGCAGCGCCATCGATGACCGCCTTCATCCCGAAGATCGTCACAACGATGCGCGAAGGCTATTCGCTTGCCACGTTGCGCGCGGATGCGATCGCGGGTGCGACGGTCGCGGTCGTCGCGCTGCCCTTGGCGATGGCGCTGGGGATCGCCAGCGGCGCGTCGCCCGACAAGGGGCTTATCACCGCGATCGTCGCGGGCTTCCTCGTGTCCGCGCTGGGCGGATCGCGCGTCCAGATCGGCGGACCCACCGGCGCGTTCGTCGTCGTGGTGTTCACCGTCATTGCGCGGCACGGCTATGACGGCCTGGTCCTGGCGACGTTGCTGGCGGGCATCATCATGATCGTCGCGGGCTATGCGCGGCTCGGCGCGCTGATCCGGTTCATCCCCTACACCGTCGTCACCGGCTTCACGGCGGGCATCGCGGTGATCATCGCCTCAAGCCAGGTGCGTGATTTCCTCGGGCTCGACATGGCCGCGGTTCCGGCCGACTTCGTGCCGAAATGGCTGGCCTATGCTAAGGCGATCCGGACCGTCGATGCCCCGACCATCGCAGTCGGCATGGGCGCGCTGGCCGTCATCGTGATCCTCAAGCGCGTCGCACCGCGCGTGCCGGGGTTCCTCGTCGCGGTCGTGCTGGCCTCGATCGTCGTGGTCGCGAGTGGCGCGCACGTCGCGACGATCGGCTCGCGGTTTCCGGCGATGCCGAGCGGGATCGCGATGCCGGCGCTCCCGGTGTGGACGCTGGCGAAGCTCCAGGCGGTCCTGCCATCGGCGTTCACGATCGCGTTTCTCGCCGGCGTCGAGGCGCTGCTCTCCGCAGTCGTCGCGGACGGGATGATCGGATCGCGGCACCGGTCGAACCAGGAACTGGTCGCGCAGGGTGTCGCCAACATCGCCTCGGCGCTGTTCGGTGGGCTGCCCGCGACCGGTGCGATCGCGCGCACCGCGACCGCGATCAAGGCCGGCGCGCGGACCCCGGTGGCGGGCATGCTCCACGCTGTGTTCGTGCTGCTGTTCGTCATGTTCGGCGGACGGCTGATGGCGTTCGTGCCGATGGCGGCGCTGGGGGCGATCCTGTTCGTCGTCGCCTGGGGGATGAGCGAGCAGGAGCGCTTCGTCGGCCTGTTGCGGATGCCGAATAGCGACCGCGCGGTGTTGCTGCTGACGTTCGGCCTGACGGTGCTCGTCGACCTGACGGTGGCGATCGGCGTCGGCGTGACGCTCGCCGCCTTGCTGTTCATGGCGCGGATGAGCGAGACCGTCGCGATCACTGGCCCCGAGGACGATATACTAGCCGAGCGGGGCGCGCTGCCGGAGGGCGTCGAGATGTTCCGAATCGACGGGCCGTTCTTCTTCGGCGTCGCGGCCGGGTTGATGGACACCTATCGCCGGTTGGGCAGCGTGCCGCGCGTGCTGATCCTGCGACTGGAGCGCGTGCCTATGCTCGATGCGAGTGGTGTCGCGGCCATCGCCGAACTGCTGCGGCGAGCCGGGACCACACAAACCCGCGTGATCTTGTGCGGTATGGCCTCGCAACCGGCCGCCATGGTCGCCCGCGCTCGACTCGAGCCGATAGTCAGCACCGCGACCTATGTTGAGGCATTGGAGATGTCGGCGTCAGGCTGACAGAGTCATCCGCAGCATCAACGAAGCCGGATCGCCCGGGCAGGTGGATGCGATCCAGCCGCGTTCGCGTTCCAGCTCGATCGCCTGATGGTTGTCGCGGCTCTCGATCGACTCGAGCGTCGCTATCCCCTTCGCGCGGGCGAACGCCGCGACATGATCAAGCAGCGTCCAGCTGATCCCGCGGCGTTTGAAGTCGGTGCGGATCGCGATGGCGACCTCGGCGCGGGTAAGGCTATCGTCCGCAGCCAGCATTGCGGTCGCGACGATCCCTTTCGTGGCGGGATCGAAGGCGAGGAAATTCTCGGTATGTTCGTGATCGACCGTGACCAGCGCGCGGAGCTGGTCGTGGCCGACCTTATGGATTGCGCTGAGGAACCGGAACCGGAGGTCTTCCTTGTCGACATGTTCGAAGAACTCCCCGAGTTCGGGTTCGTCGGCGAGCGACGCGGGGCGGACGTGGAAGACATAGCCGTCGCGCGTCGTCATGTTGGCGCTCCACGACACGGCCGAGAGTGCATGCGCGACGCCTGCACGTTCGCTGACGAGTTCGACCATCGTGTTGTCCTTTGCGATTGCCCGCCGCGACAGCGATGCACCTCGGTCTACCGACAAAGTCGATGTTCCTTCAGCGTCGGGAAACACGTAGTTTCCGACGCTACCGACACAATTGGCGGAGGCTAGGCTGGCTTCGAAGGGCGATCTCCGCCCGCGAGGAGGCCGCATGACGATCGATATCCAGCGGATGCAGGATCTCGCGCACGAGATCGTCCGGCTTCAGGGCGAACTCGACCGCGAGATCGAAAGCCGTCGGCGCGCGCTCGGCGTCGAACTGACCGGCCGCATCGTCGGGTTCGAACACGGCGTGCTCGATGCGCAACGGCGGTTGAAAGTATCGGTGCTGCGCTTCGTCGCGCGTTCCGATCTGGTCTCGATCGTGACTGCGCCGGTGATCTACTCGCTGATCGTGCCGCTGCTGATCGTCGATGCGTGGGTGAGCCTGTACCAGGCGATCTGTTTCCGTGCGTACGGGATCGCGCGGGTTCGACGCGGCGACTACATCATGTTCGACCGCGCGCATCTGGCCTATCTGAACCGGATCGAGGCGCTGAATTGCGCCTTCTGCTCCTACGCCAACGGGCTGGTCGGGTTCGTCCGCGAAGTCAGCAGCCGGACCGAGCAATATTGGTGCCCGATCAAGCACGCGCTCCGCGTCAGCGATCCGCTCCACCGCTACTACGAGTTCCTCGAATATGGTGACGCAGACGGCTATCGCTCACGATTGACGCAGTTTCGCGACCGCCTTCGCGAGCCGGAGGCAGCGGAACGACCGGCTTGATTGACCGCCGTCAATGTCATGCGCGGGAGGACGTGTCATCAAGGCTCAGGGAGAGCCTCGATGATCGAGCATGACGAGTTTGCCACGCGCGTCGTACCGTTCTCCGTGCGCCGGCATTTCATCCGCGAACTCGACCTGGAACCACTACTGGCCGCTCATGCCAGGCTTCGGGACATGTGCAATCGGCTGGAGGAATACGCCGATGCATTGCCCGGTCGATTGCCCAGTGCTGACGCCGATGCGATCTGCTGCGACCTGCGCGTCGTTGTGGTCAGTCACGCGCGGGATGAGACTGCGGTGATCGATGCGCTGTTCACGCGGTCGATAGGCGATCCGCTCACGGCTGCAGTGATGAGGCGCGTGCGGGCGCGCCATATCAGCGATGCGATCCAGGCTGACGACATACTTGCCGCCTTGTCCGGCGTTTCGACACCGTGTGCGGAAGCGTTCGGCTATATGTTGCGGAGTTTCTTCGATGGGGCCCGGCAGGCGATGGACTTCACGCAACTCGCGATCCTGACACTTGGCGCAGGGCGGCTGACGCAGGGCTCGCGCGACATGCTCGTGCGTGGGCTTGGCGAGCGAAACGCGATTTAGGCCGCCTCGGCGCGGCCTTGTAGCGCATCCGGGTCCGAGATCGTGACCGCGCGGCCGCCAGGCAGGGCAATCACGCCGGCGGTTTTGAGCCGAGTCATCTGGCGGCTGACGGTCTCGATCGTCAGCCCGAGCACGTCGGCGATCTGTCCGCGCGTGAGCGGAAGGTCGAACGTCATCGGCGCGTCCGGCGTCGCGCGGCATCCCGTCGCATCGGCGCGCAATGCCATGTCGAGCAGGAAGCCGGCGATCTTCTCCTGCGCGGATTTGCGAGCGAGCGACAATATCCGCGTGCGGGCAACACCGAGTGCGGCCAGCGTCCGTTGCAACAATAGCCGCTCCATCCGTACATGATCTTCCAGCACGCGTTCGAACGCGTCGCGCGGGAAGATGCACAGTTCCGACTCGGTCAGCGCGGTGATCGTGAAGTCGGCTTGCCCCGCATAGGGTTGCCCTACGAAATCGGCGGGATACAGCAGCCCGACGATCTGCTCGCGACCATCGGGCGTCGCCGCCACCAGCTTGAGCACGCCCGACAACAGGTTCGCGCAAATGATGCTCTCGTCGCCTGCCCAGATCAGCGTCTGGCCGCGCGCAATCGTGCGACGGCGGCCGAGCGTATTCAGTGCGCTCAACTCGACGTCGCTGAGGCTGCTGCATAAGGCTTGGTCGCGTACGGCGCAGTCCGCGCAGATGTCGTGGTGAGCCATTGATCGAGTATAGTATGAAGGCCCGCGATATCCGCGCGAATTCTTTACGCGACCGTTACGAGTTTGCAGGCGCGTCCGCATCGTCTTCGATCGGCAGATGAAACTCGTGCCAGATGCCGTTGAGGATGCCGAAGCCGACCGCGAGGCCGAGGCCGAGCACCCAGGTAAAATACCACATGATCAGATATCCTTAGCGTTCGTGGTCAATAGAAATCGGGGTTGGTCGCGACATCTTGCGTCGTCACGCGGCCGAACATCACCTTGTACGCCCAGGCGGTGTAGGCGACGACGATCGGCAACAGCACGACGGTGACGAACAGCATGATGCCGAGCGTCTTGGCGCTCGACGATGCATTCCAGACGGTGAGGCTGGAGTGCGAGTCGATGCTGGACGGCAGGATGAAAGGGAACATCGACAGCCCGACGGTCGCGATGATGTCGATCGCCGAGGCTGACGATCCCGCAAACGCCGCGCTTTCCGATCCACGCCGGATACCGAACAATGCGAGCGCTGCGCCGCCGAAGCCGAGCATTGGGGCGATCATCATCCACGGGTACAGGCCGTAATTGGCGAGCCAACCGCCGCGCACCAGTTCGCTGGTGGTGCGCAAGGGATTGGAGGGGCCGGAGGGATCGATCGCGCCGACTATGCGGTAGCCGATGTCGCCATAGGCGACGAACGCCCAGCCGGCTGCGAACAGCGCGAGCGACGCAAGGCCCGCGATCGTACCGAACTTGCGCGCGCGATCGTGCACCGGGCCATGCTCGACCTTGATCGCCAGCCAGGCGCTGCCGTGCAGCACCAGCATCGCGACCGACAACAGCCCGCACAACAGCGTGAACGGCGTGAACAGTCCGAGGAAGCTGCCGTCGAAGAACGCGCGCAGGTCGCTGTCGAGCCGGAACGGCGCGCCCGACAGGACATTGCCGACCGCCACGCCGAACACGAGCGCAGGGACGAACCCGCCGACGAACAACGCCCAGTCCCAGCGCGAGCGCCATGCCGCGTCGGGCCGCTTAGAGCGGTATTTGAACCCGACCGGGCGCAGGATCAGCGCCGCCAGGACGAGGAACATTGCGAGGTAGAAGCCCGAGAAGCTGATCGCGTAGACGAACGGCCAAGCCGCGAAGATCGCCGCACCGCCGACGATGAACCATACCTGGTTGCCTTCCCAGGTCGGCCCGATCGCGTTGATCACCATGCGCCGCTCGGCATCGGTGCGTCCCACGAACGGCAGCAGCGCCGCGACGCCGAGATCGAAGCCGTCGGTCAGCGCGAACCCGATCAGCAGCGTGCCGAGCAACACCCACCAGATGAGACGCAGCGTTTCATAATCGAACATCGTCGTGTCTCCTGTCAGGCGGTTATGGCGGCGGCGGGGATCGGGCCGGGCGCGGGCTGTGGATCCTCGTCGTGCTCGAATGGTCCCTTGCGGATCGTCGCGAGGATCAGCCGCACCTCGATCACCGCAAGCGTGCCATAGATCGCGGTGAAGCCGATGATCGTCGTCCACAGCACCCCGCGGGTCAGCGACGACGCAGCCAGGAAGGTCGGCAGCACGCCCTCGATCGCCCAGGGCTGGCGACCGATCTCGGCCAGCATCCAGCCAAGCTCGATCGCGATCCACGGCAGCGGGATCGCGATGACGGCGAGCTTCAGGAACCAGCGCGTCTGGGTATGCATCCTGAGCGAGGTCAGCACGAACGCGGTGCCGAACAGGGCGATCATGAAGAAGCCGATGACCGCCATGATCCGGAAGCTCCAGAACATCAGCGGCACGTTCGGCACCACGTCCCATGCGGTCGCCGCGATCAGCTGCGGGCTTGCCATGCGCGGATCGGCGACGTGGCGTTTCAGCAGCAGCGCATAGCCGAGATCGCGCTTGTGCGCCTCGAACCGCGCGCGCTGCGCGAGGTCGGTGCGGTCGATCTTAAGGTGCTGGACAGCATTATAGGCGATAACGCCCGAGGTGATCCGCTCCTGTGCCTTCAGCACCAGTTCGGACATCCCCGTCACCTCCTTGTCGAGGCTGCGCGTCGCGATCAGGCCGAGCACCCAGGGCACCTGCACCTCGTAGCGGGTCTCGCGTAAGGCGACATCGGGCAACCCGAACAGCGTCAGTCCGGCGGGGGCAGGGGCGGTGTGCCAGGCTGCCTCGATCGCGGCGAGCTTCATCTTCTGGTTGTCGGTGAGCGCGTAACCGCTCTCGTCGCCGAGCACGACGACCGAGAGCGAGCCGGCGAGACCGAACGCGGCGGCGACCGTCATCGAACGGCGCGCGACCGCGGTGTAGCGGCCCTTGAGCAGCCAGAAGGCGGAGATGCCGAGCACGACGACTGAGGCGCAGACATAGCCCGCGCTGACGGTGTGGACGAACTTCGCCTGCGCGATCGGGTTGAAAAGCACCGCGCCGAAATCGCTGACTTCCATCCGCATCGTGTCGGCGTTGAACTCCGCGCCGGTCGGGTTCTGCATCCAGCCGTTGGCGACCAGGATCCACAGCGCCGACAAATTGGTGCCGAGCGCGACCATGCACGTGACGGTCAGATGGCCGAGCTTCGACAGGCGCTCCCAGCCGAAGAACATAAGCCCGACGAACGTCGCCTCGAGGAAGAACGCCATCAGCCCCTCGATCGCGAGCGGCGCGCCGAAGATGTCGCCGACATAATGCGAGAAATACGACCAGTTGGTGCCGAACTGGAATTCCATCGTCAGCCCGGTGGCGACGCCGAGCACGAAGTTGATCGCGAAGATCCGCCCCCAGAACCGCGTGATGACGCGCCAGATAGGCCGGTTCGTCATGACGTACACGGCCTCCATGATGACCAGCATCATCGACAGCCCGAGCGTCAGCGGCACGAACAGGAAATGGTACAAGGCGGTCAGCGCGAATTGCAGCCGCGACAGATCGATGACCCCAAGGTCCATGGTGAAGCTCCCCACAGGGCCGTCGACGGGCCTGTCTGGGGGATGGGCTAGGCGCGAGCGACGGCGCGAACATTGACCGCGGTCAAAGACGCGCGCGGCCGCTCCGTCGATTGCGGTGGTATGAGCAGTATCGCCAAAGACCGAACGCTGGCGTCACAAGCCTATCTGAGGGCTGCCGTCGCGGATGGCGGCGGGGTGCGGGTTTCGACGAGCCTGCTGTTGCTCGACACCGTCGCGGCGATCGGGTTCGCCGTAGGGCTGGCGGGTGGGGTCGTCGCGGTGCCCGAAGGCGTCGCGGTGATGGCGCCGTGGGCTTTGCTGGCGAGCGTCTCGGCGATAGCGCGCGGTGCGTTTGCGATGCTAGCGACGCGCGTTGGCGCAAGTGGTGCGTACCGGGCGAAGACGCGGTTGCGGCAGCGTATCGTCGACGCGGCGCTGCACCGCGCGCCGGGTTCGGAGGCGACGACCGGCACGCTGATGAGCGCCGCGATTGACGAGGTCGATGCGATCGACGGCTATGTGTCGCGCTTCCTGCCCGCGCGGATGGCGGCGTCGATCGCGCCGCTGATCGTGCTCGGCGCGACCGCTGTCGCCAGCCCGATCGCGGCCGCCATCCTCGTGGCGACGTTCTTTCCGTTCCTGGCCGCGATGATCCTGGCGGGCGGCGCCGCTGCGGATGTGTCACGCCGCCAGTTCATCGCGCTCGCCCGGTTGTCGGAGCTTTTCGCGGATCGGATCGGTGCGCTGCCGATCGTGCTGGCCTTTCGAGCGGAGGGGCGCGAGGCTGCTGCGCTCGGCGACGTCGCGGAGGATCTGGCACGGCGGACGATGCGCGTGCTGCGCGTCGCGTTCCTGTCGTCGGGTGCGCTGGAATTCTTCGCCGCGCTGTCGGTCGCGCTGGTCGCGGTCTATGCCGGGTTCAACCTGCTGGGCTTGCTCCCGTTTCCAGTGCCCGAAAAGCTCGACCTTGGCCGAGCGTTCTTCGTGCTGGCGCTCGCTCCCGAATTCTACGCGCCGATGCGCCGATTGGCGGCGGCCTACCACGATCGACAAGCGGCGGAGACGGCGGCGGAGCGGCTGGCGGCAGTCGAGCAGGCCAAGGCCGCGCCGTCGTCGGTCGTGCCCGTTTGGTCCAACACGGTGCCAAAGATCCGCTTCGAGTCCGTCTCGATCCGCTATGACGGCCAAGATCGCGCGGCGGTATCTGAAGTCTCGTTCGAGGCTTACCCCGGCATGATCGTCGCGCTGGTCGGCCCCTCCGGTAGCGGCAAGAGTAGCTTGTTGCAATTGCTCCTGAGCTTAGCGCCTTTGTCCGGGGGGCGCGTGTTGATCGGCGATGACGACCTCGCTGAGATCGGCAGCATCGCGCCGATCGCCGCGTGGATGGGGCAGTCGCCGCTAATCCTGCCCGGGACGATCGGCTCGAACATCGCACTCGCCGACCCAACCGCATCGCCCGAGCGGATCGCGGAGGTCGCACGGACCGCGGGGCTATCACCGATGCTGCTCGCACGCGGAGGATTGGCCGCGGTGATCGATGCACGTGGTAGTGGGCTCTCGGGGGGAGAACGGCGCAGGATCGCACTCGCCCGCGCGTTGTTGAAGCCGGCGCCAGTGCTGTTGCTCGACGAGCCGACTGCTCATCTGGACGCCGAGTCCGAGGCGCGCCTGATCGAGGCGATCGCGCGCGCCTGCACCGGGCGCACCACGATCATCGCAACGCACAGTGCAGGGCTGGCTGCGATCGCCGATCTCGTCATCGAGCTCGGAGAGCAGGCATGACCGCGTTCGACGTCCTCATCGCAAACGAACGCCGGCGGCAGCGACGCGGTCTGTGGCGCGCGAGCGGCTATGCCGCGATCGTCGCGATAGCCTCGGTCGTGCTGCTTGGCCTGTCGGGCTGGTTCATCACCGCTGCGGCGCTCGCCGGAGTGGCCGGGCCGATCGCCGCGCAGGGCTTCAATTACATGCTGCCGAGCGCGGGTATACGCCTGCTCGCGATCCTCCGCACCGCCGGGCGCTACGGCGAGCGGCTGGCCAGCCACGACGCCGCGTTCAACGCACTCACCCGCATCCGCCCCGCGTTGTTCCTCGGTCTCGCGCGCGGCCCCGCAGAACACGCGCTGGCGCTGACCCAGGGCGAGGCGACCGCCCGCATCGTCCAGGATGTGAATGTCGTCGAGGCGCAGTTCGTCCGGCTCTCCGCCATGCCCGGCATGATCGCGGCGCTCGCGAGCGGCCTGCTGTTGTGTGCCTTGGGAGGGTGGCGGCCGGCGTCGGCGCTCGTGCTGTGCCTCGTCGGTGTGCTGGCGGTTGCAAGCGTCCTGGCCCGCCGCCTCGGAGCACCGGGGCGCGAGGTGCAGCGTGCGACCGGGGCGCTCAAGAACGCCTTTGCCGGTGTTGCCGATGCTGCGGCCGAACTCCGCTGCTATGGCGTCGAGGCGCAGGCGATGGAGGCCGTCGATGCGTGCAGCTTGCGCCTCGCGGAAGCGCAACGCGCGCAGGCCGGCGTGGCCGGCTGGTTCGAGTTCATCCAGGCGGTCGCCCTCGGCGTGGCAGGCGTTTCGGCGCTGATCCTCGCTGCACCCGCGGGCGCACCGATCGCGGCGCTGTGCGCGCTGGCGGCGGTCATGGCGATCGACGGTGCCGGACCGGTGTTGCGCAACCTGGCCCAGCGAAGCGCCGTGCGCGAGGCCACAGCGCGGCTCGACGATCTGCTGCACTCCGAGATAACGGAGGACGAGCCGACAGCGTGCCTTGGCGCCGCGCGATCGCTAGATCTGCTCGGAACGCACCTCACTATGGGCATCCGCGTCGCGCTGGTCGGGGCATCGGGGACGGGCAAGACCACGCTCGTGGAAAGTCTGCTCGGCCTGCGTGCCGCGAACCCGGGCACCGCCTTCATCGACGGCAAGGATATCGTCGACGTCCCGCTCGCCGTCCGTCGCGCGACGTTCGGCTGGGCACCGCAGGACGCCGCTTTGCTGGCTGGGACGATCCGCGACACCCTCGCGCTCGGCGACGCGCAGGCCGATAATGCCGCAATGTGGGCGGTGCTGGCCGACGCTGCGCTGACCGACGTGATCGAAGCCCTGCCCAACGGTCTCGACACCTGGATCGGAGAACACGGCGTGCGCCTGTCGGGTGGCGAGCGCCGGCGGCTTGCGCTCGCCCGCGCCTATCTCGTCCGCGCGCCGTGGCTATTGCTCGACGAACCTACCGAAGGGCTCGACTCTGACACGGAACGCCATGTCGCCGAACGCCTGTCCGCCCGGCTCGGCAGGACAGGGCAGGGGCTCGTGATGGTCAGCCACCGTCCGGCGATGGTCGCGCTGTGCGATCGGCAACTCGCGGTCGCTCCGGCGTCGAACTCGATCGTCGCGCTACCCACGGATACCGTACCGCAACCGCGTCGGTATAGCCGAGATTGAAGACCGTCGGACTCTTCGCCGGCCGTTCGACCCGGCGATAGAGCGTCCCGAACACGCGGTCCCAAGCGAAATTCGTGATCCCGAAATTGCCCGTCTCGTCGTGGAAATGATGCTCCATATGACGCGCCTTCATCGTCGCCAGCCACTTGACCCGCGGCTTGTACGAAAGATGCTGGATGCAGTGGAAGAACTCGTAGACGCAGGTGCACAGCAGCCCGGTCGCGAACCCCGCCGCCGCGCCTCCGGTCCCGCCGATCAGCCACCCCGGCACCGCAGCGACCACCAGCAGCGTCGGCACCGTCGTGTAGAGCGCGCCGAACAGTACCTCGAGATGATTGGGGTCGCGGTGATGATCGTAATGGATCCGCTTCCAGGTGCCCGCGAGCAGCGGCGTCTTGAACATCCACAGCGAGTGCAGCACCCAGCGGTGCAGCCCGTACCAGATCAGCGGATACGCGAGCACGACCAGCGCGATCGTCGCGACGGTCGTCACCACGTCCGCCGGGCGCCAAACGAAAACGCCGACCGATACTGCGATTAGGGCCATATAAGCCAGGATGGCGTGATGCTGGAGATACGCGACCGCCAATTCGCGCAACGTCATCCGGTCGAGGTGATGCGAGCGCCGCCAGAACGGCTCCGCTCGCTCAGGCCCTTCGGTCGTCACAGCCGAATGCCGAGCCCGATGCCGAACACCAGCGGATCGAGGCTTATCGCGACCCGCTGCGTGCCGGTCGCCGTGGTCCGCAGCCGCGCGGTCGTGTCGATGTCGATATATTTTACGTCGAGGTTCAGGAACACTTTCGGCGTGATGTCGATATCGACGCCGGCCTGTGCCGCCCATCCGAAGCTGTCCTTCATGCGGACGTCGGTCGGTCCCACGGCTGCGACGAGACCGTCAGACGCCTTCTCGTTCCAGAAGATCGTGTAGTTCACGCCGGCACCGACATAGGGGCGGATCTTGCCGGTCGGGTTCAAATGATATTGCGCGGTCAGCGTCGGCGGCAAGACCCAGGTCGAGGCGAGCTTCCCGATCGAGCCGGTCGTGCCGGTACGGCCGTCGGCGTGATGCTTGGTGGTCGACGCGATCAGTTCGAAGCCGATGTGATCGGTCGCCATGTAGGTGACGTCGACCTCGGGCATGAAGCTGTCGTTCACCCTGACATGCTCGCCGGGAAACGAGGGCAGCACGCTGCCGGACTTCTCGTTCGGCGCGACCAGGATCGTCCGCACGCGCAGCAGCACGTCGCCGGCGGCAATGCCCTGGCGCGGTGCCGCGTCGGTCTGCGCCAGGGCAGGGGCGGCCACGGCCATACCCGCACAGGCCGCACCGATAGCTAGGCTCTTGATCGACACTTTCATGGTCCGGCTCCTGTAATCCAATGCCGTCGAGCTACGCGCGCGGCGCGGCGCGGGCGTTGATCGCGAACAAGGATCGGGTTGACCGCGGTCAAAGACGTCACGCCGGCCGCCGCCCATTTCGCGGCCATGTGGACCTATCGTCCAGAACTGCTCGCGGTGCGGTGCCGCGCTACACCAGCTATCCGACCGCCGCGGAGTTCACCGACGCCGTCCGCCCCGCGGACATACACGCCGCGCTGACGGGAATCGCCAAGGATGAAACCGTCTCGCTCTACGTGCACATCCCCTATTGCCGGCAGATTTGCTGGTATTGCGGGTGCAGCACCTGCGCGGCATGGCGTTAAATGGTCCGGAGACGAGGCCGGTCAGCACATCGGGGGCGCTACATGGTACTGGAAAGCGTGACGAATTAAGCGATGACCCCGCCGTCACGTTGTCGTTCATTGTCGCGTGATCGACCCGGCCATGCCGGAAGATCAAAGCGGCTACGCCGCTGGAGCTACACCACGCGGTGGGACAGGATCGTCATTTTAAGAACGCAACGTTGGGCGAGACGATTGTACCGCCTGTCGGGTGGAACCAAGTTCAACAGCGACCAAACCGGGCCTCGTAACCAACTTGTAGAACTCGACATTTCGCCGCGCTGACGGGCGATGTAGTCGTTTGTGGCAAACGCCAACAGTCCGACATCCTCGCTACCAGTTCAGCCTCCGGGCCACACTCGTCGTACGGATATATCGTTAAACTGGTTTGACGGCGAAACGTGCGGTGAGGCTCCGCCTTAAGAAGCCCGATGTTACCGGATTTCTGCAATGCCTATTCGGGAACCGTTGATTGCACTGATCAAGACGAAGGCGCCATGCAGTCCTCCTCTATTCAATCCTGTGGTCTGAGGCATTTTTCGTAACACAAGCTTCATGTTTGATCGTTACGGCAACAAAATGAAACTACCTTCGTCGCCTCGAGCGATGCCGCCAGTTCAGCGCTGGCATGATCGTCTGGACGCTCTGATCGCTTGGTCGACCGCGCTTTCGGTCGCCCAGGCACGCACCGTGACCGCTGCAGCCGTCGTAGTCGCAGGACTTGCCGATTTTGCGACCGGCGATGCCTTATGGTTCGGCCCGATCTACCTGCTGATCATCTGCGTGCCCGCGTGGACCCTGGGCTGGCGCGAGGCTGCGCTGACCAGCGCCACGTGCGTGGCGGTATCGCTCGCCGCGAACGGACTGGAGGCTTATCCCCTTGGTCGCACTGCGATCGCCTGGAACATGGCGATGCGGATCTTGGCGGTGACGATCATCATCGTTTTGATGTCCGGCACGCGCCGCTCGCACGACCGCGAATGGAACCGCGCGCGGAGTGATCCCTTGACCGGGCTCGTCAACGAGCAGGCCTTTTACGACAATGCCACGGCGGCCGCGAAGGGTCAGCAGTGGGGGATACTCGCCTATGTCGACCTCGACGGTTTCAAGCAAATCAACGACCGCCACGGTCATGCCGCGGGGGACGAGGCGCTACAGGCCTTCGCCAGCGGGGTGCGCGACTTGATCCGATCGGACGACGTGTTCGCCCGCATCGGGGGCGACGAATTTTTGTTGTTTCTGCCGGTCGACAGCGAAGCCGAAGGCTATGAGCTTGCCACCACGCTGCATCTGCGGATGAACTGCCTGCAGACGACGTTCGCGCTGGGCTGCAGCATCGGCGCCCTGGTGTTGGACCTGAGCGAAACCGCGATCCGCAAGGACCATGTCAGCCTTGCCGACCGGCTGATGTACGAAGCCAAGAACGAAGGAGGCGCCATCTGGATTCGTACTGCCGGTGTGCCGGAAGATGGCGGCTGGACGGGCCCGGGAGCGCCTCTCGACCACCGAGAGGTCTTCGGCGTTATCCCTGCTCCCAGCGCCCTGCACTGAGGTGGCGGAAGTGGACGCGTGATGACCGCAACTGGGCATGGCCGGACGCCGTAGGGTACTTACCGATAGCCTACGGATTGTGCTTACGGCGATGACCTGTTCCGATTTCGCCCGTTGTCACGCGTCCGACCGCGGCATTCATGAATGCTAAAAGCCCGTAATTATTTACAACGCCTTTACCATATGCGCGAATATACGAAACTGACCCGCAATTCGTTATGATCGCTCGCATATGAAGCGCATGATTAGCGGACGTGAATGCCACCTCGAAGAAGTAGCAGCACGCAACCGGGAGAATGCAGGGTGGATTCGAGCAATCGACGCCGCGTACAGTGTATCTATATCGTTGGCGAGAAAACCGGCCAAACGTTCAAGGAGATATCCAGGTTTGTTCTAGGCAATGCGAATTACACTATCATCAGCATCCCCGATTTCGACGAATTCGTACGCGAAATCGAAAATATCGAGCCGGGATGCGTCGTCGTGAAAGCGAGCGCGGTGCAACTCGCGCAACTCGCCCTTGCGCGCGTAGAGAGCGCTCGATCGCCGCCGTTGTCGTTGATCCTGCTGGGGGACACACTCGACGTGGCGACCGTGATCGAGGCGATGAAGGTGGCATCGATCCAGTTTCTCGCGCGGCCTTTCGATGCATCGCATCTGCTCGCGGCGTTGGCGGAAGGGTTCGATAGCCTGGATCGGGAGTTGCAGACCACGACCGCGGATCGGGCTGGCGTCGATCAGTTGGCGTCGCTGACACCGCGCGAGCGCAACGTGTTCGAAGGGCTGATCGATGGCCTGTCCAACAAGGAGATCGCGAAGCGGTTGGCGATCAGCCACCGGACGGTCGAGGTGTACCGCGCCAATCTGGCGGTGAAGCTGCATTCCAAGAAACCAACCGACTGGGTACGGCTGAAGTTGGGGCTTTCGCCGGGAACGGCAAATCGGCGGCGCGACGACACGTCGGCGGAGGAACCGGTCGTCGACACCCCGGAGATCAGGGCGACACGTCGATTGTGATCGTGTCGCTGTAACGCCCTGACGGCATGCCTGCCACCTCGCCAACGGTGACGCGGAGTTCGAGCGCGATGCCGTCGATCGTCAGCGGCGGGGCGATCGTGCGCGACGACGGCCCCGACAGGTCGACGGGTGTTCCGTCGATCGCAAGGCCGTAGGGGATACGCGCCTTCCCCGAGTCACTGCCGATCAGATGACCCGTGTTCGCCGATACGACGAGCAGATGCGCGACGGTGTTTGCCCGAACCTGAAGCATCGCTGTGCGCTGTTCGCCGGTGGTGAGCGTGCCGAGATCGATCGCCTGCGCCGACGTTCCGCTGGCAAAGCCACTGCTGGTCCCGGCGAAGTTCGCCTGGGCGCGGGCGATGCTGCGCAAGAGGAGCGTCGATCGCGCGGAGAAACCGTCGGCAGCATCGGGCGTCCGGAGCATCGCCTGGACGATCCGGGAATATTCACCCGCCGCGATCACCGAATCCTGGTCGACCAGCAGTCTCCAGACGATTGTGACGCGCGGCCGCGCCGTCGTCAGGCGGACGGTCGACAGATCGGGGGAAAGCCCTGCCACGACGCCATCGCCGGGCTGCACCTCGATCCGGTACACGAGCGGCCGTGTCGCGTCGCCGAACCGGATCGTGCGCAACGGCGCCGACGCATCGTCGACCAGTGCGACGGTTGCCTCGCAATCCGTACCCTCGACCAGATCGACGGTCGTTCGCAGCGATCCCTCGCCGGGGGTCATGCCGAACGGGTCGTAGGCGATGGGGCTCGCGACCAGCGTGCCGATCCGGACATCGCACGCGAACGCGGTAACGGGCATCGCCAACCCCAGCACGATCGCGGCGCCGGGAAGCCAGCGGCTAAGGGCGGACTGCATGAAGCGTACCGACATCGACTATTCCCTTCGAGAGTTCGGAGACGACGAACTCGACCGTGGCTACGGTTTCGATCGTCACGCGGTAGTGACCGGGCGAGAGATGGTCGGCCGCGAACCGGCCCGCGTCGTTGGTGAAGATCGGCCGTTTGCCGAACGCCTGGTCACCGATCTTCTCGATGACGCCGGAGTAGCTCGACACCGGCCCGCTGGCGGTGACGATGAACCCCATCGCGATCCGCGACGCCGCCGATCCGACCGCGACTCGGTAGCCCGACGCGGAGCCCGGAAAGGCGAGCAATTGCCCATCGCCCAGATCATAGCCGGCCGGCAGCGGATCGACGTCGTAGATGTCGAGGATCGGGCTGAACACCCGGTTAAGCGGCACCAGTGGCGCGCCAAGCCAATCCTGTCGGCCGACCATGTAACCAGCCTCGTCCTTGATCGTGACCGCCGCGCCGTCCAGCGTGGCGTGTCGATCGAAGATCGCGAAATTGCCGACGCCGGGGCGACCGATCGAGACCTTGCCATCCGCAAAACCCAAAAAGGTCGAGGCCCGCAGCCGCGTCTCGCGCGCGCCGATGCCGGTCGGCGAGCGGGAATATTGAAGGTCCTGCTCGATCGACGCGATGAACCGGTTGCCGAAATAGCGCGCATCGCCGGATACGCCCGCACGCTCGTCGCTGCGACCGAGCTGGATCCGGCCCGACAGATCGCCGACCTGGTCGATCGGACTCCGGCTGGCCTCGATCACCCCGGTATTCTGGCGGGTGTCAACTCGGGCTGCGATCGTATCGCGTCGCCCGGTGCGCATCGACAGGCCGAGCAGGCCTTGCGGATGCCAGCCGCCCGGCAGGTTGCGCTCGACACCCAGGGTGGCCGTCCAGACGAAGCGACCGCGCGTGACATAGCTGTTCAGGTCGAGGCCTTGCCGTCCGGTGTTGCTGCGCGTGCTGCCGTAGCTTGCGATCGCGGCGAGACCGTAATTGCCGCGTCGCCAGTCGGCACGGGCATCGACATGCCAGCGCTCGTCGTTGATCCGTCCGTCGCGATCGAAGGGCGACGAGAAGTCCTTGCTGTAGCGGCTCGACAGGACCGTGAAATTCCAGGTGTCTCGGTCGAGCGTCAGCGTCTGAAGCCAGTCTATGCTGAACGCGGTCCCCTGCTTTCCGTCGAACCGGCTGGTGCTGGCTTGGCCACGGAACAGCCCGATCGGCGTGCCGACCACGCCTTCCCCGCTGACCTGCCAGTTGCCGTCCGCATATTGCCCGCCCGTGCCGAGCGTGAAGCGGTTGGCGAACCCGTGCCGGATATAGCCGGTCGCGGTCATCGGACCGCCATAGCGGCGCTCGCCATTCTCCTGCCGACCAAGTGCGGCGCCGAAATCGGTGAGCCCGCCGGCCAGCATCGCGGTCGCGGTGAAGAAGGCTGCCGATGCCACCTCGTGACGGCCAAGATCGTCCTCGACGATCAGCCGGACGTCGTTCGCGCCGAACTGCGATGACAGATCGGTCAGCTGATAGCGGCCCGGATCGAGGCGCAGGCGGCGCGTCTCGACGCCGTTCGTCTCGACGATGATCGTCGATGGCCGGTCGAGCGTCACACCGCCGCGCCCCGAGGGACGGATATTCTCGAACGGCCGAATCCCCTGATAGTCACGCGCAACCGCGATGCCGAGGATCGTGTTGCTGCCTTGGAAACCCGTGATGCGCGGCGTCAGCTCTCCTGCTGCGTAGCGGATAGCCGAGTCGAAATCGTCATAGGTCAGCCGCGTCACCGCTCGATCGAACCCGTAATGCCCGCCGTCATGCTCGGCGAGGACACCGCCCGACCGGAGGGTAACGCCGGGAAACGCGCCGAACGTGACGAACCCGTCCGCCGTCACGCGCAACGGCGACCGTCCGCGGTCGGGCCCGCTGTCGATGAATCCCTGATCGATCGCCAACCCGACACCGCCCGCAAGCCTTGCCTGCTGCATGTATCGCGAGGGATCGGGACGAACGTCGCCGCGCATGCTGAGCGACTGGAGCGCGAGCGCGCTCGCCGGCACGGTAACGGCGACCTCGAGCGTGGCCGGATCATAGCCGACATGGAACGGCGGGACGTCGAGCGCGTCGAAGCGTGCCCGGAGAGCCGGTCCGACTTTCGCCTTCAGCTTGGCGAACAGCGTGGCGTCGATGCTGGGACCGAGCAGCGCCAACAGGCGGACGGCGTCGATATCGCCATTGCCCGCCGTATCGACGCGAACGCCGATCTCACCAACCAGGCGCCCGTTCACGAGCAACGGCGCATCAAGGTCGACGAGGCCGCGCGGAACCAACGGCGGTGTCACCAGGGGGGGGGTCATCAGGGGGGTTGTCGTTGGAGGCGGTGTCACCAAGGGCGGCGGTATCGCAGGCTGGACATCCTGAGGGAGGGTGGGGGGACCGCGCCCGTTCTCCTGCCGGGCCTCACCGGCGCCAGCGACGGCATCGTCGGCCGCGATTAGCGCGGCGACGTCCAGCGTCGCGAACGGGACAACGGCTGCACCCGCGGCCGAACCGCAGGACAGTGCGCAGAGGCTGACCGCCGATCGCCTTAAGTACCGTTGGGCACGCCAAGGAGACCGTCGTGCGCGGTCATAGCCCGCGGCCACCTCGCTCCTCCGGAAGAGCGCCGATGATAAGCTGGGCGGGCCCCTTGATCGTGTCGACAAGGGACATTTCACGCGATGCGCCAGGCATCACGAAGACGGCGTCGCCGTAGCGGATCTGGTCGAGCGCGAGCGGTTCGACCTTGTCACCGCGTTTCAACTGCCAACTGTATAGTGTCAGGTCCGCGACACCGGCGCCGCTGTTGGTCATTCGTCCGTGCAGCGCGCCGTCCTTTCCGAACACGAGATCGCCGGTCATCGCCAGCGCGGGCTTCAGCGAGTCCGGCTGGACGATCGCGGTGGTGTTGAAATTGAGCGACATCGCCAGGTGGCTCTGCATCGCCGCCGCTGCGTCCTGCTTGACCATCTCGGTGGAATTGGTCTGCTTCACGCGCAGGACGAAGACCTTGCCCTTGTCCATCGTCGGCGCACCGACATAGCGGACCTGCATCAGCTGCGACTTGTCGCCGGCGATGCTGGCTTGCGGCGGGAAGATCAGGAAATCATTGGGTGCCGGGGTGAAGGCCCGCTTGCCGGCTTCGTCGACCGTAACCGAGAACGGCTGGAGCTCGACGTTGAGGACTTCGGCACGGGTATTGGTCACCGTGATCCGGGCCGTCGATCGCGCGCCGCTGGGCGTCAGCGTGTAGATCATCGGCTGTACGCCGTAGGCGAAGGCCAGCGTCGATGTGAGGGCCGTAAGGGCGAGGCTGGCGATGACGCGACGCGATGTTCTCAGCACGATGTTTCCCCCCGGAAAAAAGGAGGTGGACGCCACCGGATTGCAGCGTCCACCCCAGTAGAATCAGCCGACCGTCACATCCCAGCTCTCGGTGTAAGAACCAGCGAGGAAAGGCAGCGACTGCAGCGTGACCGAGAAATTGCCCGGCAGGCCGTTGGCGACGGTCGCATCCGGTGCGCCGATCCCCGACGTAACCGCTGCGCTGGTCATGTTGACGTTGTTGAACGGCAGAAGGTTGCCGTCGAGATCGAGCGTCAGGTTGTAGTGGACCTGCGACGAGGACGGACCTGCGAAATAGCCATTGGCGGCATCGACGGTGATCGCCTTGTTGCCGGCCTTGTTGCAGGTGACCAGCACGCCCGCGATGTTCTGCAGCGTCTGGTGCGAAGGATCGAACGAACGCGCGGTCATGTCGACCTTGCAGACCGGCACGATCGTGCCCGTCGTGGTCAACGTAGCAGCGCTCGCAACACCGGCAAATGCGGTCGAAGCAACGATGGCGATGGAGAGAACCTTAAATCCGTTCATGATGAATTCCCGTGCTGTTGATCGACTGGATCGCCGATGGTCTTTGTCTACACACTAGCCTTCGTTCACAAATCGTTCAGTTGAATAGGTCTGATTGACTATCGATATGCTGCAATTTCCGTTGAACATGCACTGATAGCGACAAGGCTATTCTTTGCGCCTGGGGTGCTCCGCTGACATTCATCTTTGCATAGATCGACCGCAGATGGGCGCGCACCGTGTTCACGGAGATGTTGAGCGTCCGCGATATCTCCTTCGGGCAGACTGCGTCGGCCACCCCCTGGAACACTGGCAGTTCGGACGGCGTCAGGCCGAACATCGCGCCAGCTATGCTTGCGTCGATCAGCGCGCGCGAACTGATATCGTCGAGCGTGACCAGCAACACCCAGGATCCCTCGACGATGGTCTTGAGAATCGTCACCGCGACCCAGCGCGATACGCCGAAAGGCAGGATCAACGCCGCCACCGCCTCGTCGCGCGACAGCGCGAGCGCCGCCTGCTGCTGGAACAATCGATTGGATGCAGGTTCGGCAAATCGCAGGCGGTGGCCGACATGCGGGGCGACCATGCCGACATCGAGCAATCGCTGTCCCGCCTGGTTCGTTCGCTGCAGCCGCAGCGCATCGTCGAGCACCAGCCGGGCCTGCGCATCGAGTTCGAACCAGGCCACGCTCCAACGCTGTGCAAGTGCGCTCGGGCTGGGCCGCGATAGCATATCCATTCTGTCGATGACGCTCATAGGACCCCTTGGAATGTGCCGCTGTCAGAGTTGCAGATATTCCGTGCTTCGATCTCGGGATGGATTCTATCTTGTCGGTCGCCCAACCCCTCATGTCCCTACATCCAACCAATCTAATCGAAGTTAAAGTACGTATGGCAACTTAGGTAATGGCCCTTACGTACTAGTCCGTAGTCGATCTTGATGTTGGCTAGTCGGAAAAGTCGTCGGATGATGACCCAACAGGATCTTGAATATTGCAGACACGGTAGAGTGATACTTCAATAAAATCCGAGGGATGGGGATAATTGCGAGATGCACGCGGATTGCGAGCGCGAACCGATCACGTTTCCCGAACGCATCCAGAGTTTCGGCTTTCTGCTTGCGGTTACCAACAACTGGGTGATCGAGAGGGCATCGGCGAACCTGTCCCAGTTTCTCGGGATGGAGGCCAAGTCCGCGATCGGCATGCTTCTCGACCGCGTGATCCCGCAGCCGGCGATGCATCACCTGCGATACCGCGTTGCGATGCCCGGCGCCGGCCGGGGGATCGACCGGATCTTTGGCTTGCGCTTGAGGCCGGGGGGAGATCTTTACGACCTCGCCTTTCACCTTAGCGGCAACCTCCTCATCATCGAAGGCGAGCCCTGCGGGAGCGACCAGCCAGCCAGTGCGGCGACCCTGGTGCGTTCGATGATGGGGCAAGTTCAGTCGCAGGCTACGGTCGATTCGCTCTACATCGACGCCGCGCGCCAGGTCCGCGCGATCACCGGCTTCGACCGCGCGCTCATCTATAGGATCGACGACGACGGTACCGGGCAGGTGATCGCCGAGTCCGCAAAAGCCGATGTCGATCCGCTGCTGGGACTGCACTTCCCCGCCACCGACATCCCCAGCCAGGCGCAAAGCCTGTATCTCCGCAACCCGTTCCGGATCATCGCGAACGTCGCCGCGGCACCCGTTGCACTGGTCTCGTCGGGCTCGGGCCGGACTGCGCCGCCGCCACCACTCGACCTGACACTGGCAGTCACCCGCGCGGTATCGCCGGTCCATATCGAGTATCTGCGGAACATGGGCGTCGCGGCCTCCTTGTCGATCTCGATCATCATAGACAACACGCTCTGGGGCCTGTTCGCCTGCCACCATTTCACGCCGCGGCTGCCGAGCTTCGTCATGCGCAGCGCCGCCGAACTCTTCGGCGCGATGTTCTCCCTGACGCTGGAGAACCGGCTGCATGCCAGCGCCGCCGCGGACGATGCACGCAACCGTATCGCGATCGAGGAGATTGCCGCCGCGGCAACGGCAGACCCGACGTGGCTGGCCGATCCGACGTGGTTGAGCACGGCCATTGCGAAGGTCATAGCCTGCGACGGCATTGCGCTGACGAACAACGGCGCGCTCACCATTGCCGGGACAGTGCCCGACAAGGCTGCAATCATGACGCTGGTCGAAAGCCTCGACAGGGCGGATATCGACCGAGTCTGCGCAACGGACTGTCTTGGCCATTCTGAGCGAGCGGCGGGCGTTCTCGCCATTCCCATCGCCCGGTCACCTCGCGACTATCTATTGCTGTTCCGGCAGGCGCGCGCCCAAGAGAAGCGCTGGGGTGGCGATCCAGATCCTGTCGTCGTCGTCGACATAGGCGAACCACCCAACGCAGCGAGCTTGCCGCATCCCAGAACCAGTTTCAGTCCGTTCGTACGCGGCAACCTCGGTCAGTCTTCGTCGTTCACCGATAGCGATTGCCGTGCTGCGGAGATGATCCGAACGGCATTCGACCGCATCCTGCTCAAGCTGCTGGTGAGCGAGGCCAGTCACGCCGAGCAAGGGTCTGCGCGACAGGATATGGTGATCGCCGAACTCAACCACCGGGTCCGCAACATCCTGACGCTGATCCGCGGCTTGATCGGCCAGACTGCAATCGACGGTATTGGAACCGAGGATTACGTCGCGGCGCTTGGCGGTCGCGTCCAGGCCTTGGCGCGCGCGCACGATCACGCGACACGGGGCGATGGCATCTCCGGCACGCTGATCGCGTTGCTGGATGATGAGATCGCCGCGTTCGTACCGACCCGGCGCGATCGGTTTCAGATGTTCGGACCCGCCGTTCGGTTCGATGCGCAGGCGCTGGCAACATTGGCGCTCGTCATCCACGAACTCGTCACGAACAGCGTCAAGCACGGCGCGTTCTCGACCAGCGGGACGGTCGAGTTGCACATTACCAACGATACCGACGGCGTGCGCATGGCGTGGCGCGAGCGCCAGGGTCCGACCCCCTCCGAGCCAAGGGAGCGAGGGTTCGGTTCGGTCATCATCGAACGCATGATCCCGTTCGACCTGCAAGGTCTCGCGCGGACCCGCTACCCACCTGCAGGGTTCGAAGCCGACTTTTTCGTGCCCGCGGCGCATGTCGTAGCCGAGGCCGAACTGCTGGTGGCGATTCCCATCGGAACGGCATCGTCCGACGCACCGTCGGAACGTCCCCTGGCCGGACTATCGGTGCTCCTGCTCGAGGATAACATGATCGTCGCGCTCGAGGCGGAGGACCTGCTTCATCAACTGGGTGCCGCGAAGGTGGAGATCGCAGCCGACCTGATCGGCGCCGAGAAAGCGATCGATCGCGGCGGCGTCGACATTGTCATGCTCGATATCGGTATAGGCGACCTCAACAGCGCACCGCTGGCACGCCGCCTCTCCAGCGTGTCGATCGCCTTCTTCTTCGCCAGCGGCTACGACGAACGCCCCGGCCTGGCGTCAGAATTCGCCGACATACCGATCGTCGGAAAGCCGTACAGCCTTACCAATTTGCGCATGGCGGCCACCCAGTCCCTGATGAGATAGATCCCGTTTCCATTGCCAAGCTCCGACAGGCACTGATCTCGGTGACGCCAGCGTTGCAGGAACGCGAACTCGCCACGATCGCAGCCCTGTCCGATGCTATTGCCGCAGCGCTTGAGGACCGCGGCGTTCCACCGCTACACGCGGCGCTGGCTGCACAGGTCGAAATGACGGCGATCGCTCATGCGCAGATTGAGTGGCTGAACGACAAAGCATAGGGCTTGGCGAGCGGTTCGCGATGGCGCGGCAAGCCCTGCGAGAATTGCGGTAGCGGAGACCCGAATGAGGATGGAAGTACGCGCGACGTTCATGCGTGGCGGCACCAGCAAGGGGCTGTTCTTCGATCCCGCGGATCTGCCTGCCGACCCTCTGGCTCGAGACAGGCTGTTGCTGCGCGCTATCGGCAGTCCCGACCCTTATGGTCAGCAGATCGATGGTATGGGCGGCGGAAGCTCGAGTACCAGCAAGGCTGCGCTCGTCAGCAGGAGTGCCCGCCCCGGGTACGACCTGGACTATTACTCGGCTGCGCTACCCATCGATGCCGCGTTCGTGGACTGGAGCGGCAATTGCGGTAACCTCGCAGCGGCGGTGGCCCCGTTCGCGTTCCATCGCGGCATGTTGGAGGTGCCCCGCGACGGCATCGCTCCCATCCGCATCTGGCAGGTCAATACGGCAAGGCTGATCGTGGCGCACGTTCCGTTCCGCGGTGGTCTGGTAAAGGAGCATGGCGACTTCATTCTGGACGGCGTTGCATTCCCCGCGACCGAAATTCGACTGGACTTCGAAAGCGGACCAGATGCGCCTGATCTCTTTCCGACAGGGTCTCCGACAAGTGTCATCGAGTGGTCGGGCGGGGTACCCTTCGAAGCAACGTTGATAGATGCCGGAAGCCCGACGATCTTGGTCCACGCAGACGCTCTGGGGCTGACTGGCGTGGAGACCGCGGCGGAGGTGAACGCCAATCCGGAACTGCTTGCTAAAGCCGAGCAGATGCGAGCTCATGCCGCGGTTCGCCTGGGCTTTGCCGCAACCCCTGAGGAGGTTACCGCGCGGTATCGGCAGAGCCCCAAGCTGGCGTACGTCAATCGCGCTCGGAATTATGTCACGGCCAGCGGAACGCACGTGGACGAGGCCTCGATCGACTTGGTGGCGCGTACATTCTCCATGGGCAAGCTTCACCACGCCATGACGGGGACAGGGACGGTGGCAATCGCAGCTGCGGCGGCGGTTCCAAATACCATTGTGAGCAGGGTCACCGGCGTTCGCAGCATGGTGCGCATAGGCCACGCCTCCGGATCTGTTCCGGTTGGCGCCGAGTCCGAAAACGAAGACGGCTGGCGGATCAGACGTACCTCGTTCAGCAGATCCGCTCGCATATTGATGGACGGTACAGTGTTCATTCCTGTCTAGGCACCGGGCCTTGAGGGGCAATCGAAGAGCCATGAAACCGATATTGCATGAGGGCGCCTCCGAGATTGCCCTACACAACTACGAACGTCTGAAATTGAAGGCGATGGAGGCACTAGAACGGCGACCTATGGGTCTCGTTGGACACAAGCTGAGTTAACGAGGCGGCGTTCCGATCCGCGTTTTGAGTTCGGTTCGTATAATCAGATATCGTTAGCCAAGCGGTTTCAGCTTAGCCGCTATGGTAAGCAATGCGCGCAAACCCGCGGGCACTTGTCGCCGTCCGGAGTAATAGAGGTAGAAGCCTGGCCCCATCGTCGCCCAGTCGGTCAGCACGAGGCGGAGACGGCCATCGGCGACATGCTCGGCAAACAGGGCCTCAAGACCAAATGTCAGACCCGCACCGTGCAGTGCCATCGCCAATGTCGAGCGACTATCGTCAGCGGTCATGGCGCTTTTGATGGGCACGTCGAAGTCGCCGTCCGGCCCCTCGAACTCCCAGCGGTAGATGCTGTCGTCGCCGAGCCGAACGCCCAGGCAGCGGTGATGCTTCAGTTCGTCTGGGTGCGTCGGCGTGCCACGCTCCTCCAGATAACCGGGAGATGCGGCAACCACCCATCTGAGGTCGGCTGAAAGACGCTGCGCGATCATGTCTTCGGGTACGGTGCCGCCATAGCGCACGCCTGCGTCGAACCCTTCGCCGACGACATCGACGATACGGTTGCTGGAGACGAGATCCACTTCGATACCGGGGTGACGGCGAGCCAGTTCGGCGAGCACGGGGCCTAGGACCAACGTTACCGCATCGACCACGGCATTGATGCGGATCTTGCCGCCAGGATTGGCACGAAGCTGATCCAGGTTTTCGAGTGCGGAGCCGATGTCGGCAAATGACCCGGAGACCGACTGCTCGAGCGTCTTGCCGGCCGACGTCAACGTCACGGACCGGTTCGTCCGGTTGATCAGTCGGACGCCAGCGCGGGCTTCGAAATTCTTCAGTGCATGGCTCACCGCGGAGGCGGACACGCCAAGCTCAAGACCGGCCCGACGGAAATTCCGGTGCCGCGCGATCGCCAAGAAATAGGCGAGGTCGGTGAGGTTGGTTCGGGTGACGAGCATCTTGCGATGTTGAAGCAGATTCATCCTTGCATCAACCACCGTGGCGGTAACCGTCTCCGTGCAAAAGCGTTTAATAGGCCTGATCGGCGCCCCTTGGCGCGCCCAAGGAGGATCGCCGATGGCCAGCGAGAGTTTTCAATTGTCACGACGGGAGATGCTGAGGAGCGCCGCTACTACGGCAGCAGCATCCGCCATCGTGAGTGAAACGGCCGACGCCGCGCCGCCGGTGCAAGCCCTACCGACGTACGAGGTCGCTTTGACCGTGAACGGCAAGCCCTGTGCGCTGACGCTCGACCCGCGGACGACGCTGCTCGATGCGTTGCGCGAACATCTGCACCTGACTGGTACCAAGAAGGGCTGCGACCACGGGCAGTGCGGGGCCTGCACGGTCATGGTCAACGACGAGCGGATCAACGCCTGTCTCAGCCTCGCGGTCCAGCATGACGGCGATGCCGTGATCACGATCGAGGGGCTCGGCACGCCCGAGCACCTGCATCCGATGCAGGCCGCCTTCGTGAAGCGTGACGGATATCAGTGCGGTTACTGCACCCCGGGGCAGATCTGTTCCGCGGTCTCCGTGCTGCAGGAAATCCGGCGTGGCGTTCCCAGCCATGCGCAGGTCGATCTGATGGCAGCGCCGCAACCGACTGGCGCCGAAATGCGCGAGCGGATGAGCGGCAACATCTGCCGCTGTGGTGCCTATTCCAACATCGTTGAGGCGATGGCCGACGTTGCAGGAGCCAGCGCATGAGAAGCTTTACCTACGAGCGGGCACGGACGCCTGCGGACGCGGCACGTATCGTCGCAAGCCATCCCGGCGCGCGATTCCTGGCCGGCGGTACCAACCTGCTCGATCTGATGAAGCTTGAGATCGAGACGCCGACTCATCTGGTCGACGTGCAGGACCTTAAGCTCGACCGGATCGAACCGACCGACGTTGGCGGGCTGCGGATCGGTGCGTTCGTCAGCAACACAGCGCTTGCTAGCGACGAGCGGGTGCGGCGGGATTACGGCGTCCTCAGCCGCGCAATCGTCGCAGGTGCCTCGGGCCAGCTACGCAACAAGGCGACGACCGCGGGCAATCTGCTCCAGCGGACGCGGTGCCCGTATTTCTACGACACCAACCAGCCCTGCAACAAGCGCAAGCCAGGGTCGGGCTGCGCTGCGATCGGCGGCTATTCGCGCCAGCTTGCCGTCATCGGATCGAGCGACGCGTGCATCGCAACCTATCCAGGCGACATGGCGGTTGCGATGCGCGTGCTCGATGCCACGGTCGAGACGGTGAGGGCGGACGGCAAGACGCGATCCATCCCGATCGGCAGCTTCCATACGCTGCCGGGCAACACGCCCGAACGCGAGAACGTGCTCGATCACGGCGAACTCGTCACCGCGGTGACGTTGCCCGCGCCAGTCGGTGGTACGCATGTCTACCGCAAGGTGCGCGACCGGGCGTCCTATGCGTTTGCACTCGTTTCGGTCGCCGCCATCGTCCAGCGCGACGGCAACGGACGCGCAGCGTTCGGTGGTGTCGCCCATCGGCCTTGGCGCGTGGAGGCTGCGGAGGCAGCGATGCCGAGTGGCGCGGTCGAAATGTCGAAAGCCGTCTTTGCCGGCGCGCGGCCGACCGACGACAACGCATTCAAGATCCCACTCGCGACGCGCACCCTCGCGGCGGTCATTTCAGAGGTGAAGTCATGATCTTCGACACACCCGCAGGCGCCAATCCGACCGACCGGATGAAGGTGCTCGGCAAGCCACTCGATCGCTACGAAGGGCATCTGAAAACCACCGGCACCGCGACCTATGCTTATGAATGGCAGGATGTCGCGCCCGGATTTGCGTACGGTTACATCCTGGGCGCGGCGATCGCCAAGGGCCGGATCACCACGATCGATACGCGCGATGCCGAACGTGCGCCCGGCGTGGTCGGTATCGTTACGTACCTCAACGCCGGCAAGTCCGGGGTCGGAAAGTTCTACGTCCAGAAGATGCTCGCCGCGCCGGAGGTCGACCACTATCATCAGCCGGTAGCCGTCGTCGTTGCGGAGACCTTCGAACAGGCTCGTGCGGCAGCGGCGCTGGTGCGGGTCGACTATCAGCGGACGGCGGGGCGGTTCGATCTAGCCGCGCAGAACGCCACCGCGCCGGTTCCGCCGGAGGGCGAGTTTGGCGGCCCCAACGAGAAGCAGGTCGGCGATTTCGCCAAGGCGTTCGCCGCGGCACCGGTCAAGGTCGACGAGACCTATACCGTGCCCGACCAAGCACATGCGATGATGGAGCCGCATGCCTCGATCGCGAAGTGGGACGGCGACCGCGTGACGTGCTGGACGTCGATCCAGCAGATGAACTGGGGAACGCGCGACCTCGGGCTAATTCTCGGTATTCCCAAGCAGAACGTCCACCTGATCTCTCCCTACATCGGTGGCGGCTTCGGCGGTAAGGGGACCGTGCAGGTCGATCTGGCGCTGGCGGCGATCGCGGCACGAATGGTCAAGCGCCCGGTGAAGATCGCGCTGCAACGTCCGATCATGTTCAACACCACGATCCACCGGCCCAGGACGATCCAGCGTGTGCAGCTGGGGGCGGGCGATGACGGGCGGCTGACCGCGATCGGTCATGACAGCCTGTCGGGCAACCTCGTCGGTGGGCGGACCGAGCCTACCGTCACCTCGACGCGGACGCTGTATGCGGGTGCGAACCGGCTGACCCGGATGCGGCTGGCCACGCTCGACCTCGCCGAGGGCAACGCGATGCGGGCGCCCGGCGAAGCCCCTGGCCTGATGGCACTGGAAGTGGCGATGGACGAGCTGGCAGAAAAGCTGAAGATCGATCCGATCGAGCTTCGCGTGGTGAACGACACGCAGGTCGATCCCGAAAATCCGAACAAGCCTTTCTCGACCCGAGCCTTCGTCCGTTGCCTGCGGGAGGGCGCCGAACGCTTCGGATGGGACAAGCGCCAGAGCAAGCCCGGCGCGGTCCGCGAAGGGCAATGGCTGATCGGTATCGGAATGGCAGGGGCGATCCGCGGCGGCAAGATCGCCAAGGCCGGCGCGCGGGCCCGGCTCGATCGGCACGGCGTCGTGACGATCGAAACCGACATGACGGATATCGGCACCGGCAGCTACACCGTCGTCCAGCAGACTGCGGCCGAGATGATGGGCGTCACGCCCGACCGGATCGTGGTCAAGCTCGGCGATTCCACCTTCCCGGAAACGCCGGGATCGGGCGGGCAGCAGGGCGCGCCTTCCGTGACGGCGGGCGTCTACGCGGCGTGTATGAAGCTTCGCGAAACCGTCGCCCAGCGACTCGGCTTCAACACCGCCGACGTCGACTTCGCGGACGGCCAGGTGCGCAGCGGCAACCGTTCGGTGAAGCTCGCCGACGCGGCAAAAGACGGCGACCTCGTGGTCGAGGACCTGATGGAGTTCGCCAAGCTCGCCGATCAGTTCCAGCAGCAGACGTTCGCGGCGCATTTCGCCGAGGTTGCGGTCGACGCCTATACCGGCGAGGTCCGGGTGCGGCGCATGCTTGCGGTCTGCGCCGCAGGACGCATCCTCAACGCCAAGACCGCGCGCAGCCAGGTGATCGGCGGCATGGTGATGGGCGTCGGTGCGGCGCTGATGGAGGAGATGGCGATCGACAAGCGCTTCGGCTTCTTCGTGAATCACGATCTCGCCGGCTATGAGGTGCCGGTCCACGCCGACATCCCGCATCTCGACGCCTTCTTCATCGACGAGGTCGATCCGACGATCTCGCCGGTAAAGGCCAAGGGCGTCGGCGAGCTGGGTCTGACCGGGGTCGCGCCAGCGGTCGCCAACGCGATCTACAACGCGACCGGCGTCCGCGTGCGCGAGTATCCGATCACGCTCGACAAGCATCTCGACGCGCTGCCGGCGCTGACGTGATCGCCCGACCAACGCTGGCACGCGCAGCATTCCTGATCCAGTTCGGCATCCTGCTAGCGCTGATGTTGTCCGTCAGCTCTGTTCAAGCACAAAGAGGAAGTTTCGACATGACCATCGCACGCAAGACGGAAATGAAGACCGTCGACGGACCGGAGGACTATTTCACCGGCAAAGTCACGATCACCGGCCAGTTTCAGCGCGACGAACCGTCCCGTGTTTCCGGCGCCATCGTCCATTTCGAGCCTGGCGCCCGCACTGCCTGGCACAAGCACCCCGCCGGCCAGACGTTGATCGTGACCGAGGGCGTCGGCTGGACGCAGATCGCGGATGGCCCGAAGCTGGAGTTCAATGCGGGCGACATCCTGTGGTGCCCCGCTGAGCACAAGCACTGGCACGGCGCAACACCGCACCAAGGCATGACTCATGTCGCCATCCAGGAGTCGGTCGACGGCTCGCCCGTGACCTGGATGGAGAAGGTGACGGACGACGAATATCTCGCGCCGCTTGGGTCTGAATGATCGACCGCCGTACGCATAACCGAAACTAGGAAGTCACTTCATGTCCACTACCCATCGCTTCTCCGACAAGGTCGCATTTGTCACCGGCGCGGCTAGCGGCATCGGCCGCGCTACGGCTGTTGCGTTCGCAACCGAGGGCGCCCGTGTCGCGATCCTCGATCTTACCGAAGATGCGCTTGCCGAAACCGCCGATGCCGTCAGGAATGCGGGCGCACAGGTGCTGGTCATCGCTTGCGACGTGTCCAAGCCGGAACAGGTCGAGGCGGCGATCCGTCAGGTCGTCGAGACCTTCGGTCGGCTCGACATCGCCTTCAACAATGCCGGCGTCGAGAACAAGGCCGCACCCGTCGCCGAGATCGCGCTCGATGAGTGGGACCGCATCCTCGACATCAACCTTCGCGGCACGTTCGTGTGCATGAAGCACGAACTGGCACAGATGGTCCGGCAAGGTAGGGGCGTGATCGTCAACACGTCGTCGGGTGCCGGCGTCCGGGGTGTGGCGGGCGGTGCTTCCTATGCTGCCTCCAAGCACGCCATCATCGGCCTGACGAAATCGGCTGCGCTCGACTATGCCAAGCAGAATATTCGCGTGAACGCGATTCTGCCGGGCAACATCGAGACGCCGATGATGGATCGCTTTACCAACGGTGATATCCAGAAGGCCATTGATCTCGAGCCGGTCGGTCGCCTGGGCAAGCCCGAGGAAATCGCCGACGCTGTTCTCTGGATGAGCGCAGACCTAGGAGGATTTGTTACCGGTGCCGCCATCTCCGTGGATGGCGGCTGGTCGCTGTAACTACGCGATCATCCATTCACTCGCCGCCTTACAGGGGCGACTGAATGGAGCAGGGTCGCGAATGGAAATTGGACGAACGGATGAAGGGAAAGGGCGCAGACAAAGCTCCGAGTATCCGGGTATAGGTCGACTCGTCGTCGATTCCGGTCAGCGACACTCATCTCGTTGCGCCGGACCGAATGCTGCTGCAAGGCCGGCGGAGCCGGGCAAAGTCGCCGACCGCCCCGTGCACCGACACGAGCGGCATCATACCCCCGCCGCACACGCTAACCGTATGTAAACGAACACGCGCTACAATCTCGCTGATCCTCAGGGACGAATGTCCCTGAAAGAGAAAACGAGGGAGGCGATGGCCACCAGAGTAACTGTCCACGCTGCGGCAATCGCGCTCGCGCTCACCGCGACACCCGCCGCCGCTCAGGTCCGCGTCGAGATCGGGGGACAGATCCAGGATGTCCCCGCAAACACCGTGCGCACCGTTACCACGGTCAACGGACGTACGCGCGTTGGCGATGCGGCATGGCAGGGGGGCGTGGGGACGCCTGGCATGGCGACGATCACCACCACCGAGACCACGGACGAGGACGGCGACGGTCACGTGCTGTCGCGTACCGTCGTCACCTGCATCGAGCCACAGCGCACGACGGTCGCCGTCGTGGCGTATGCACCGCCACCCGTACCCCACATCGAGATCGACCCGGCCGACCTCGACGATCCGGTCGCGCTTGGGACGCCACGCGTCCTGCGGATCAATCGCGATTCTTGGGGCGGGCACTTCGTCGCGTCTATGATGATTAACGGCGTGCCCATCCGTGCGATCATCGATACCGGCGGCGCATATAGCGTCCTCTCGGCCGAAGACGCGCGCGAGACCGGTGCCGACCGTGCCGTGCAGCGCGAGGAGGTGGCGGTCGGCATTGGCGGTTACACCCGGGTCGGCGTCGCTCGCGTCGCGTCGGTCGAGATCGGCGGACAGAGCCTCGGCCGTATGACGATGCGTATCGGCCAGCCCGGCATCCCCTACACGCTGCTCGGACAGCCCGAGATCGCTCGGTTGGGACGCGTCACGATCGAGGACGGCGTGATGACGATCACCCCGCGCGGGATGCCGACGCAAGTAGCCATGCGCTAGTCCGGCCAGGGGAAGGCAAGTTTGCAATGCACTGGTCCCCTGTCGCCTGTCTCGAGGCGTGTCGGTCAAGACCGGGATGATAGATCAGGTCTCGCTGATCAGCGCGGTAGAGGTGATGGCGATAAAGTCGCCTGTTCAGTGCTCACCATTAGGGTGCTAAACCGGTAGCCGGCCGAGAGCCGCTGCCAATGCGTCCATGTCTGCCATCGTGTTGAACAGGGCAGGTGTCACTCGCACGCATGATCCTGCTGCAGGACCGTCACGGTGAACGGTGAAGATGCCGAACCGATCTAGCAAGGTCTTCGCGATCGCCACGTTATCCACCGAACTCGTCTTTCCGGCGACGCGGAAGGCGGTTATGCCGCCGTGCAGCACAGGGTCGTCAGGGGTCAGTACCTCGATTCCAGGGATCGCGCGGGCTTGCGCGACCCATCGATCGCGAAGCGCAGCGAGGCGGTTGGCGCGGCGCTTGCTGCCGATCTTCTCCTGAAACGCCAGCGCGGCGGGCACCGTCAGCGGCGCGGCGAAATCTACCGTGCCGGTATGGATGCGCGCGTTTATGGTGTCGCGGTCGGTCGCAGGATTGGCGGGATCGCGGTCGATCGCCGATAGCGCGGACCGTCGGATATGGATCGCGCCGACGCCAAGGGGCGCGCCCAGCCACTTGTGGCAATTGATCCCGACATAGTCGCAGTCGAGATCGGCCAGTGTCATGTCGAGCTGGCACCAGCTGTGGGCCGCGTCGACGATCGTGGCGATTCCCCGCGCGCGAGCCATCGCCGCGATCTCGCGCACCGGCAGGACCAGCCCGGTACGGTGGCTCAGATGGGTCAGCAGGATCAGCTTCAGCCGCGGATTGGCCTCCATCGCGGCGGCATAGGCGTCGATCAGCGACTGGCGCGTCGCCGGTTGGGGAAGCGCGATCTTCACGACCGACACGCCGCGTCGTGACTTCAGGCTGTCCATGCACGCTTGCATGCTGTCGTAATCGAGATCCGCGTAGAGCACGGCGTCGCCAGGCGTCAGCGCGTTGTATCCCAGGATCAGCGCCTTCAGCGCCTCGGTCGCGTTGCGCGTGAAAGCGACCTCGTCCGCCGGGACTTGGAGCGTGGCGGCCAGCGCATCGCGTGCCGCCATCCAGTCCTTCACCATGCCGCGCCGGGTGTAATAGCTCGTGTCGCGGTTGACCCGTTCGAGATTGCTTTCATAGGCTTGAAGGACGGGGCGCGCCATCATGCCCCAATTGCCGTTTTCGAGATGAATCACCGCGAGCGTCGGGTCGTATTGCGCCGCCACCTCTTTCCAGAACGCCGTGTCGTCGGTCGCCGACGGGGATAGAGCCGCCCCCGCCGGAGCCGCCGTCATGGCGGCAGCTCCGGTCAAGAACAGCCGGCGATCGATCGGCGTCGTCATCAGAAGCTCATTCCCACCCGTACGTAATATTGGCCGCCATCGGTATCGTAGGGCGCATTGCGCGAATATATCAGGCCGCGGACAGCTTGGTTGGTGGCTTCGGCGGGATAGGTGTTGGCGACGTTCTCCGCACCGACCCGCAGCGTGAAATGATCGTCGAACTTGTAGGCGGCTGACACGTCGAACAACGCGATCGAGCCGAAGCGCTGGGACAGTTCGCCCGTCGCGTTGCCGGTGACGTCGGTCCAGGCGCCGTAATACCGTGCCCGTGCGAGCAGCGCGACCGGGCCGATATCGTAGCCGAGCGTTGCGGTTCCATTATGCTTGGGCAGCCGCTCCTCGAAGATCCGTCGCTGGGTTTCGTTGGGAATTGCGGCGCTCGTGCCGCTGCGGACTTTCGTCTGGTTGTAATTGTAGGCCAGGCTCAAATTTGCACGGCCCGGCCCGACGCGGTGGCCATAGCCGATCACCGCATCGATGCCGCGCGTGCGGGTATCGAAGTCGTTCGTGAAGTAGCTGACCGCAGTGAAACGCTGCAGATTGGCGAAGCTGGCCGGGACCGCGAAGGTGCGGGACTGGCTGAACCGGTTGTCGACGTCGATCTGGTAGATATCGACGCTGGCGGTCAGGCCGAAGCGGCTCTGGAAGGTCAGTCCGGCGGTCGCGGTCTTCGATGTTTCGGGAGTCAGCGGGCGAGCGCCGAGGGCGATCGCGAGTGGATCGCTGGGCGATAGCCTGCCCTGGTTGAATACCTGGAGCGTGGTGGTGTCGAGACCCTGAGTGGTCTGCGACGTGTTGAGCTGGGCAGGCGTGGGCGCGCGGAAGCCAGTCGAATACGTGCCGCGCGCGGCAATGCCCTTGATCGGCTCGAACCGAGCGGAAAGCTTGTAATTGAAGGTGTCGCCGAATTCCGAAAAGTCTTCGTACCGGCCTGCCGCACCGAGCGTCACCATATCGACCGGCTGCCATTCGAGATCGAGGTAGCCGGCGTAGCTCGTCTGGTCGAACGTGCCGGCCAGGCTTGGGCTGAAACCCGGAAAGCCGTTGGAATTGGGCGCGAGGCCGGTCGCCGCGCCTGCGCCGATCGCGTAGGATGCCGGATCGCCCGCCGACACCTGGTAGGTTTCGCGACGGCGTTCTGCACCGAACGCGACATTGACCGGCGCCGCCGTGCCGACCGGCAGGCGATAGACGAAATCGGCGTTCAGGTTGAATTCGCGCTGTTCGAGGCGGCCGAGATAGAAGCTGGTCGGGCTCGCCGGCCCGAGCGACGCGTTGAGGCTCTCGTTGAGCGTATAATCGATCCGGCTGCGTCCAAAGGCGGCGCTCAGATCATAGCTGAACCGGTCGCTCAGATCGCCGCGCAGACCGGTATCGCCCTGATAGTCACTATAGGTCGTGCCGAAACGCGGCGAGAAACCGACCGGATAGACGCTCTTGAACGAAAAGCCGGGAAAAGCCGAACTCGCGCCATAGACGCTGCTGGTGCCCGCAGGGTTGCGCCAGTTGAAGTCGGTCACGCCTTCGCCACTTTGCGCGGTGCCGAAGACGTAGAATTGGGCGGCATCGCTAAAGGCATAGTTCGCGTCGAGCGCGCCGCGAATACGCTCCTCGTCGGGCTGGCCCCAGCGTTGCACTGGATTGGGCACGACCAAGGTAGGATTCGCCGCCTGGAACGCGATCGCGTCGGGCCGCTGGCGCGTGCGTGAGGTCGCTTCGCTGTGGTCGTATTCGCCGGTGACGACGATCGTGCCGCGGTCGCCGAGAGCGATGCCGCCGCGTGCGCCGGTCTGATATTCCTTGCCGTCGCCCTTATAATATTGGGAGAACTGGCCGAACGCATCCATCCCGGCGGTGTCGTCGAGGATGATGTTGACCACCCCGGCGATCGCGTCCGAGCCATATTGCGCGGACGCGCCGTCGCGCAGCACCTCGATCCGCTTGATCGCGAGCGATGGGATGCCCGCCAGATCGGGCGCTTGCGCGCCCCGCGTGCCGAGCAGGGCTGAACGGTGATATCGCTTGCCGTTGATCAGCACGAGCGTCTGATCGGCGGAGAGACCGCGCAGGGTGGCGGGGCGCACGAAGGCCTGCCCGTCCGCGGCGGGCAGACGCTGGACGTTGAACGAGGGCAGCAACTGCGCCAGCGTATCGGAGAGATCGCCCGAAACGCTCGAGCGTACCGCGTCGCCGGACAGGACGTCGACGGGGGCGAGCGTATCGAATTGCGTGCGCGATCGGTCGCGCGTGCCGGTGACGACGATCTGGTTCTCGTCGTTCGGCTGGGACGCGTTCGCGGGAAGGTCCTGCGCGGTCTGAGCGAGCGCAGGCGTGCCTGCGAGCAGCGCGACGAGCGCGCTGCTGGTGATGAATTTCATGATGCCCCTAGAGGTTGCCGGTTTTGTTCCACCGGTTCGAGGGGCAGCTAGCCCGTGCGTTTTTCGTGGTGATGACGGAACAGCGGCACTTCGATGACACTGCGCCAGAACGAGTTACGGAGGATTTGAGGTAGATGAGAGGCTGAAGGTGGGGACGGGGAGGGCGCACGAACGTCCGGTTGTGGGGTGCGCCGTGCAAAGGCGGCGTTTTCTAGTGGGTGCGAGTCCCACCCGGCTAAGAGCTCCAGCCGGAAGCAACCGGGGCAGGCATGGAGGTAACGAAGTGTTTGAAGCCCCCGGATGACGGTCACGTAGGTGACCGTGCGAGTGTGCAGGCCGCAACGTGAGTGAACGCTGAGCAAGCCTCGAAAAGGACGATGTGCAGGCCGACCCGACACCCATTTCGGGGAAGGCTGATACAGACGGGCGAGTTTGAGCGACGTTTGGAGCTCGTCTGCTGCACCGGGGTAATGGCGGCAGCATGTACACAAGGAAAGCGCACGCAACACGGGAAGCCCCATCACGTGCTCAGGGATGAGCAACCGGACGCCTGTGAGGGATGGGACGGGCGCGATGGGGTGGCGGAGAGGCCCGTAGTACCGTGGAAACCGAGTAATGTCGGTGGAGGGAAGGGGCCTTGGTTCAAGGCAAACGCAGCAAGTGGTGAGGGACAGGGGATTGGGAAACCTATCAACTCCGAAAAGCGTCCGGGACCTGCAGATGGCGTTACATGCGAAAGCTAAGGCGGAAGCCGGTTATCGGTTCTACGCGCTGTACGACAAGATCAGCCGCGACGACATTCTGGCTCATGCCTACGCCAAGTGCCGCTCTAACAAGGGCGCACCCGGGGTAGACGGTCAGGACTTCGCGGATATCGAAGCGTATGGCGTCGAGCGGTGGCTGGCAGAACTGGCGCTTGCGCTCAGAGAGAAGACGTACCGACCGGAGCCGATCAGACGGGTCCATATACCGAAAGCCAACGGCAAACTCAGGCCGCTGGGCATATCCACCGTGCGGGATCGGGTCTGCATGACAGCAGCGATGCTGGTGTTGGAACCGATCTTCGAAGCCGACCTTCCACCAGAGATCTACGCCTATCGTGCTGGGCGCAACGCCCAGCAGGCCGTGGTCGAGGTAGAAGACCAACTGTATCACGGACGTCCCGATGTCGTGGACGCCGACCTCGCCGACTACTTCGGCAGCATTCCCCATCCCGAACTGATGAAGTCTGTGGCACGCCGGATCGTCGATCCACGCGTGTTGCACCTGGTCAGGTTGTGGCTGAATTGTGCTGTTGAAGAGACCGACGATAAAGGTCGGAAGACGCGAACGACGGCGGCCCGGGATCAGCGATGTGGCATCCCGCAAGGCTCACCCATCTCACCACTGTTGGCAAATCTATACATGCGCCGGTTCGTGCTGGGATGGCGGAAGCTCGGCCTTGGGCAACGTCTTGGTGCTCGGCTCGTCACCTACGCCGACGACCTCGTCATCCTGTGTCAGAAGGGCAATGCGGAAGCTGCGCTCGACCAAATGCGCAGGCTGATGGGCAAGCTGAAGCTGACGGTGAACGAGGAAAAGACTCGCATCTGCAAGGTGCCGGACGAGACGTTCGACTTTCTGGGCTATACCTTCGGGCGGATGTACTCGGCGAAGACGGGGCGAGCCTATATGGGCCATCGGCCGTCCAAGAAGAGCATCAAACGGGCCGTGGACACCGTCCACGCGCTCACCGAACGACGGTCTACATGGCAGGATCCCACAGTGCTGGTAGCCAAGATCAACCGGGCGCTGCGCGGATGGGCCAACTACTTTTCGGTTGGTACCACGAGCAAGGCGTATCGGGCGATCGACAGCTATACAGTGGTGCGGCTGCGTCGGTGGTTTCGGCGCAAGCACGGGAAAGCCGGCAAGAGGGCGGGAGCCTATCTACCCCAGCACCTCTACGAGCAGTACGGGCTCGTGCGGCTTACCCAGCTTGGTCGGGGCGCGCCGTGGGCGAAGGCGTGATGCTTTGTCCGAGAGCCGGATGCAGGGAGATCCGCATGTCCGGTTCGATGAGCAGGGAGTGGAAACGGGTCGTCTGGTGAGCCCCACAGGCGAACCGCACGATACCGCGCCACTTCCTGACTCTACTCTGCTAACTTCGCGCTGCCGGGTGACGCCCCTAATAACAAGAGTCCCTGTCCCGGGGCAGGGAGCGTCGCAAATTGGCCGCATTTCGTGTGCTAGCGGGTCGTGCATGAACTATCTCATGCTCGCAATCGCGATCGTCTCCGAGGTTTGTGCTACGACTGCAATGAAGCAGTCGCATGGTTTCACCCGCATGCCTTGGACCGTCGTTACGGTGGTCGGCTACGGTATTGCCTTCTACTTCCTCTCACTGACCCTCCGTACGATCCCGACGGGCGTTGCATACGCTATTTGGTCGGGCGCCGGCATTGTTCTCATTTCGACGGCTGCATGGGCATTCCAGGGTCAAAAGCTCGACACCGCTGCTATCATTGGCATGGGCTTGATCGTCGCCGGTGTCATTGTCATGAACGTGTTTTCCAACGCGTCGGGCCACTGAAGCGGGCCGCGGCTTTCCTCTCGTTTCTAGCCCTGCCGCCAGTTGACCCGGCCGCCGCAAGCTGCGGTCCAACCGGACGACCAACTTGCTGAGACGGAAAGGGCGTTCGAAAGACCGAGTATCGGTCTGGCGAGTAACAAGCGATACCGCCGCGAATATCACCGCGCGACCGCCTCCGCATGTCTGGAAGGGCGTGAGCACACCGGCGGTCCGACTGAGGCCGTCTACTGCGACAGATGCGTTTCCAGAATGGCTGCGAATAGATTTGCCCCCCGATAGCGTCGAGTGCGCAAAGACCGAGCGTGCGACTATCGGGGAACCAGCGAACCTATCACAGGTTGCCCTGGGTACAAGGCGTCGCGATTTTGCGGGAAGGTATCCGGTGGCACAGGAAGTTGAACTGAAGTTGGTATTGGACGCCGCCGCGGCCGATGCCTTTGCAGGGGGCGACCTGTTCGATGTCCCGGCGAGTACGCGGCAAATGCACGCTGTCTATTTCGACACACCCGATCTAGCGCTTTCGCAAGGTGGCGTCTCGTTGCGCATCCGCCAGTCCGGCGACACGCTGACACAGACGATCAAGGTCGCGGACGCAAAGGCGGCGGGGCTCTTCGCGCGCTCCGAATGGGAAATCGAGGTGGCCGATATGAATCCGGTCGTTGACGACCGGACGCCCATTCCCACGCTGCTCGGCGACGAGGCAGGCACCGTCACTTCGATCTTCACGGTCGCGGTCGAGCGCCTGACGTGGATGGTCGACTGCGGCGAGGCGTCGATCGAACTGGTGTTGGATCGTGGGTACGTCGCCGCGGGTGACCGCCAGTCGCCGGTCTGCGAGATCGAGCTGGAGTTGAAGCGGGGAGAGCCCGCCGCCTTGTTTGCGCTGGCCAAGACGATAGCGGCGGAGTTTCCGGTCCGCCTGGGCGTCGTGACCAAGTCCGAGCGCGGCTACGACCTGCTTCGTCCCGCATCCAAGGCGTTCAAGGCGGAGAAGGTCGCGTTGAGCCGGACTGCATCCGCAGCGGACGCTTTCGAGGCAGTCGTAGGCTCGTGCATACGTCAGTACCGCCTGAACGAAACTGTTCTGCTCGACCAAGCCGACGCCGAGGCCCTGCATCAGGCTCGCGTGTCGTTGCGTCGGCTGCGGTCCGCATTGTCGATCTTCCAGTCGTTGCTCGCCGGCGACGAAGTGCCGCATTTCCAGAGCGAATTGCGCTGGCTGAGCTCGTTGCTGGGCGAAGCGCGCGACTTAGACGTGTTGCTGGCGAGGGCGAAGCCCGGCGTCGCATTGTTTCAGGAACTCGAGCGGGCTCGCAATGCTGCCTATGCTACGGTCGGCACCGCGTTGGGCTCGGACCGGGTTCGGGCGCTGATGCTCGATCTGACGGAGTGGCTGGTGTGCGGGGCATGGCGCACCGCGCCGTCAATGCGCGATGCTCGGGACGCGCCAGCAAGACAGTTCGCGGCGGAGACTCTTCACGCGCTGAGGCGGCGCGTCCGCAAGCGTGGTAAGTCCCTTGCCTCCCAGACGGACGAGGAGCGGCATGAAGTCCGCAAGGGCGCCAAACGGCTACGCTATGGCGCGGAGTTTCTCGGTTCCCTATTCCCGAGCCAGAAGCGTGCACGTCGCTACGGGAAGTTCGTTAAATCACTGGAGAAGCTGCAGGATCAGCTCGGCGCGCTGAACGATATGGCGACGGCGCCATCGGTTCTGGGCCGGCTGGGCTTGCGGGACGATCCCGATGCCAAAAGACTAATGGCGCATCGAAAAAAATCGAATATCATCGATGCCGCGGCTGGAGCGTACGCCGATCTCCTCGATCGCAAGACTTTCTGGGGTTAGGGCGGGAGGATAAGCGCCCGGTCGACCGATCGAGCGTGGGCCGGATCGGTTGATCGCCCTTGGTAAGTCCAATGATAGGCAGCACCGGTCAGGCCGTTCGACATAGCTGCCGGCGTAGAGGCTAGATTGTCGTGCATCCGCGAAGATGACGTTGCCTTCCACTACCCACTGCTTCGGGGTTGTCCTAGAGTTCATTGGACGAGGGGGGCGGAAATGCTGCGACAATTTGGCAAAGAAATATGGACGGCGGACGGGCCAAGTGTTTCCGTCGCTGGCTTCGTCTTTCCGACGCGGACGATCGTTATACGGCTGTCCGATGCCTCTTTATTCGTTTGGTCGCCCATAGCACTATCCAGTGAACTCAAAATCGCGATTGATGGCCTTGGGCCGGTCCGTCACATCGTCGCTCCCAACACGTTGCATCATATGTTCGTTGGCGAGTGGCAAAGCGCATACCCGGCAGCAAAGTCATATGCCGTGCCGGCGTTGCGCGCCAAACGGCCGGACTTGAAGTGGGATCATGACCTGAAGGACGCACCTGCCAAGGAATGGTCGGGTGAGGTCGATCAGATCATGGTGGAGGGAAACAGTATCACGACGGAAGTCGTCTTCTTCCACCGCCAAAGCCGAACGGCGATCTTCACTGACCTGATCCAGCACTTTGAGCCCGGTTGGTTCAGAGGATGGCGATCCATCGTTGCAAAGCTCGATTTGCTTACCGCGACCGCGCCAACCGTTCCCCGGAAATTCCGAATGTCGTTTCGCAATCGGGAGATCGCGCGAACTTCGGTGCAACGCATTATAGCATGGCCGACTTTGGGAGTACTGACAGCTCATTGTGCACCGATTACGCATGACGGTCGCGACGCGATTACCCATGCTTTTGAATGGTTGCTCCGAAAATAACGCGCGTTCACGGTCCCGGTCCCTGCAAACACGCTTGGCCCTGACGCCTGTCATAGCAAATACGGCGAAGTAATCGTCCTGATTGCAGGACTTGGCACCCAGATGATCCGCTGGACCACCCCGTTCTGCGCCGAACTCGTAGCTCTCGGCTACCGGGTGGTGCGCTTCCACAATCGGGACGCCGGGGATTCAACGCATCTCGACTCGCACCCGGCCGTGGATTTCGGCGCGCTGGCTGCAGCGCTTCAGGCGGGGCAACGCCCCGAGGCGCCGTACACGCTCTACGACATGGCGGCGGACGCGGTCGGACTAATGGACGCGCTGGGGATCGGGCGAGCGCACATCGTCGGACGGTCTATGGGCGGCATGATCGCTCAGATCATGGCCAGCGAACACAAAGATCGCGTCTTATCGCGCGCACTTCGATCATGTCGAGCACGGGCAATCCAGCACTCCCGAAGGCTGCGCCGGATGCGATGGCGATGATGATGCAACCGATGCCCCATCCTTCCTCCGATCGACCCGGTTTCCTGTCGCGAAGTTCAGCCTTTGCCAGACGCATCGCCGGCACAGGCTACGCTTTCGACGAGGGCGCTCACCGTGCGCTGGTTTTGGAAGAGCTCGACCGTGGTTATGATCTCGCCGGACAGATCGTGCGCTGATCTTTCATCTCGATAGCCCCACGCGGGAAAGCCGAGCGGCAAACTTCGTTTTACTACAAGAATGGATTGGCGTCCGAGTTAAGTTGCGTCGAGCCTCCCCTGTGGAAAGCATGACGACAAGTGTGACGGTGATTGGCCTTCAATCAGCTAGGACTTGGCTGGATTGAGCCTGGCTGATGATCCTGTCTGCGTCCTCTTCGCGGAGCCAACCGGCGGCGCGCTGTAGCGCCGCGGCCGCGCGGACTTTCGCGACGAAACCGGCGTGATCGCCGTAACGCTCTGCAAGGGACAAGCGAGGGTCCCCGAGCGCCACCCGCTCGGCCCGCGTCTTGGCGAACGGGATGAATCCCCGAAGAACCCGCATCTGCCGCCTTTGCCGAATCCAGCGGACTGAACGTTCCAGCCTAGATAGGTCCCGATCGGCACCTGTAGCTGGACGGAGGGCACACCGGCGGTCTCGTTACCGTCCGCATCGACCCGGGGGACGCGCGACGGTATCGTCCCGCGGATCGCCGGTGGCTGGCGCGTGATTTGGCCGCTCACGTCGCGATACCGAAATCCTTCTCCCATGTCGTAGTCGATAAAGGCGTTCAGCTTGCCATCCGGACTGGGTGCTCCGGGCCAGGAAGGAAATCCGATCGCCGCGGCGTTCGCCTCGACGAGATCGCCCCCGGCCAATGTCGGGTAACGGCTGGGGGGCGGGGTGGTGCCGTCGCGCACCCAGGCGACAAGCATCGTCTGGGCCGCACGCAGGCTGTCCATCGAAGGGTTTGGATTGCCCGGCAATGCGCAGATTGGTAACTTGGGATCGCCACCGAGCGGAAAGCCCCCGGTCCAGGATCCGCCATGCGTGGTCGCCGGGAAGTAATAGCGTCGAACGTTGGCCGGCAGCGGGAGATCGGTCGAGGCGGCGGTGCCGATCAGCCCTGGCGACATGCGCAATCCCCAGAACTCGGCCGAGCCGAACGTCTCGATCACCTTGGGGCAGGTCCTGCTCGCGGTGCAGCGGTCGAGCAGGCTGCTGACGCCCCGGCCGCGGGCGACATCATCGTAGCGGCTCCACCACAGCGTGCCTTCGCTCCCAGGCTCGTACAGCGTCGCGGCACCGCCAGGCACGGCGAAGCGCAGGTTCAACGGCACCTGGCGCGCGGCGATGTTGGGATTGACCCCGTCGAACACGCGGCGCCCATTCTCGTCCGCGTTGAAGCCCAGATTGACGAAGCTCTTCAGGAAATTGCCGGATTGCGACGTACCGCTGGCCACCGTCCAGCGAATGCGTCCGGCCGGGTTGGCATTGCCCGTATCGTCCGGCTTGCCGCTGCGCAGATAGGCGACAAGGTCACGGGTCGCGGCAAAACCGATCCCCTGGACGAGTGGATCCTTGCCCTCGTAGATCAGCGTATAGGCGTAGGCAGCGTCGAACCCGTCTCGCACGCAGAGTTTCGCCGGATCGGGCTTGCCTGGGAAGGGCGTCGTCGCACAATCGGCAAAGGCCCAGTCCCCGGGCTTCACGTCCACGGGCGGTGCCAGATCGGCGGTTTGGCGGAACAGCCGTGCCTTCGTCGTATCGAGTGTCACGGGCACTGGCCGCGCAGTCGGTTTGCCGATGCTGCCGGTGATCGCAATTGACCGCGCACCGGCAGGCATATCAGTGAAGCGGGCGAGGACGGGACCTGTCAGCGGCTTTCCGTTCTTGCCATGAGCGACCGGGACACTGGCGGTCTGGACATCCGGCCCGGGCGGAAGGTCGCCTTGCCAACCACTGGTGACCCGGACGTATCCGTCTGCATCTGCACCGATCTGCGAACCGCCGCGATTGGGTACGTCGTAGAACAATACCCCGGCGGCACGCGATCGATCGACGGGTCTGGCGATCGCGAACGTCGCCGAATACCGGACGCGTCCCTTCGCATCGCGGGGCGCGCCGTCGATATCGGTAATGACGTGATTGTGCGCATCCGCAGGATCGAGCGCGCCGAAGAACCGACCCCGCACGATCTCATACGGTATCGGCAGCGTCGAGGCAGGCGCGGTGCCGACTGGAGCCGGCGTGATGCTGTCGACCTGTATCCGCACCAGGCGCGCAGGGGCAGGGACCGCTAGCGCCGCAAGCGCAGGCGTTGCGAGAAGCACAAAGGACCGGCGCATTCGCGTCTCTTTCATTGAGGATCGATTGCGAGATCGAGCAGCTGTGCGCCGAGCGTCTTGCCGTGCGCGTCGAGTGCCAGCGACCGTGTGACGCCCCCACGCAGCGCACCCTCGAGCACGAAGTTGAGCGCGCCGAGGCCGGGCAATTCGAACCGCGTGATCCGGCGCACCGAAAGGTCGGCCAGATGCGCGACGACGCGCTCTTCGGTCACGGCGCTGGCCAGCAGCGCGAAGTCTTCGCTGCGATAGGCGATGACTGCAATCTGGGAAATGTCGCCTTTGTCGCCGGTGCGAACATGGGCGAGGTCGCGCAGGATCATGTCAGGCGACCTCGTACTGGACCGAAGGGACGATCTGCGTCCGGTCCAACAAGGTCGACGCGACCGCGAGCACCTCGCGGACGCTGGACACGGCGCCTCCGCCACCGAACGGACCGTTCGTATATAGCGCCTCGACTTCGGCGCCGATCCGTTCGGCGGCGGTGCGGGTCGGCGTCCGTCCGGCCACCCGAACGCGCACCTCGCGGGGCTCCGGCCCGTCCGACTGTCCCGTCCGGTCGATGGCGTTCAGTCCGATCAGTTCGCAGCGGAGATCCGATATCGGCACGCCGGTCATCTGCAGGCGCTCGCGTACGACGTCCAACGCCAGTTGTCCTCGCGCTACGGCACCCGGGCCGGCGTAGGAGATCTGACCTTCGCCGACGAAGCCGTCTTCGTATCCGATCGAAACCTTGACCGTATCCGGCCTCGGTCGACCGGTGCCGCCACGCACGTGTACGCGATCGGGTGCCGTCAGCTCGAAGGACACGCCGGTGAAGTCGGCGACGACGTCCGCCTGTAGATACCCGGCCGGATCGAGGATCTCGTACAATAACTGCTCCTTGCAGGTGGCACAGGTCAGGCAGCCGCCGGATCCGTCGACCTTGCCCAGGACCGCGCTGCCGTCCTCCGACACATCCGCCAAAGGAAAGCCGAGCCGCGCGAGATCGGGCACGTCCTTGACGCCCGGATCGGCGAAATAGCCGCCGGTCACCTGGCCCGCGCATTCGAGCAGATGACCCACGACGGTACCGCGGCCAAGCCTTTCCCAATCGTCCATCGCCCACCCGAATTCGTGGATGAGCGGTCCGAGGAACAGCGCTGGATCGCCGACCCGTCCGGTGATGACGACATCGGCGCCGCCCGCCAGCGCTTCGACGATGCCGCTTGCGCCCAGATACGCGTTTGCGGAGACGATCGCGTCGCCCAGATCGCCACTGCGGCCGGGCCGGTCGATCAACGGGAAATCGCCTGCGCGAATGACATCCAGGACGTCGTCGCCCGTGACTGCTGCCGTCCGCAGTCCGGTCAGGCCCAGCTCGCGGGCGATCCGCGTGACCAGGCGTGCGGCACCGATCGGATTGGCGGCGCCCATATTGGTCACGATCCGAACGCCGCGGGCATGCGCAGCGGGTAGGACGGCGCGCATGCGGTCCTCGAGCAACGGATCGAACCCGGCATCGGGATTTGTCCGACGCGCGGCTTGGGCGAGCGCAATCGTGCGCTCCGCCAGGCATTCGAACGCCAGATAGTCGAGGGCACCGTGTTCGACCAGTTCGAGCGCCGGCTCGATCCGATCACCGGAAAACCCGGCGCCCGTGCCGATGCGGATGGTTCGACCGGTCATAACGAGAATATTCCAAAAGCAACGGCAGTCAGCGTCATCACGATCGATGCGGCAAACAGCCAGGGGATCGCGAAACGCTGATGCGCGCCGAGTTCTACGCCGCTCAGCCCGGCGACGAGGAACGTGGCCGGGGTCAACGGGCTGACGGGAAAACCCGTCGTCATCTGGCCTAGTAAAGCGGCCTGCGCGACCTGGACCGCGGGTACGCCGAAATGCCCGGCGACCTCGGCAATCACTGGCAGCACTCCGAAATAGAAGCTGTCGGGGTCGAAAAGCAAGCTGAGCGGCATGGCGATCATGCCAAGCAGAACCGGGATACGCGGCCCGATCGCATCGGGGACGTGCGAGACGGATGCCTGGGCCAAGGCCTTGATCATGCCCGATCCCGTCATGATGCCGGTAAAGGCGCCCGCTGCGAACAGGATGCCGGCCATCATCAGTGCGGCGCGAGCGTGCGCATCGATCCGCTCGCGCTGTTGCGCTGCCGAAGGATAGTTGATGATCAGCGCCAGTGCCGTGCCCGCCATGAACACGACCACGGGTTCGATCAGCCCGGTGATCATCGTCGCCACGACCACCAGCGTGATCGCGACGTTGACGATGAAAAGCCGCGGCCGTCGGAGTGCCAGCTCGGCGTCACTGTGACTCGGCGTGACACCGAGAGGTGCCGGAATCTCGGCATTCGCGGCATGGTCGCCGAGGCCAAGCCGCCGTTCCTCGCGCACGCCCAGCCACCAGGAGACGACGAAGACGAAGACGAGGCCGACGACCTGAACCCCGATCATCGGCGTGAAGATGGTCGCGACAGGCAGCTTCAGCGCTGCCCCGGCGCGCAACGTCGGACCGGTCCAGGGCAGGAAGTTGACGCCGGCGGCCATCGATGCGGTGCAGGCCAGTACGCGACGATCCATGCCGAGCCGGTCGTACAAGGGACGCAACGCCGGGATGGTGATCAGGAAGCACACGGCGCCTGAGCCATCGAGATGGATCAGGAGCGCCAGCAACGCCGTACCGACCGTGATACGCGAAGGGCGTTCGCCGACCATGCGCAGGACGGCATTGACCAGCGGCGCCAGCAGTCCGGCATCGGTCATGATCCCGAAGAACAGGATCGCGAAGACGAACATGCCGGCGACCGGGGCGATCTTGGCAAGGCCATCGACGATGTAGCCGGGGATGCCGGGCGCTACGCCGGCTGCGATCGCGCCCGCGATCGGGATCAGGATCAACGCAGCCAGCGGCGATACCCGGTTGGACAGGATGACGGCGAGCAGCGACAGGATGGTCGCTGCGGCGACAAAAGCCAGTATGATCCCCTCCCGTATCTGTTCGGTGTCTACGGATAGATATTGCCCCGCAAAGACCTATTCATCAATTACCATTATCTTATAGATCTATCAGCTAAAGCTATCGTCTCTTGCGGGAGGGGTGAGCGGTGTTGCAAACCGGAGCGTGACGGAAACGGCTCCTCGCCATCCGCGAGTACGCATACGATACGCCCCTCTCCGGTATCCGGCGATGTCATCAGTAGACGCCGCGGGTCAGCGCGACGCAGCACTTCCAAGCGGATGCCACGCGGCGGGTAGAGACCGTGCGTCGAGCGAAACGGTAACGGGCTGCCCAAGCGCATCGGACGCTCCACCCAGCATCACGCGATAGGTACCTTTGGCAATCCGCCAACTGCGGGTGGTCTCATCGAAGTTGGCAAGGAGGCGGGGGTCTATCGTCACGGTGACGTTGGTCGTAGCCGACGGCGCCAGCATGACCGCGGCGAATCCGCCCAGCCGCTTGGGAGCTTCCCAGCCCTCGCCAGCGACATAGATCTGCGGAACGGCCTTGCCCGCGACCTTGCCCGTGTTGCGAACGGTGAAGCTGGCTCGCAAGCCCGCGCCGTCCTTGGCCACGCGCAAATTCCCGTACTCGAAGCTGGTATAGGACAGGCCGTGACCGAAGGCGAAGGCCGGGCGTAACGCCTGCCGGTCGAGCCATTTATAGCCGACCGCCGCGCCCTCGGTATAGCGGACGTCGCCCGGTGTCGGCACGGCGGGACGAGGCAGTTGCGCCAACTCCGCAGGGAAGCTGATCGGCAAGTGACCCGAAGGATTGGTACGGCCGAACAACACGTCGGAGATCGCCGTGCCCCCCGCCGTTCCGGGAAACCATGCGGCGACGATGCCGGCGACGTCGTCGCGCCACGGCGTCAGCACCGCGCCACCCGACTCGAGCACCACGACCGTGTGCGGGTTGGCGGCTGCGACGCTCTGGATCAGGGCGTCCTGACCATCGGGCAGGGCGAGCGACACGTCGAAAGCCTCACCGGCCCATTGCATCGCGAACACGATCGCCACCTCGGCACCACGTGCCTGCTCCACTGCGGCACGCGGGTCGCCGCCATCGACGAAAATGATCCGCGCATTGGGCGCCTGACGCCGGATCGCCTCGAGCGGCGACGACGGATAATACATGACCGGCCCGGGCCAGTAGGTCGGCGCGATACCGGGCACCGCATTGCCGCCCTTGGGATAGACGAGCGACGATCCGCCGCCGGCCAAGACGCCCTTGTCGGCATGACCACCGATCACGACGATCGACTTGATCGTCGACGACAGCGGCAGAATGGCATTCTGGTTCTTGAGCAGCACCAGGCTCTGCGCCGCGGCCTGTCCCGTCACCGCGGCGTGATCGGCGAGCATCGCGTCGGGCAGGTCGAGCGGCGCCGCGGTGATCGGGTGGTCGAACAGCCCCTTGTCGAACATCGCGTGCAGGATATGCCCGACCATGCGATCGACCTGCGCGTCCTTGACTGTGCCGGCGGCGAGCGCCGCGTCCAGATTGGCGCCGAAATACGGTTCCTTGTCGAACGGATAGCCGGATTGCTGATCCAGCCCGGCGGCGATGGCCGGACCGGTCGAGTGCGTCCCGCCCCAATCCGACATCACATAGCCCTGCCAGTTCCAGTCGCGGCGCAGCACCTCGCCGAGCAGCCAGGGATTCTCGCACGAAAACGGGCCGTTGACGCGATTATAGGCGCACATCACCGACCCGGGATTGGCCTCCTCGATCGCGAACTGAAAGGCGAGCAGGTCCGACATGCGTGCAGCCGCCCGGTCGATCACGGCATTGCCTGCGTTGCGATCGGTTTCCTGATCGTTGATCGCGTAATGCTTGATCGTCGAGATCACGTGGTTCGACTGGATGCCGTTGATCTGCGCGGCCACCATCGTTCCGGCCAGCAACGGGTCCTCGCCGCCATATTCGAAGTTGCGGCCGTTGCGCGGTTCGCGGGTCAGGTTGACGCCGCCGGCGAGCAGCACGTTGAACCCCGAGGCACGCGCTTCCGCGCCGATCATAGCGCCGCCCCGCCGAGCGAGTGCGATGTCCCATGTCGCTGCGATCGCGAGGTTGGAGGGGAGGGCGGTCCGTTCGCGCTTGCGGGGCGCACCGCCCTGGCTTGCCACGCCGATCCCGGCATCCGCCTGCCATTGTGGCGGAATCCCCAGCCGCGGCACGCCGGGCACATAGCCGGCCGATCCGTTGCGCGCTTCCGCTGGCGCCTTGAACTTTTTGGGTGGGAAATCGGTCGCGAAATATCCCATGACCATCAGCTGCTTTTCCGCGCGAGTCATCTGCGGCAACAACAGCGCGACGCGGCGCGCCGGGGTAATCGACGCGTTCATCCACGGATGCGCGCTGGTCGAGGCGGATGGTGCCGCGGCCGGTGCCTGGCCGACCACCGGGGTGCTCGACAGCATAAGTGCGGCGATAACGGCGCCGGTGCGTAGCGTCCTGCCGGTACGTGGTTCGCTCATGGTTGGCCTCCCCCTGTGTTCGGCTGATCATGGTACAGCCGCGCGGCGATCCTGAATCGGACACCTGTCCCCCTCAACAAGAAGGATCAAACCCGCGACGTCCAACAGAAAAAAGTGATCGCTCGATCCATCTTCGTCATAGATGCCAAGCAAGTATCTATGTCGGGGATGAATAGGTCGATCGGAAAATTATATTTTTCTATTGGCTTGGCGCGCCGCATGCAGAGGCATCGACTGTCGATCCGACGCGACACATCACCCATGCTGGTCTGCCGGCATGACTCGACGTCCCGCAGCGCGAACGAACGGTTGGTTTAGCACGGGGCGGATTAACGACCCCGGCAAACAAGGGGGGATGTCATGAATCCGAACATACGCCTGGTCCACCGCGGCGCCAGCATACTCGCACTGGTCATCGCCACGCAGGCGGCGCCGGCGTTAGGGCAGCAGGCCACCAGCGGATCGACCGAAGCGACGCAGGCGACCAGCGACGTGCCCGTGGCGCCGGCACAGGCGACTGCCGCCGATCAGGCCGACGCGACCACCGGCGCGAAGGTCACCACCGCCGAACAGCCAGCGGCCGAGAGCGCCGCGGAGGTCGCGAGCGAAAAAGACATCATCGTCACCGGCACCAACATCTCCGGCGTCAAGCCGGTCGGATCGCAGACGTTGGCGATCGATCGATCGCAGGTGCTCGCCACCGGCTACACCAACGTCAACGACGTGCTGCAGACGCTGCCGCAGGTACAGAACAACCCCAATTCAGGCGGCTCCGGCCCGGTCTACAGGCAGGGCGGCACGTCCGGCTACGGTGGCAATTCGACACAGGGCAACGCGATCAATCTGCGCGGGCTCGGCACCTCGGCGACGCTGACGCTGGTGGATGGCCGCCGCGTCGTGCCGAGTGGTGCCGCCAGCACGTTCACAGAATCCATCCAGATCCCGGTCGCCGCGCTGGAGAGGATCGAGGTGGTCAGCGACGGCAATTCCGCGATCTACGGTTCCGACGCGGTATCCGGCGTGATCAACTATGTGTTGCGCAAGCGGTTCGACGGGCTCGAAGTCTCCGGTCGCGACAGTGTCGATCGCTATCACAACACCTGGGGTGTCTCGGTGACCGGCGGGAAGAGCTGGGATACGGGCAATATCATCCTGACCTACGATCACGAGGATCGTCGTCCGTTCGTCAACGGTCGGTCGAAATTCCTGCGGCGCGATCTCAGCTCGCTCGGGGGTATCGACTCTCGCGCTAACAACGCCAACCTCGGTGTCACCAGCCCGGCGCTGATCGTCGGCGGCAACGGCGTCCCGTACAGCTATTTTACGGTGGCACCCGACGCGCGTCCCGGCGTCGCGTTCGGACAACTGACCCCGGGCGCCGCCCTTGCCGACCAATCCGACTACACCGATTTCCTGCCGCGACAGAAACGCGATCAGGCGGCTTTGTTCTTCAACCAGGAACTGGCACCGTCGATCTCGGTCTACCTCGAATCCTTCTACACCAAGCGCCAGACATCGAGCCGCAGCTATGGCAACTCGCGCGTCGGCAACAACCTGCTCGTCTGTCAGGGCAGTCCCTATTACATCAGCGGCGCGCCGGCCTCGGCGTCGGCCGCCAACGCCGATTGCGGCGGTGGGCTCGCCCAGACGGTGGCAGTCAACCCGATCACGTTCTTCGGCGGCCCGTCGGTCACCAAGAACCCGACCGAGACGATCAGCGTGACCGGCGGCGTCACCGGTCACCTGCCCAATCGGTGGAACATCGATACCTATTTCACCTACGCGCACGATACGACCTGCGGCATCTGCAATTTCGACAACAACGCCAATGGTGCCGCGCTGGCATCGCAGATCACGGCGGGAGCGATCAATCCGTACCAGTCGACGCCGCTGACTGCCGGGCAATATGGAAGCTTCCTGGGCACCAACACGCAGTTCTCGTACAACACGTTCATCGATTCCGTGGTCAAGGTCGATGGTCCGCTATTCTCGCTGCCCGGCGGCGAGGTGCGCACGGCGATCGGCGGAGAGCTCGCCTACAACCGCCAGCACCTGCTGAACGGCAGCAACAACGCGTTCGAGCAGGACCGCACCAACAACAATTTTGCGGTCACCAACGACAGTACGACGCATCGCAGCACCGCCAGCGTGTTCGCCGAGCTGTTCGTGCCGCTGGTCGGCGAGGACATGAACGTTCCGCTCGTGCAGGCGCTGAACATCGACGCGGCCGTACGCTACGACAATTATTCCGATTTCGGGGGCACGACCAATCCCAAGATCGGCGCGACCTGGACCGTGAACGATTTCCTCTCGGTCCGCGGGTCCTGGGGCACGTCATTCCGCGCCCCGGCACTGACCGATACCAATCCCGAAAACTATTCGTCGGCGGTGATCGGTCTGCCGTTCGCCAACGCATCGGGGCGGAACGATATCGCGCTGTTATACCCGGGGTTCAGCAGCACCTATCTGTTGCTGGGTGCCAATCGGAATTTGCGACCGGAGACCGCCAAGACCTGGTCGGCGGGTTTCGACGTCAAGCCGGTGGGATCGGGTTTCCGGTTCTCCGGGACCTATTACAAGACGCGCTATGCCAACCAGATCGTCGGCCAGAATGTCGGACTGTTCCTATCGAGCCCGCAGAATGCGGCGCTATATAGCCCGTACATCACGCCGGTGAACAATCCGGCGAATTGCGTGAACGGCAGTCCCGCGACCTATGATCCGGTACTGGCGAATTTCATCGCCGCCAATCCCGCGCTCTACAATACGCCCGTGCTCAGCGCCTGCACGGTCGGGGTCATCCTGGATGCACGCAGCGCCAATGCCGCGACTACCTCGCAGGATGGGCTGGACTTCCAGACCTCCTACCAGTTCGATACCGGGATCGGAAAATGGAATGTGGGCGTAAGCGTCACCAAGATCCTGAACCAGTCGCTGCAACAGGTCTCCGGTGGTGCGAAGCAGGATGTGCTCGACACCTATTATTACCCGGTGAGCCTGCGTGGCCGTGGCCAATTGGGCTGGACGCTGGGGCGGGTCGGGGTCAACGCCTTCCTGAACTATACCGGATCCTACGACAACACGATCCCGATCACCGGCCGGCCGCAAACCAAGGTGCCGTCATGGAAGACGCTGGACGTCGGCATCACCTATTCGGTACCCCGGTCGAGCGGCGTGCTGGGTGGCGTCCGCTTGAGCGCCAATTTCCAGAACGTGACGAACGAGGATCCCCCGCTGGTACTGACGCAGGCGGGCAACAACTACGGAGCCTATGATCCGTCCAACGCCAACATCTTCGGACGTATCGCCACGTTCCAACTGACAAAGGCCTTCTGATCCGGTCATCCTGGCCATATTCCTGCTCGTTCGGAGATTTACCGCTCATGATTGCACACCGCCTATTGCTAACTGCCGCCATCGTCGCCTTGACGAGCCCAGTCGTCGCGACCGCCCAAACCAGTGCCAATGTCGTCGCCACCGACCGCGGCGAAGTCCGCGGCGCGAGCGCCGACGGCGTTGCCAGCTGGAAGGGTATCCCCTTCGCCGCCGCCCCGGTCGGAGCGCTGCGCTGGCGCGCCCCTCAGCCAGCTGCGGCGTGGAAAGGCGTGAAGGACGCGACCGCCTACTCGCACGACTGCATGCAGGTCCCGTTCCCCAGCGACGCCGCACCGCTCGGGACGCAGCCCGCCGAGGATTGCCTGTACGCCAATGTCTGGAAGCCGGCGGCGGCGAGCGCGTCGGCCAAGCTGCCGGTGATCGTATGGATCTACGGCGGCGGTTTCGTGAATGGCGGCGCGTCACCGCCGACCTATTCCGGTGCCAACCTCGCCAAGCAGGGCGTGGTGTTCGTCAGCTTCAACTACCGTGTCGGCCGGTTCGGCACGTTCGCATTGCCGCCGCTTACCCGGCAGAATGCCGATGATGGCATGCTCGGCAATTACGGCATCATGGACCAGATCGCGGCGTTGAAATGGGTCCGCGCCAACATCGCGTCGTTCGGCGGCGATCCGGCGAACGTGATGATCATCGGCGAAAGCGCCGGCGGTATGTCGGTGCACATGCTCAACACCTCGCCGCTGGCCCGCGGCCTGTTCAGCAAGGCCTTCGTGATGTCGGGTGGCAATGGCCAGTCGGACAAGCGCACGCTCGCCGACGTCGAGCAGATCGGTGCCAATTTCGCGCGGTCGAAGAACATCGATCCGGCCGCGCCCGACGCGCTTGCCAAGTTGCGCGCTCTGAGCGCCGAGGAGGTTACCGACGGACTCAGCATGATGCAGATGTTCCGCCCGAAGGCGGGCCCGCCGACTAATACCGGTCCGTTCGTCGACGGCAAGGTCGTCGTCGATCTGGGCGGCGCCTATGCCGCGAACCGCTTCGCGCGCGTGCCGACGGTGATCGGCGCGACCAGCGCCGACATGGGGGGCAAGTCGGGCTTCATGATCGCCGGCGCGCGCGAGGCGTCGGCAGCGATCGCCGGCAAGGGCGTACCGGTCTGGGAGTATCGCTTCTCCTACGTCGCGGATTCGGTCGGTCAGCCCGGCGCGCAGCATGCCACGGACATCCCGTTCTTCTTCGATACCACGCAGGTGAAGTATGGCGACAAGACCACCGCCAAGGACATCGCGGTCGGCAAGACGATCAGCGGTTATGTCGTCAACTTCGCCAAGACCGGGAATCCGAACGGAAGCGGCCTGCCGTCCTGGCCCGCCTACACCGCCACCGGCGACCAGCTGATGGATTTCGGTGCGGACGGCAAGGCTGTGGCGCAGAAGGATCCGTGGGGCGCCGATATCGAAGCCGGCAAGGCGCGGTTGGCCAGTGCGCAGGCCTCGGGGCACTACACCTCGATCACCACGCCGCTCGGCAAGATGCTCGACGACCCCGCGGCGAAGGCGGTGCTCGAACGCCAGATTCCCGACGTGATCAAGAGCGAACAGATCGGCATGGCACGCGGCGTGACGCTCGAGGCACTGCAATCCTACATCCCCTCACTGACCGATGCCAAGCTGAAGGCGATCGACGCCGATCTGGCCAAGGTGTCGATGCGTCCGTGAGTTATGGGCATGGTCGACGTGCCATACAGGCGCGTCGACCATGCCTAGACCTTGGACGTGACCGTGATGCGTTGGGCATGCGGCCACGTTGGGAACGTCGCCGGTGGTTGAGTTCAAGTAACGCCAGCGGCGCGACCAATGTCGGTCGGGCGGCCAGTGATATTATCCGGCCCTCACCGGCGTCAACCATAGAAAGCGCGCAGCGTTGTTGTAGAGGATATCGCGCTTCTGCTCGCGCGACAGATAGTCTGCGTTCTGGATTATGCCGACCGAATAGCGCATCAAGCCCGGCCAGATGAGTTCGTCGGTCCCGAACATGACGCGATCCTCGCACCCTGCATCGACCAACCGCTCGATGTACCGGTCGACCTCCTTCAGCGGATAGCTCGAGACCCAGGCGGCACGCTCTCCGCAGTCGTCGTGCTCGGCTGCGCCTGCCAGATCGACAGGCTCATGCTAGGCAAGGCGCCAGTCAGCACGACCGCCGCCGCTATCGCCGCCACGACGGCAGGCACTGGGCGGCGGCGGATGCTCGGCATGACGGGTCTAGAACCGGAAGCCGGTTCGCACGCCATAGGTGCGCGGGTCCTGCAACGTCACGCCGCTATAGGCGCCCGACGACGCGCCCGACACCACGAGGCTGTTCTCGAGGTTGCGCACGAAGCCCTGTAGATACCAGCGTTCGCCCGCTGCGTTGTAGGTAAGCGACAGGTCGGTCTTGGTGAAGCTCGGCTGGCGAAACTGGTTGAGCGTCCCCAGCGCCGACAGGTAATAGCTGTCGCTCAGTCGCGTCCGCGCCGACACCTGGATGTTCGCGCCGCCGGCGAGCGGGACGGTCTGCGTGATCCCGGCGGTCACCGTCCATTCGGGCGACCGATCGAGCTTCCTGCCGGCAAAGCTGACGGCAGGGGTCGGGAAGAAGTTCGTATAGCGCGCGTTCAGCCATGATGCCGACGCATCGAAGCGCGTGTTCGGGCCGGGGTTCACCACGGTCTCCAGCTCGACTCCGTCGACCTTGGCCTGGCCGGCGTTGGTGGTCACCTGGCAAGGGCCGCCGCAGATCGTCGAGAGCTGGCTCAACTGGATGCCCGCGAAATCATAGTGGAAGCCCGACAGGTTCACCCGCAGCACGTTGCCCGCCAGATGCGTCTTGATGCCGCCCTCATAGGAGGTGATCGTCTCCGGGTTATAATAGAGTGCGGTTGCGCTCAGCGTACAGCCCGCGCCGGTTCCGGCTTCGCAGCCATCGTTGAACCCGCCCGCCTTGTAGCCGGTCGAGACGACCGCGTAGAGCAGGCTGCGCGAGTTCAGGTCGTAGTCGACGCCACCGCGATAGGTGACTTTCGAAAACGTCCTCGCCGCATTGTTGACCGTGCTCGTATCCCGTGCGCCGGTGCAGGCGACCGCGCCGCAGATGACGGTCGCCCCGATCCGCGCCTTCTCGTCGTGCGAATAGCGGACCCCGCCGGTCACGCGAAACCGGTCGGTCAGCTTCAGCGTCGCCTGGCCGAAGCCCGCCAGCGATTCCGATTTCACATAGCGCTGCGGAAAGCCGAAGACATAGCCGGGCGCGCCCGGCGTCGCGTTGAGCAGGCCGAAGATGTAGTAATTCTGGAACCCGGTCTCGTGGAAATAATAGCCACCAGCCTGGATCGAGAGTGGTCCGAGGTCGGTCGAGAGACGCAGTTCCTGGCTGTTCTGCTTGTACGCCGCATCGTCGCGCGACGGGAATACGGTGGCACCGGTACCGGGCGTCAGGCTCAAATCCTCGCGACGCTCGAACTTCCGGTAGGATCCGAGATAGTTGAGCGTCACTCCGCCAAAGTCATAGCTGAAATCGGCCAGCACGCCGTAGACGTCGTTGTCGCGACCGAGCTTGGTCGTATACGGCGCGACCACGGTACGCTGTGCCGTCTTCCCCGAGACCGGATTATAGACGGGGTCGACCCCGACGGTGTTGAACCCGGTGTAGAAATTGCTCGTCAGGACGCTGTTCACGGTCTGCCCGCCGACATGCGAATAGTCGCCGATGATCAGCAGCTTGGCCGGGCCGCTCGACCAGGAGGCGGACAAGCGCCCAGACACGTTGTCGCGGAACGGGCTGAGGTCGGTACGGACTCGCGGCCCGGACTCGAGGAAGCTGTCGCGGCGATCGTAGTTGAACGCCGCGCGGACGGCGATCGAACTGGAGATCGGCACGTTGATCATGCCGGTCAGCAGGCGGCTGTCGTAATTGCCGTAGCTCGCGTCGACCGACGCTTCGAACCGGTCGACCGGATGGTTGGTGATGACGTTGACGAGGCCGGCGGTCGTGTTGCGGCCGAACAACGTACCCTGTGGACCGCGCAGCACCTCGACGCGGGCGATGTCGTAGAAGCTCACTTCCTGCGTCTGCGGTCGCGCGATGTAGATGCCGTCGGTCATGAAAGCTGCCGACGGATCGCCCTTTTCGGTGCCATCCGTGCTCGTGATGCCGCGGATCGTGATCTGCAGGCCGTTGCCCCGATCGATCGAAAGGTTCGGCACCTGCTCGCCCAGCGTGGTCGGATTGGTGATGCCTGCGGACAACAGTGCCGTGCCAGTGATCGCGGTCAGCGCGATCGGGGTCTTGGATGCGAGGGATTCATTACGGTTGGCGGTGACGACGATATCGCCTTCGGATGCCTGCAACGCGCTGTTCGATTCCGCCTCGGTGGCGGAGGCCGGAGCTTCGCCGACCCGTTGCACGCTTTGGTCGGGAAGCGTCGACGGCGGTCCGATCTGCTGCGCTGCGACCGGTGTCGCAAAGACCGCGAACGCGGAAACCCCACATGCCAACAAACGCTTGCTCATCGTCTTCCCCTCCTATCGCCCCACCTGTCCGCCGTTCGTTTTCGAATGGTCGGAACGGTCGAGCGTCTCCGTCTCGTGTTCTTGAGAGAGCGTGATCGACGATTAATCTCGATCAGTAAAATACAAGTTTGTGATCGATCGATACAATGCCGTTATGCTCGTGGAGAGGTTTGGTCGGGTCTACGTCGTCCGTGCATGATCTCGTCATGAACAACGCCGATAGATCGCGTTCACCGTCAGGCCTTCCAGGCAACGCTCACGCGACGTCCCAAGTGCTCGTTGGGACCTAGCCTGACGTCGATGCGGCTTAGAAAGCTTGTCCCGGCAGGCGTGTCGGCGTCGATCATCGCCTGAGGCGCACCGCACCCATGATCCCGGCAACAACGGCATAGAGTGGCTTGGCGGAATCGTCTGGTACCGCCGGATCTTGCGCGCTGACGGCAGCCATCGACGATGGCAGTTCGAACGGCAGCCGGCCCGACGCGCTAGCGCGCCCGGTCAGCACATCCATCAACGCGGCGTCGCTCACTCCGAAATTGGCGAGTAGCACCGCCGCCTTGTCGCGAACATTGGTCAGGATCGCCGGCCGATCGAGATAGACCGAGACGATCGTCGGGACATGCGCGCTGGCCGTCTTCAACGCCTCGTAGCCGGCGTCGCCGTTGCGAAAGTCGAGCCGGCCTTCCTTCTGACGGCTGCCGAAGAAGTTGTTCGGGTGGAGCATCTCGCTCGGCGCTTCCAGGCGGATGATCGCGACGTCTGCATCCTCCGGGCGGGCGGCGACGGTAAAGCCCTTCGCGGTCACCGCGTCGGGTGAAAGTCCGTAGACGAAGACCCTGCGCTTGCCCGTGAGGGGCAGGACGCCCGACCGGTTCTCCAGGAGGACCTGCGACCTTCGCTGTGCCGCGTCCGCCAAGCGCTGATGCTCGGGACGCGCGGCGAAACGTTCGGCTGCGGCGGGATCGACATAGGGATCGTCGAACAGCCCTTGTTCGAACTTGGCGATCATGATCCGCCGAACGGAGTCGTCGATCCGCGCTTCCGCGATGCGACCCGCCCGCACAGCGGCGATGATCGCCGCGGGCTTGTCGACGCCGCCAAACTGGTCGAGCCCGGCGATGATGCCCTTTTCGAAGCGTTGCGCCTCGCTCAGCGTCTCGACGCCCCACGGCATCGCAATGTCTCTTACGCCTTGCGGTTTGTCGGGCGCGCGGCATCCGGGACCGCAATCGTTGGTAATCGCCCAGTCCGACAGGATGATGCCGCGATAGCCTTTCGTGCCGCGCAACAGCCCGGTCAGCAGCTGGCGGTTGAAGCCTGCGCCGACCTGTTCGAGCGGGGCACCGTCGACCGTCACGCCCTGGAGGATCGGATAGGTCGGCATGACGCCTGCGACGTTCGCCTTAAACGCGCCGTCGAACGCGGCGACGTGCTCGGCGAAACTGCGATCGTCCAGGCGCGCGATGCGGCCATAATAGTTATGCGCATCGAACCCGTTCGGCTCCGCGCCATAGCCGACCCAGTGCTTGACGATCGCCATCACGCCGTCGCGCGCGACACCGTTCGGGCCGTGCTGGAAACCCTCGACATAGGCCGCGACGAGCGGCGAGACGAGCGCCGGGTTGGAGCCGAACGTGCCCGTCATCCGCGACCAGCGCGGTTCGGTGGCGAGGTCGGCCTGCGGCGACAGCGCCTCGTGGATCCCGACCGCACGATATTCCTGCCGCGCTATATCCGCGAACGCGCGCACGACCGAGGGATCGCCGATCGCGCCGAAGCCGAGCGGATCGGGCCATTGCGAAAGCCCTTCGATTGCGCGCTAGCACCCAGCACATATTGGAAATGGTTGCGCGGATCGGTGCTGATCGTCACCGGAATGCCGAGCCGCGAGTCCTCGCCGAGCAGCTGGACCGCGTTGTTCGCTTCGGCGAAACGGCGCGGGGGCAACGCCAGCCGGGTGATGAAGCTGGTGATACCGCGCTGCCCGATCATCTCACCAACGCGCCTCAGGTCGTAACCGTCGGCTGAGACGCCGATCGACGCATTGGCGCCGCTGCCCGCGCCCGGCAGCGAAGCGTGCATCATCGTGCCCGCCTTTTCCTCCAGCGTCATGCGACGGACCAGATCGTCGGTCCTGCGCTCGGGCGATAGTCGCCAATCCTCGTACGGATCGAGCCGTCCGTTACGATCGAGGTCGCGATACTGGCTGCCCTCGACCGTCAGCATCGGGCCCTTGCGGCTCTGGACGTGCGGATCGGCGGCGGCGGGTTGGGCCAGCAAGGCGACCGCCGGGAGCGCCGCGCCGATCAACCAGCGCGACGACGACGACGACGGCGACGACGACCGCACGGTCATGGCTTGATGGCCTGCGCCGCCACTTGCATCGTGCCCGACAGGACCGCGTCGCCCGCCTGGCGGCCGACCGTGATCGGCACGGCACCGGCCGCGACCGACCAGCCGGGCCGTGCCGTGTCGTAGCGCGCGATCAGGCGCGGATCGATCGTGACGCTGACCTGCTTGGTTTCGCCGGGTTGCAGCATGACGCGCTGGAATCCGACCAGCCTGTGCATCTGCCCGGCGGGCGCGGCATAGACCTGCGGGACGTCCGCGCCCGCGCGCTTGCCGGTGTTGGTAACCGAGAAGCTGATCGCGTCGCCAACGACCTTGAGGTCGCGATAGGCGAACTTGGTGTACGAGAGGCCGTGACCGAACGCGAAGAGCGGGGCGGCACCCTTGCGCTGATACCAGCGATAGCCGACGTCCGCGCCCTCGGGATACTCGACCGGGAACGAGGGTACGCCACCGGTCAGGTCGACCGTACTCAGGTCGAGCGTCGTCACCTTGGGCTTGGCGGCGTTGCGCGCGTCCGCTGCCTTCACGAGCGCCAGGCCGGGGATCGTCGGGCGTGGCGCCTGCGCGGCGTTGGCGGGGAACGTGACGGGCAGACGGCCCGACGGGTTCACGTCGCCGACCAGGATCGATGCGATCGCCTCGCCGCCCTTCTGGCCGGGATACCACGCTTCCAGGATCGCGCCGACGCGACCTGCCCATGGCATCGTCACGGGGCCGCCGGTCTCCAGCACGACCACGGTCTTCGCATTGGCGGCGGCGACCGCGTCGATCAGCGCGTTCTGCGTCCCCGGCAGGTCGAGCGTTTCTACGTCCTGCGCTTCGGTGCGCCACTGCTCGCCGAACACGATCGCGATATCGGCCGCGCGGGCGGCGGCGGCGGCGGCCCTGACGTCGTTGCCGTCGAGATAGGTCACCTGAGCCTGAGGAAGGCGCGCCTTGATCGCCGCGAGCGGCGACGACGCGTGATAGGTAATCTTGATGAAGCTGCTGAGCGGCCCGCCGCCGGGCATCGGCAGTTCGAGCGGCACGCCGCCGACCGAACGGACCTGCGACGATCCGCCGCCCGACAGCACGCCGACATCGGCATGGCCACCGATCACAACTATCGTCTTGGCGGTCGCGGCCAGCGGCAACAGGTCGCGGTCGTTCTTGAGCAGGACGATCCCCGCCTCGGCCGTCGCCTGCGCGACTTTCGCGTTGGCGGCGTAGTCGATCGGCTGCGGGGTTGCCGGGGTCGGCCGATCGACCAGCTCATGCGCGATCATCGTCCGCAGGATCCGGCGGACCATGTCGTCCAGTCGCGCAGCCGGGACGGTGCCGGCGGCGACCGCGGCCTTCAGCGGCGCACCAAAGAACACCTGCTTGTCGAGTTCCTGGCCCGATTCCTGGTCGAGTCCTGCGGTTGCCGCCTTGACAGTCGAGTGCACCGCGCCCCAGTCCGACATCACCCAGCCGGTATAGCCCCAGTCCTTCTTCAGGACGGTGTTCAGCAGGAAGTCGTTCTCGCAGGCATAATGCCCGTTCACCTGGTTGTAGCCGCACATCACCGAACCGGGTTTGCCGGCTTCGATCGCCATCTCGAACGCCAGCAGGTCGCTCTCGCGCATCGGCGCTTCGGCCATCTTCGCGTCGAGCACGTTGCGGCCGCTCTCCTGCGCGTTCAGCGCGTAGTGCTTGATCGTCGAGACGATGCCGTTCGACTGGATGCCCTTGATCGCCGCGCCGGCCATCACGCCGGTCAGCAGCACGTCCTCGCTCAGATATTCGAAATTGCGGCCGTTCCACGGATCGCGGACCAGGTTGGCGCCGCCCGCTAGCAGCACGTTGAAGCCCTTCGCGCGGGATTCGCTGCCGATCATGCGCCCACCGGCCTCGGCGATGGTCGGATCGAAGGTGGATGCGGTCAGCAGGCTGCCGGGGAGGGCGGTTGCGACATCGCCCTTGCGCATCTCGCCGCCGTTCGCGACGCCGAGACTCGCGTCGCTCTCGTACAGATCGGGAATACCGAGCCGCGGAACACCCGGAACATGCCCCGCGCCGGTCCGCGTCTCGTTCGGATTGCCCCTCTTCAGCGCCGATCCGAACGTCCCGTTGACCATCGCAATTTTCTCGTCGAGCGTCATCTGCGCGAGGATCAGCGCGGAGCGTTCGTCGGGCGTGCGGCTTGCGTCCATCCACGCCTTTGCCGGGGCGGTCTGCGCTGCCATCGGTACGCTCGTCATGAGCGCCGCTGCAGCCACGCTGGCCTGCCAGATCGTTCTCGTCATATGCCTCTCCCGCTTTTTTCTCGCTTGCACCCTTATCGAAGGCGCGCGATGATTTAAGAAATAGAGATTACGCATAGATCAATTCGTATTTGTGATTGCTCGCGACCAACGCCGTATCGATGAAGAGGTCAGCATGTCGAAGTCTCCCAGCATGTCTAGCCTTCGACTGTTCATGCAGATCGCGCATAATCTGAGCTTCAGCGAGACCGCGCGGATGACGAACGTCTCGCAACCTGCACTCAGCCGTACGATCCGCCTGCTCGAAGAGACGCTGGACGTCCGCCTGTTCGACCGGAATTCTCGCAACGTCACCTTGACGACGGCGGGGGAGACTCTTCTGCCGATCGTCGAGCGTCTAACCGCGGACTTCGACCACGCATTTACCTCGGTGCGTCAAAATTTCGCTGGAGAGCGAGGCCGCGTGGTCGTCGGTGCGCTGCCGTCGGTCGCGGCGGGGGCACTCCCCGGCATGATCGCGGGTTTCCAGGCAATTTACCCATTGGTCGAGATCATCCTGCACGATCATCTCTCGGGTACGCTCTATCAGGAAATGCAGGATCGACAGATCGATCTCGCCATCACGACGCCGCCCGACGAGGACAATTTCCAGTTCGAACCGTTACTCGAAGACGATTACGTGCTGGTCTGCCGTACCGGCCATGCAGTCGATCTGCCCGGTACGGCCGACTGGTCGATCTTCGCGGAAAATCCGTTCATCGCGATGGCGGCGCGGAGCAGCGTCCGTGCCCTGACCGATACGGCCTTCATCAAGGCGGCCGTCAGCGTGAAGCCACTGTACGAATGTACGCAACTTGCGACGATGGGCGGGTTGCTCGCGGCCGGTCTCGGGATCAGCGCGCTACCCCAATCGACGCTCGCCATGCTGGGGCAGGTTACGCTCGTCTCCCGTCCGCTGACGGCTCCTATGATTAGCCGGACGATCGGCATGGCGTGGCTCGCCGATCGCACTTTGCCGCCAGCCGCGTCGGCATTCCTCCAGCATGTTCTGGCCCGTTGGCCACGTCTCACGGTGAGTTTGGCTAGCTCTAACGATCCAAAGAGCTGATCTGGTAAATCGTGGATACCAGTAGAATACTCTGTGAGTCCGTAGTGTATTCTGCCTCGTCGAGTATCCTCGGCTGATGGTAGTTTGGAGGCCGCCTTACTTGACAACAGTTTCGCTGGCGATCCGCCGACCGAGCGTCTGAAGTTGGGCAACAAGGCAAGGTGGCGAAATATCCGCTTCTGGGTCCAAACCCCCGAGGCGAGGAACCCGACCGATCCGGCGCTCTCGTCGTCGGACATCATCGCAGCATTGGCCTCGGACGCAAAGTATCCAGGGTTCTTCGTCAACCGCTATCCCGCGCAGGCCAGTTTGCCAGCAAGCGAGCGGTCAACGCTTCGAGCCAACCCTTGGAGACGGCACAGGAAGCGTCGCCGCTCGCACGAGATCGAATAGCGCGACATGGTTCACTTCAAGCGGCGGTCGGGAGGCGGGCGGTTGCGTTCCGCGAGCGGTCGGCGATCGCGCCAGATTTGGCAGACTACCTAGACGCGCACGCCAGGAATGGCGCGACGCCGACCTTCGGGGATACTGTCACCGCACCCGATTACTTCGGCTTCATGAACTTCAGTGTCATTCGGTCGCTCTCGCCAATGGCAGCGTAACGCGCGCGATCGTGATCACCGTCCGCGAAGCCCGGCGGCAGTGTCCACACCCCCTTGGGGTAGTCGTGCGTATCCTTGGAATTGGAATTAATCGCGCTCTCGCCGGCGAGCCTGAAGCCGGCTTTGGTCGCATAGGCGAGGACGGACGAACGCTTCATGTAACCGCTGCGCGCCTCCTCGATCGTACCGGACGCCTCGGGCAAGTGATGCTCGACGACGCCCAGCGTGCCGCCCGGTTTCAGCATGGCGAACATCTGATCGAAGGCCGCCTGCGTCCGGTCGGTCGCACCGAAGCGCCAATTATGGACGTTGCGGAAGGTCAGGACGACGTCCGCGCTGCCCGCTGGCACCGAGGTCGCGCCCGGTCCGGCCGGGAATGTCGCGAATCTCACGGAGCCGTACGCAGACGGCGCTGCGGACTGTTTGGCCTTGACGGCAGCAAGCCCTTTGTCGTCCGGCCCGGCCGCATACAGCGTCCCATGCGCTGCCAGATACGGACCGAGGATTTCCGTGTACCACCCCCCGCTCGGCCAAATTTCGACCACGGTGTCCGTGGGTTTCACCCCGAAGAAGCGCAGCGTCTCGACGGGGTGGCGATAGCGATCGCGCGCGACGTTGGCAGGTGAGCGCGTTGACGCCTTTACCGCTGCCATCAGGGCAGGCGACGATGCCGGCCGAGCGGCAGCGACGGAGCCGGCGGTAAGCACCAAGGCGAGGAGGGCAGGGCCAGAACGCATAACGTACCTTTCGCGAGGGAGGTGCAGTGTTACCCGATCATGGCGCGCAACAGAAGTCCGCTTTCTGGTACCCTCAAGACCATACGCAGAGATTTCTCGCCAAGAGTTCCAGGGCGTCAACTGTGTTTAATCACGGCAATAGGCTGCTATCAGGATTCAAATCGTAATGCTTACGCGGCGAAAGTCGGGCGGATCGAAGTGCGCTCCGAATGACCGGAGATGGGCCATTACTGCCGATAGGTCTGTCACGATACGCGATTTGCGCTGAATGGTATTCGTGCCGATACAATCAATCGTTATAATGGGCTCGCACTGTACGTAACTGCTTCTTTTGCTAGGCGGCTCAAGCCACGTATTTGATTGCGAAGTGAATGGGTACGCTGATCATGAACCCAAGATTCTCGCCGTCCATTGTCACCAATTCCCCCGAACTGGCCTCCAACAGCGATCGAGCAATCGCGAGACCAAGACCGGTCCCACCCTTGTCCCGCTTGGTAGTAAAGAACGGCTCGAACAATCGTGCCCGGTCTGCAAGAGACGCGCCGTGACCGTCATCGACGACTAGGAGTTTCAGGGAGGTATCCTCGACAAGCATACGGATCGTCACCGATCGGGCGTTTGCCTGTCGGCTGTTTTCCAACAATGTTACGAGAACGGCCTCCAACGTCGCCGCTGGCACACGGACCATGGGTAGGGCGGAGTCACAGACAAATTCGATCGCGAAACTCGCCGTTCTCCAGGAATTGGCGACCCTCGTGACAACTTCCCCGGCGTTGATGCTAGCGTCTTCCGGTTCCGCCATGTCGGCACGAGCCAAGTCCAGCAGTCGCGTTACCAAAAGGGTCAGCCGGCGCGCGTCGGCTTCAGCATTCGCCAGGAAGCGGTAGCGATCTTCCGCGACCATATCGGGGTGATCCTGAAGCAATTCTACCGCGCCGCGGATGCCGGCGAGCGGGGTCTTGAACTCGTGGCTGACCGCGTGGGCGAAGTCGCGCAGATAGCGCGAGCGACGCTCGATCGCCGCCGCCATCACCGCGAAATCGGCGTAGAGGCCCTGGATCTCGATCGCCGCGGTCGGTGGCGGATTGGGGACGCGACCGCGGCCGCTCGCGACGGCGCGCGTCGCCGCGCCGAGCTGTTCGATCGGGCGCGTGACGCCGCGGGAGATGATGCCGCTCAGCACCACGAGCAACCCGAAGATCGCAGCGATCCCCAACGCTATCTTGCCGCGGTCTTCGTACAATCCCCGGAACAGCGCACGGGCCGAGCGCGACAGCAGGAGCACGCCGACCACGCGGTCGCCGACGATGATCGGGCGCGCGTAATGGACGCGGATCGCTGCTGCTCGGGACAGCCATTCGAAACGGTACGTCGCGCGGTATGCTCCGTTGCGGCGGAGCACGGTCGTGGCGCGCCCAGCAAGTGCGGCGGCAACTTCGGGGAGTGCGGCGTAGCTGCCGATGGCCGAACTCCCGGCGACGATGCTGCCGTTGCGATCGAGAAGGATGATCGAGGCGAAAGTGGTGGCCCGCGTCGCGTCCATGATCGGCGAAAGGAGCGCGGCGGCGACCACCGCGTCGGGCGATGGTCTAGGGCCAGCCGCGACCGGGGGCCGCTCCGCACCGATCGGCGTCGTGCTGAGGTCGATGCCGGATGCGGGCGCCTGCACGTAGGGGTTGTCGTCGCCTGCAACCTCGTGATGCGCGACACGACCGAGGGGTGCGGCAGGCCAGAGCGCCGCAGCGGTCGCGGACAGCGCCACACCCTGCGCGATCAGCTCGGCCTCGGTCTGGCGAACGAGCGTGTTCTCGTAGACACGCAGGAACACCGCGCCGAACCCGGGTAGCGCGGCGACCAGAAACAGCGTCGCGAACAGGATCGTCCGTAAGCGCATCCGGGGCCAGTGGCGTTTCGCGCAGTCCTTGATCCTGCCGATCACGAAGTCATGCACGATCCGAGGCGATAGCCGATCCCCGCGCGCGTCTCGATCAGGTCGTCGGCACCGGCCTTCGCGAACTTGCCGCGCAGGTTGCGGATGTGGCTGTCGATCGTCCGGTCGGTGACCGCGAAACCGGGGCCATGCAGCCGGTCGATGATCGCGTCGCGGCTAAACACCCGACCCGGCATGGACGCGAGCAGCCGCAGGATCTGGAACTCGGTAACGGTCAGCGCGATCTCGACCTCGTTCCAGAGCGCGCGCCAGCCTTCCAGATCGAGCCGCAACCGGCCATGCGAGAGGTCGCGCCCGTCCTCGATGTTCGGCGCCCGCGCGGACGTGCGGCGCAGGATCGCCATGACCCGCGCTACTACCTCGCGCGGCGAAAACGGCTTCACCACATAATCGTCGGCGCCGAGTTCGATGCCGAGCACCCGGTCGATCTCGTCGTCGCGGCTCGACAGGAAAAGGATCGGTATGTCCGCCCCGCCCTCTCCGCCGCGAAGCCGTCGACATACCTCCAGTCCGTCCATCCGCGGCATGTTGATGTCGAGCACGACAAGGTCGGGCGCATGCGTCTCGACAAGCGCAAGCGCGGCTTCGCCGTCCGCCGCCTCGATCGCGCTGAGTCCGGCCTTGTCGAACGCGAACACGAGCAGTTGGCGAATATGAGGATCGTCGTCGACGACCAGGATAGTGCGGGGCATCGGGCATAGGATCATTGTTGCGCGCCCGGCGTCAACGGCTTTGGTGCTGGCGCTGTAGGTGAAGGTGGCAGCGGTGCAGACGTCTTCGACGCCTGAATGGGTAGCGGCGCCAACGTCTCCTCGACCATTGGGGGCGGCAGGATCAGCCCGTCGCAGCTTCGTCCGTCCGGCGCGGACCGCAAACGCGGCGCCTTGGTGCCGAACATCGCCCGGACGGTCGCAAGCCGTCTCGCATTGCGCGGCGTCCAGCGACGCCAATAGGCTTGCCCGTCCGCGGTTTCGACCTGACTTTCCCACCGCAGATACGCCAGCCGGTCGCGCAGACCGGGCTGTTTCGCGTGCTGCTCCAGCATCGCCAGCGAGACCAGCGACGATGACCCGAGCCGCGCCATATAACAGAGGTCTAGCGGCGGTCCCGCCTTACCTCTGACGAGTGTCGTGCGGACATTCCAAGCCGCGGCGGTCGCACCAAGATCGACGACGCTCGCCCCCACCAACACCGTAACCGCGGCCAGGGCATTGGCGTTGATCAGCCACGATGCTGACTTGCCTGCCAGCAATCGCCAGCCGATCAGCGCCAGCCCCGTCGCTACCAGCCCCATCCAAGCAAGCGCGGACAGTCGCAATACCGTCATCCCGTAGGCGTCGACATAATCGAGCGTTCGCAATGCACTCGACGCCACCAGCAGCAGGTTCTGCACGATCCACACCATCACGAGCCGCCGCACCAGCGGGCTCGCCGCGGCAGCACTGCCCGGACGTAATGCCAGCAGCACGAACACAGCGGCGAGCAATGCGGTCACGATCAACGAATACGCACCACGATGCGCATAGTCCGCCATCGTCACGCCCGCAGGCAATCCTGCGCCGCTCCACAGGAACACGATGTCGAGCGCATTCTCGACTGCGAAAATCACATTGAACGTCACAAGCGACAGGATCAGCGTCGCCACCCCCGGCTCGAACGCCGTGCCGATCGAGCGTTCGCCGATCTGCGTTGCCCGCGTCGTGCGCCGACTTGGCCGCAAGCTTGCCCAGATCGTAATCAGCACACAGAGCCCGAACACCGTCCGCCATGTCACTGCCCACGGATCCGGCAGCACGATCCGCGAAAATGCCTGACCGATCAGCGGATTGGCGTTCGCGAACAGCCCAAGGAAAACCACACCGCCTACCGAGGGCAACGCGACGACAGCCCCGATTGCGCGGAAGCCGCCGGAGGACGTCCCTCGACGCTGGCGGACCATCGACAGCCGCGCAGCATCCTTCAACGGCGCAACGACGGCAGACATCGCGTGCCAGCCAAGCCTGCGCGCCCAGGCGAGTGCATCGTCGAACCCGTGACGCGGCAGGAGTGCGGCAAGCGATAGCGCGGTCCAGAACAGAACCCAGCCGAGGACACTTGGATCGTCGACGAGCACCGCCGCCAATCCGGCGCCGGCAATCAACGCCGGTCGCGCCAATCCGTCATGCCAGATCGCCCGTCGCGTCAGCAACAGGGCGGTGATCCAGGCGAACGCGAACCCGCCAACAACCGCGCCATTGCCATCGTCGATCAGTATTTCCGCCAGCACGATCAGCGCGAGAGCAGCGCCGGCCTTGGCCATCAGTTTTCCATTGCGGTTCATCTTCGCACTCCCCGATTGTCGTGGATCGGCTTTGCCGCGGTCCCGTGAGCGTCGGATCGCGAGGTCCGTGTGCGGTCCGTTCGCTTGTCGTGCAGATCCTGTGCAGAGGATGAATCCAAACCCGGCCGGTTTCCCTCAACCTGCGTTGCGAATGCCTCGGCACAGGGCTGGCCTCGCCTTGGGGGGTATCGACACATGGCGTGCAAAGACCGGATCGGCCGGCGTTTCGTAACGAAGCGTTGTCGTCTGTCCGTTACCCGTTCGCCGATGCAGAACCGGATTCCTCACCAGCGCTACGGCCTATGTTCGTGATCTTCCTGACGCCGGCTTACGCGCCGTTCGCGATCGCGTTCGTCGTGATGATCGGGATCGGGCTGATCGAGGCGATCGGCCTTGGGCTCGGCCATCTCGATCTCCACGCGGACGTCCATGCCGAAGCCGATAGCGGCGGCGTGCTCGACTGGCTCGGGCTCGGCCATGAACTGCCGATCCTGATCTGGCTCACCTCTTTGCTCGGCTGCTTCACGCTTTCAGGGATTGCCATTCAGCAGGGCGCGACCGCGCTGGCCGGCGCCCCGCTGCACTGGGGCCTCGCCTCGGGCGGCGCATTAATCGCCGGCAGCCTGCTCAACACGCTCGCCGCCAACGGCCTCGCCCGGATCATGCCCGGCTTCGAGACCAGCGTGATCTCGACCGACGACTTCCTGCGGCGCCGCGGTACGATCCTAGAAGGCACCGCCCGCCGCGGATCGCCGGCCCGCGCAAAGATCGTCGACCAGCACGGGCAGGCGCATTTCATCATGGTCGAGCCGCACGACGACATCGACACGATCGCCGCCGGCGAGACCGCGCTCATCGTCCGCCGCGATGGCAAACTCTTCTACGCACTGCCCGAAGCCAACGCGCTTCTGCGGTCGATCTAACCAACGCATAACCGGGGAGGGTTTCATGCCCGCACAGCTTCTGAACGTCCTGATCTACGCCGGCATCGTGCTGTTCGCATTGGTGGTGATCGGCATCATCCTGACCCGGCTGTACCGCCGCGCGACCAAGGACGTGGCGCTGATCCGTACCGGCTTCGGCGGCGAGAAGGTCGTGCTCAACGGCGGCATCATGGTCATCCCGGTGCTCCACGAATTGATGCAGGTACGCCTGACGACCGTAAAACTGGAAGTCTCACGCCTTAACAAGGACGCGCTGATCACGCTCGACAAGCTGCGCGTCGACGTCGTCGGGCTGTTCCACATCAAGGTGAAACCCGACGCGGAGTCGATCGCCGCCGCGGCACAGACGCTCGGCGATTCGGTCAACAGCCCCGATGCGGTGAAGTCGCTGCTCGACGGCAAGCTCGTCTCGGCGCTGCGCTCGGTTGCTGCGACGATGACGATGGAGCACCTCCACGCCAACCGCGCCGACTTCATCCAGAAGGTGCAGGAGGCGCTGATGACCGATCTGGACATGAACGGCTTCCAGCTCGAGTCCGTCAGCATCACGCATTTCGACCAGACCGCGTTCGAGCATTTCAACGAGAATAACGCGTTCGATGCCGAGGGCCTGACCGTGCTCACGCGGACGATCGAGGAGCGCAAGAAGATCCGCAACGACATCGTCGCCACCAACCGCGTCGAGATCGAGCAGCGTAACCTGGATGCGAACAACCAGTCGCTCGAGATCGCGCAGGCTGCCGAACAGGCGCGCCTGACGCAGGAGCAGACGCTGTCCGCCCGGCGTGCCGAGCAGGCGACCGCGATCGCCACCGCCGAAGCGGAGCAGACCCGTCTCGCCGAGATCGCGCGCATCACCGCCAGCCAGGCGCAGACCGTTGCGCAGACCGAGGCCGACAAGGTGATCCAGACCGCGACCATCGCCCGCGACGGTGCGATTCAGACCGCGACGATCGAGCGCGACCGCACCATCGAAATCGCGCGTATAACGACCGCCGTGCAGACCGCGCAGAAGTCAGAGGAGGAATCGACCGCCACAGCCGCCGCCAATGAGGCTCGTGCGCTCGCCGTCCGCGCCGAGGAAAGCGTTGCCACCGCCAAGGCAACCGAGATTGCCAACCGCAACAAGAACGTCGCCGTGATCGCCGCCACCCAGCGCGCGCAGGAAGAGGCCGTCGGCATCACCGTCGCCGCGACCGCCGAGAAGGAGGCCGCAGAGGCACGCGCCAGTGCCCTGCGGACCGAAGCGACCGCCGAAGCCGATGCCGAGAAGGCCCGTGCGGAAGGTCGCGAGGCAGCGTTCAAGGTCGACGCGGCAGGTCAGGCATCGCTCAACGAGGCGACCAACCTGCTGAGTGACGCACAGACCGCGCTGCTGATCCGCCGCGCGATGCTTGAAGCCCTGCCCGCGATCATCGCTGCGGCCAGCAAGCCAATGGAGAATATTGACAAGATCAGCATCCTCGATGCCCGAGGACTGCATGGCGACGGGAGCAGCGACGGCGCGGCCGGCGGCGGTCAGGGCAATCTCGCCGACGCCGCGGTCGCCGCGGCGATGCGCTACCGCGTCGGCGGCCCACTGATCGATGGGCTGATGGCGGAACTCGGCATGACCGGCAGTTCGTTGAACGGTATGCTCGCCGGGAGCGGCGGGGATGCAGTGCATGCCCGAACCACCTCCACCGATACTCACAAACAGCCCGCTGCACTCAACGGCGGATCGGGCAACCCTCCGGCTTGATCGTGTATATGCGATCGCACGACCCCTCGAAATCGATCTACGCGCCGCTCGGTCGGCAATGGATTTCAAGCACGAGAATTTTTGGGCGAGGCGGCATATCCGGTCGCAACGCGCCGTCCCCGCTAACTACGTGCTTTAGCTATCGTTCGCTGGCAACGGCGGTCCACGGAGCGTCGATCACTCGACCTATGGGTCTTCTCGACTAGGGGGCTACCGAGTAATCTTTCAAACCTGGCTCGCGACCACGACATAGTCTGGTGGTCGAGCGAGCATACCGTAAGCGCCGCCACGCGATCCCAAGCGATTGCATAGCCGCCGGGGGACAATGAGACCGTCGTGACGTGCTCTAAGGACGCTGCCGTTGCCGGCGTTCTCCATGTGTGGGACGTTGAAACCTCCGCTTCCCACCTCCTCGAGACGCCGGCAGTGCAGGGCGAACTGCAAATCGATATTACCGCAGGGAGATGGTTTTCAGCGCTTGTCCAATCGCCACTTGCCGTCCCTCCAAGTGTACAGTGCCGGCAATATTCATCGATGGAATGACCAAGGTCGACGTTCCGGCGGCTGCGTCTTGAGCGACACTGGTCTGCCTACCCTTCATCCTGGCAGTGCCGGCGCCGTCCCAACCATGGACGGTGATCGCGATCCTCTTCCACCACGGCTTGAAGCTACCCTCGGGTTTGGCGAAGTCGATCGACAGGCCGGTGGGGGTGATCGTGCAGCGCACCGTCTGGCGGAAATAGCCGCGGCGGGTGTACGCCAGCGTGCGGCCATCGTCCTCGTAGAGGGTGCCAACGCAATCCGCGCCGGGATAGACGTCGAGCCGCAGCGGGCCGTTCGGGGTTTCGCTTGTGCTCTGGACCAAGGGCTGGCGGGGCAGGATCGTGCCGGCGCGGACGAACACGGGCAGGCGATCGAGGCGCGGTGTTTCTGTCACGCGATCGCCTAGCGTCCGCGCGGTCGGCACGGCTTGCGTCGCAGACTGGATCGGGCCGGCGGCGGCAGGCTCGGGCGTGCCAACGCGCTGGCCGGTCCAATAGTCGTACCAGCCGCCAGCGGGCAGGCACACGTCGTAGGTCTGCGGCGACTCCGGCTTGGGCGGGGGTGCGATCAGCAGCGACTTGCCGAGTGTGAACGCCATCGACTGATCGCACGACGCGGTCGCGGCGGCCGGGTAGTCGTAGAAGACCGGGCGCATGATCGGATCGCCGAAGCGCGCGTTCTGGTCCGCCAGCGCGTAGAAATACGGCATCAGGCGATAACGCTCCTCGATGAAGCGGCGGCGGATCGCGAGATGGTCGGGGCCGTCGACCCAGGGTTCCACGCGAGGTGTGCCGGTCGCCGAATGGTTGCGGAACACCGGCGTGAACGCGCCGATCTCGGTCCAGCGCGTGAGCAGGTCGGGGCTCGGGCCGCCCGCAAAGCCGCTGACGTCGGCGGCGCTGTAGCCGAAGCCGGACAGGCCGAGGTTGATGATCTGCTGTACCGACAGCTTGAGGTGATCCCAGGTCGCGCTGTTGTCGCCGGTCCAGGTGACCGCATAACGCTGCCCGCCAGCATAGCTCGCGCGCGTCATCACGAACGGGCGTTCGTCGGGACGCAGTTTGAGCAGGCCGTCATATGTCGCGCGCGTGTTGAGCATGCCATAGACGTTGTGCGCCTCGCGGTGATCGGTGATGCGCGCCGCGAAATCGTCACTGTCGATACGGTGACGGGTGTCGAGCGGCATCGTCTTGGTCGGCGTTTCGAAGATCGCTGGCTCGTTCATGTCGTTCCAGAACCCTGCGATTCCGGCGTCGAGGAAGCCCTTGTACTGCGTGCCCCACCAGGTCCGTGCGGCGGTCTTGGTGAAGTCGGGGAATACCGAAGGGCCAGGCCAGACCGGCGCGACATACGGGGTGCCATCGGCGTTCTTGATGAACGCGTCGGCCTCCATCCCGCTCTGGTAGGGCGCGTAACCCTGCTCGACCGCGGCGATGTGGAGATCGGTGATCGCGACCAGCTTTATGCCGTCCGCCTTCATCTCGGTGGCGAGCTTGGGTAGGTCGGGGAAGGTCTTGGCGTCGGTGGTGAAGGGGCGGTTGCGATCCTGATAGCCGATGTCGAGCCAGATGACGTCGGTCGGCACCCGGTCGCTGCGCAGGCGCGCGGCGATCTGGCGGACCTCGTCGGCGCTGCCATAGCTGTAGCGCGACTGTTGATAGCCGAGCGCCCATTTCGGGGCGAGCGGCGCGTGGCCGGTCAGGTCGGCATAACGGCGCGTGACCTCGGCCACAGATGGTCCGGCGATGAAATAATAGTCGATCGGGCCGTCGGGGCCGCCGAACGAGAGCGTCTCGGCGTCGCGGTGGCCGAAGTCGAACCAGGTGCGATAGGTGTTGTCGAGCAGGATGCCGTAGCTGCCACCGGCTCCGCCGCTGCCGATGAAAAACGGGATAGACTTGTAGATCGGATCGTCCGCACTGCTGAACCCGAACGCGTCGGTGTTCCAGTCCACGAAGCCGTGGCCGCGGCGGTCGAGCCCCTGAGTCTTGTCGCCGAGGCCGTAGAAATGCTCGGCGATCGGCAGCGTCTTCGCGATCGTGAACGCCTTGCCGTCGGTCGTGACGGGGGCGGCATCGGCGGAGATGACCTTTCCGTCGAGCGTCTCGAAGGTAATCGCGCCGCCGGCACCGATCCGTACGCGGACGCTGGCGGTGGTGAAACCGTCGGGGGCTGCGCTCACCTTGGCGGTCTGCTTGCGGGTCGCCGCCGTCACCGCCCAGCTCGCATCCTCGGCGAACGCGCCGTTCTTGGCGACGCGCACGCGGACGAGGCCGTCGGTCATCGCGGTGATCCGCATGGTCGTCGCGCCTGCACGAACCTCGACGCCGTCATTGCGCGGGGCGAGCGTAGGGGCGGCGAGCGTGGTCGTCTGCGCCTGGACGGGTGCGCTGCAGATGGCGGCGGTGGCGGCGAGCAGGAGGGCGATGCGTTTCATACGTGATCCTTGTGGTCCGCGGCGGCGCGGAGGCGAGAGGCGTGCGACCCGAAATTCGATGCGCAACGGGTCAGGAAATCGTCGATCTTCGGCAGGTCGATGGGATCGATATCGGCGCCGGGTGGGATCAGCCGCGCGGCATCGGGAAAGGTGCCGTAGCCTGCGAACAGGCAGTGCCAGCTGATCGCCGAATAATAGCGGCCGAGCCCGGCGCGATCGATCGCCGCGACCATGTCCGCGCCGGTGAACCAGGTGGACATCAGCATCTTGAGATCACCGGACAGGGCGTCCACGCCGCGCGCTTCTGCCCAATAGCCGGTCGGATCGTCGTGGCGCTGGTTGAGCCGGTAATGCGCGACGATGTAATCGCGGACGCCGTCGTAGCGCGCGGCGATGCGCGTGTTGAATGCGGTGCGGACGGCGTCGGCCGCGCCGTCTTGGTCGACCATGTCGAGGAACGCTTCGACGGTGGCGATCACCAGATGCAGTGCAGTTGCTTCGAGCGGTTCGAGGAAGCCTTGCGCGAGCCCAACCGCGAGTGCGTTGTGCGACCAGCTGTCGCGGACGCGGCCGACGCGCATCCTGAGGTGGCGCGCTTCGCCGGCCTCGGCGCCGATATGCGCGCGCAGTTCCGCTTCCGCCTGTGTTTCGGTCAGGTGGCGGCTCGAGTAGACATAGCCGTTGCCGATGCGGCTGGTCAGCGGGATGTGCCACGCCCAGCCGGCCGACAGCGCGGTCGCGCGCGTTTGGCTAGGGATCGGTGCTCCGGGGGCATGCGCGGTCGGCATCACCACCGCGCGGTCGTTGAACAGCGCGTTGGCGTAGCTGACGAACGGCATTTCGAGCGCGCTGAAGATCGTGCTGCGAAACCCACTGGCATCGACGAAGAAATCGCCTGCGATACGCTCGCCGTCGGTATCGATCAGTGCGGTGATGTCACCGGTTGAGGCAGTCTCGACGCTGACGATACGGCGCTGGAGATGGACGACGCCCAGCGTTTCGGTCGCGTGCGCGGCGAGGAAGGCGCCGACCTTGTACGCGTCGAAATGATAGCCGTAGCTGACCTCGAAGGGGAAGTTTGCGGCAGGCTGCGGCGCGGAGTTCGCAGCGGCGAGGCGGGCAGGGAGCAGGAACTGGTCGGGGTGCGCGTCGACGTCGCGGCCGGTGCGTCGGGCCCGCGTGTTGTAGAAGAATTGCGGCGCGGTGTGCCCGTCGAGCGCGGTGGGGAAGGGGTGGAAATAGCGCTCATACCCCTCGCGGTCCGACCAGCCTTCGAACCCGATCCCGAGCTTGTAGGTCGCATCGCACGCCGGCATCCACTCCGCCTCTGCGATGCCAAGCGTGTCGAAGAAATGCTTCAACTGCGGCGTCGACCCTTCGCCGACGCCGACGATGCCGATCTCCGGGCTTTCGACCAGAGTCACGCGGACGCCGCGATCCCGCCAGCGATGCGCGATTAGGCACGCGGTCATCCACCCGGCGGTGCCCCCGCCGAGGATGACGATATGCTGGCCAAGCCCGTCGATCACCGTCGCAGGACCAGCCCGGACAGCGGCGGCAGCGTCGTCGTGTCGGCGCCATCGGTCGCGAACAGCATGTCGCCGTCAGTGGCAATGCCGGTCGGCCATTCGCGCGCTTCGTCGCCGAGATTGAACACGCAGAGCAGCAACTCGCCATCGGACTGCCGCTCGAACGCGATTACCGCATCGTCGCTGTGCACGATCTGCAGGCTGCCGAGCCGCAACGCCGAATGCGCTTTCCGCGCGGCGATCAGCGCCCGCGTCCAATGCAGCAGCGAGGTCGCGTCCGCTTCCTGCGCGTCAACCGCGATCGCGCGGTGATCTTCCCCGAACGGGAGCCACGGCTCGGTGCTGCCGAACCCGAGATCGGGCGCCGCGCCGATCCACGGCATCGGCGTACGTGCGCCGTCTCGCGACAAGGTCAGCGGCCAGTTCGCGATCGCCTCAGGATCGAGCAGGTCGTCGAACGCGATGTCGACCTGCGTCAAGCCAAGCTCCTCGCCCTGATACAGGAAGATGTTGCCGCGCAACGCAACGAGCAGCAGGATCTTCATCCGCGCGAACGCGTCGCGCTGGTCGGGGGTGGTCCAGCGCGACACCGCGCGCGGCGCGTCGTGGTTCTCGAACGCCCAGCTCGGCCAGCCGAGACCCGGCGTATCGGGCCAGTTGCCGACCGCATCGACGATCAGCTCGGGCGTCAGCCGATCCGCATACAGGAAGTCGAACCCGTACGCGCTGTTGAGCCGGCCGTTGCCGCCGGTAAACAGCTTCATCTCGCGGTCGCTGTCGTCGCCGCCGACTTCGGCGACGGTGAACCCGGCACCATATTCGTCGAGCAGCGCGCGGATCCGCTCGATGAAACCGACGATATCCGGATGGCTCTGGTTGTGCAGCTTCTGCTGAAAATCGAACGACCGCGTCCGCGCGCGATTGGTCGCGGGCGCGGGTGGATTGTCGGTCAGCGCCGGGTCGTGCATCGCGAAGTTGATCGCATCGAGGCGGAAGCCATCGACGCCGCGATCGAGCCAGAACCGCGCGGTCGCGATCAACTCGTCCTGCACCGCGGGGTTGTGCCCGTTGAGCTGCGGCTGGTCCTTGAGGAAATTGTGCATGTAATATTGCCCGCGCCTGGCATCCCAGGTCCAGGCGGGGCCGCCGAACACCGACTGCCAGTTCGACGGCGGCGTGCCGTCGGGCTTCGCATCCGCCCAGACATACCAGTCCGCCTTGTCGCCGCTGCGCGAGGCACGGCTCCGGCGGAACCAGTCATGCTCCTCCGAAGTGTGCGAATAGACCTGATCGACGATGATCTTCAGCCCGAGCGCATGTGCGCGCGCGATCAGCGCGTCGAAATCGGCGAGCGTGCCGAAGATCGGATCGACGTCGCGGTAATCCGATACGTCGTAGCCGAAATCCTTCATCGGCGACGTGAAGAACGGCGACAGCCACACCGCGTCGACGCCGAGGCTGGCGACATAGTCGAGATGCGCGGTGATGCCCGGCAGGTCGCCGATCCCGTCGTCGTTCGAGTCCGCGAAACTCCGGGGATAGATCTGGTAGATCGTCGCGCCCTTCCACCAAGGGTGGTCGGCAACGGACTCAGGTAATCGTGCAGGCATCAACGAGTCTCCGCGGCGCAAACGGCATAGCCGAACGCGGGCAGGGTTAGTGTGACACTGCCGGGGGCGGCAGCGCGGGCTGCGCATGTGCCGGCGAGCGTAGTGAAGCGCGTGGAACCGGTCTCGACCTGCACCGCCTGCGTGATTGGCTTGGCCGACGTGTTGAACGCGAGCAGGGTTTCCGCACCCGTCGTCGGATCGAAGCGCGAAACCGCAAGTAGACCCGGCGCTTCGCTACGGCTGCGGATGACCGTCCGGCCCCGCGTGAGCGCCGGATGCGTGACGCGCACCTTCGCCAGTTCGGCGATTTGGCGGAACAGCGGATTGGTCTCGCCGAAGCTTTCGGTCGCGGTCGTCTTGGTCGTGCCGAGCAGGCGGTTGTCGTTTGAGATCGCAACCTTCGACGCGAACATGTCCTCGCGCGCGTCCTGATCGTTGCCATCGCCGACGAAGCCCTGCTCGTCGCCCGAATAGATCGTCGGCACGCCGCGCAACGTCAGCAGCATCGCGTTCGACAGCAGCACGCGCTTCAGCACCTCGTCGTCGGACGCCTGCGGGAACGCCTTCCGCACGAACGTGGCGAACCGCCCGTCGTCGTGGTTGCCCGTGAAGGTCGGCAGGATTGCCGCGGTGTCGACGCCCTTCGCATACAGCACGTCGCCGTCGAGCAACGCCTCGAACGCATCGGTGCCGCGCGTGCCCGCGACCGTCTCGACCACCGCCTGGCGGAACGCGAAGTCGAGCACCGCGGGTAGCTTGTCGACGATCGTGTGCTGCGCGAGCACCGCGGGGCGGACCTCGTGATCGGAGACTTCGCCGAAGATGTGGAAGTTCAGGATGCCGTTCGCCTGCGCGCGCGTCAGCATCGCCGGCACGAACTGCGCCCAGAATTCGGGGTTCACGTGGCGCGCGGTGTCGATGCGGAAGCCGTCGACCTTGAACCGGTCGATCCACGATCCGAAGATGTCGATCATCCCGCTCACGACGCGCGGGTTTTCCGTCATGATGTCGTCGAGCCCCGAGAAATCGCCCAACGTCGAGCTCTCGTTCATGAAAGTCGTGTCGCCGCGATTATGGTAATAGATCGGGTCATTGAGCCACGCCGGCAACTTCACATTGCGCTCGGCGGCGGGCACGTACGGCGTGTAGGCATAGGTCGTGTCGGTCAGCCTCGCGAAGTTCGCCGCGGTCTGGACACCGTCTCCGACGAAACCGGGATTGATCGCCTTGCCGCCGACACCGCCCTTGCGCTGGTACGGATAGGTCGCGCGATCGCGGTACGGGCAGGGCATGCCGACCGCGCATTCGCGGTACTGGATCACGTCTGCGGTGTGGTTGATGATGATGTCCATATACACCTTCATCCCGCGCTTGTGGGCGGCATCGACGAAGGCGGTCATGTCGGCATTGGTGCCGAGATGCGGGTCGACCTGCGTGAAGTCGGTGATCCAGTATCCGTGATAGCCCGCGGATTCGTGGCCCGGCGAACCCTGCACCGCCTTGTTCTTGAAGATCGGCCCGAGCCATATCGCGGTCGCGCCGAGATGCTGGATATAGTCGAGCCGCTTGGTCAGGCCCTTCAGGTCGCCGCCGTGATAGAAGCCCTTCGCGGTCGGATCATAGCCGGTCTTCAGCCGGTCGCCGCCGATCCCGCCGCGGTCATTGCTCGGGTCGGCATTCTCGAACCGGTCGGGCAGGACGAAATAGATCACCTCGTCCTGCGGCGCACGCGCGCGGTAGTCGACGGGCGGCACGGCGGCCGCGCCGGACAGCGCGAGCAGGATGGCAGTGGCGATGCTCATGCGCCGAGCCCTGCCGGTGACGCGCAATGCTGCGCGACGAACGCGGCGTGGTCCTGCATCTGGCCCGCTTCGCGCGCGTTGAGCTTGTCGATCGTGTCCATGAATTCCCCCAGGTCGCTCGTCGATATCGCGTCGGCCAGCGGGTGGTGGCCCGCCGGCATGATGCCTTGTCCCGCCAGCACCTGAAGCCAGCCAACTTCGGTGAACAGCTCCTCATGCTCGCGGACGATGTGTCCGTTGCCGCGCCACAGGTCGATCTTCGCGGCGAGCGTGTCGGGGACGGCCATGTCGCGGCACTCGCGCCAGAACGGCGTGTCGTCGCGCGCCGTCGCCTTGTAGTGGAGGATGATGAAGTCGCGGATGCGTTCGTATTCGAAGTCGCTCTGCCGGTTGAACTCGGTGCGGTCGGCGTCGGCGATGACGCGGCCAGGCAATAGCTTCAGCAATCGCGAGATCGCCGACTGGATCAGGTGGATGCTGGTGGATTCGAGCGGTTCCATGAACCCCGCGGCGAGCCCGAGCCCGACGACGTTGCGGTTCCACATCCGCTTGCGGCGGCCGGTGCGGAACGCGATCGTCCGCGGATCGGCCATCGCCGGCGTGTCGAGCCCCGCCAGCAAGGTCGCGGTCGCCTCGTCCTCGCTCATGTGCGCGCTGGAGAAGACGACGCCGTTGCCCGTGCGGTGCTGCAACGGGATTCGCCACTGCCAGCCGGCGGGATGCGCGGTCGAGCGCGTGTAGGGCGTGAACTTATTGCTTCGCGCAGACGGCACCGCGATCGCGCGATCACACGGCAGCCAGCGCGTCCAGTCCTCGTACCCGGTGCCGAGCGCCTCCTCGATCAACAGCCCGCGAAACCCGGTGCAGTCGATATACAGGTCGGCGTCGACGGTGGTGCCGTTCTCCAGCACGAGGCCGGAGACGTCGCCGCTCTCGCCGTCGCGCGTGACGCGGACGATCTTGCCTTCGATCCGGTTGACGCCGCGCGTTTCCGAATAGCGCCGCAGGTAGCGCGCGTAGAGCCCCGCATCGAAATGATAGGCGTACGGCATCGACGGCAGCGTCCGCGCGGTACGAGCCGGCCCCCGCTGCATCCGCTCGGCAAGTGCCGCGTGCGTATTCAGCGAATAGGCGCCGAGCTCGCCGGCCAGCCCGAGCGATCGCGCGCGCAGCCAATATTGGTGGAAGGGCAGCAAGCCGACGTCGCGACCGACATCGCCGAACGCGTGCATGTAGCGATGGCCGGGCTTGAACCAGTCGACGAACTCGATGCCGAGCTTGAACGTGCCGCCGGTCGCGCGGAGGAACGCGTCCTCGTCGAGACCGAGTGCGTCGTTGAACAAATGAATCTGCGGGATCGTCGCCTCGCCCACCCCGACCGTGCCGATCTCGTCGGACTCGATCAGGTCGATCTCGTATCCCGTCTCCAGGAACCGAGCGAAGGTCGCCGCTGCCATCCAGCCGGCTGTACCGCCACCGGCGATCACGATACGCAAAGGGTGATTGGCCATCGTCCGCGTCCCCGCTTCGAAACCGTCAGGTGCCGCCATCGCGGGGCAAATGCGGGGCGGCGTCAACCGCCCCGCCATCGACATCAGAACTTGTAGGTGATGCCGACATAGTAGTCGCGACCATAGCGCTGGTAGTCGATCACCTGGCGCGGGTCGTCGTTCTGGTAGGTCACGAACGGCCGGTCGGTCAGGTTCTTCGCCTGCGCCAGGATCGCGAAGTTCGCAAGCGGACCGCTCTGGAACTCATAGCCGATCTGCGCATCCAGGATGCCCTCGGACCGTGCCGTGCGATAGGTCGGGTTGGCCGATAGGCCAGCGACTTCGGCGAGGAAGCTGGAGCGATAGCGATAGTTCGCGCGCGCCTGGAAGCCCCATTTCTCGAAGTAGATCGTGCCGCTGCCGGTCCACTTGGACAGGCCGGGCAGGGTGATCGCCTCGGTCGGGTTGCTGCCGTACTTGATCGTCGACTGCGTGTAGTTGCCGCTCGCGAAGATGCCGAAGCCATCGAGCGCCGACGTGATCGCCTTGAACGGCAGCGACACCGTACCTTCGACGCCCAGCACTTCGCCGCGACCGGTGTTGGCGGGCGACGAGACGTTGCCGATCGTCTGGCCCGCCGCGATCACCTGCGCCTGCTGCGCCGCGGTCAGCGCCGGCAGCAACGCCGAGAAGTCGTAGGGCAGCGAGTTGTTCGGATCGACGAAGTCGGTCAGATGCTTGAAATACCCCGACAACGCGACATAGCCGCCCCCGTTGAAATACTTCTCGAACGACAGATCGATGTTGGTCGACTGGTATGGCTTCAGATTGACGTTGCCACCGGTCGACGTGAACACCGGGAACAGCCCGGCGGGCGTCTGGCCGATGTTGGTCAGGTTGATCGCCACGTCCTGCGTGACACGCTCCTGGTCGAGACGCGGACGGACCATCGTCTGCGAGGCGCCGACCTTGACGAAGCCCAGCGGGATCAGTTCGACCGACATCGTCGCCGAGGGCAGGAAGTTCGTGTATTTCAGCGACTGCTTCACGGGTGCGATCGTCACTGCGCCGCCGACGACGCTGGCGATCTGGCCGGTCGAGCTCTGGTCCGAATGCACCACCTGCGCACCGATCGATCCCTTGAGCGGCTTGTCGCCGACCAGGCCGTCGATCGTGACCTTGGCATAGCCGGTCCAGACCTTCTCGAGCACGACATTGTCGCGCACCAGCGCGGACGGACGGCCATCGAACGCCGCGTTGAGCGAGTTGTTGTAGAGATACAGCGGATCGAGCGTCAGCATCTGCGGGATGCCGAGATAATCGAGCGCCACGTTCTTGCCGAGCAATGCCTCGCTGGGAACGTTGCCGCTCAGTGGCGAGCCACTCGCGACGGTGCAGTTGGTGCCACCGCCGGTCGGGCAGAGGAAGTACGACGTGTACGCGCTGGTCTTCTTGCGCTGGCTGTAGTTGCCGCCGGCTTCCCAGCCCTTGACGACGCTGTCGGAGAACTCGCCGTTCAGGCTCGCGCGGAGCGACTTCAGATCATCCTTGAAGCTTGGCCGGTTGAGGAAGCCCGACTGGACGACCTGCTGCGTGCCGTTGTTGCCCCAGCCCTGCGGATCGGTCAGCTTGAAGATGTTGGTGTTGGTGTAATCGAGCGTCGGCGAGAAGGTGTAGGTGCCGTTGCCGTTCTGCTTGACGGTGACTGTGTCCGCCGCGCCGCTCTTGGCGAAGCCGGTACCGGTGTTGGTCTCGAGCAGGAAGTCGGTGCGCTTCGCACGGCTCCAGCTCGCATCGACGTTGAGGTGAACCGACTCGGTCAGCTTGAGGTCGTTGTTCCAGCCGAGCGAGAAATTGTCCGCCTTGCGCTGGTTATAGTCGTTACGCTGCACCGCGAAGACGTTGCCGAACGTCGCGCTGGTCGCGAAGCCGTCGGCAATTGTCACGCCGGTAGCGGTCGTTCCGCCAGGCGAGGTCGGTGTCGTCAACTGACCAGCCAGCGGGAACTCGATGCCGCGCAGGATCTGCGTTTCCTCGAAGTGCGAATACAGCGCATCGAACGTCGAATGGAAGCTGTCGGACGGCTGCCACTCGATCGTGGCGACGCCGCCATAGCGCTTCAGCCCGTTCGACTGGACGTACGGCTTGGCGCCGTTGAGCAGGAACGGGCTGGTCGCGGTGCCGGCGCCGCTATAGCCCCACGCGTTGTAGCGCTCGTCCTGCGACGGCGTCTGCGTCGCCGACACGCCGATCGCGATGCCGAGCGTGTCGTTGGCGAACTTGTCGACATAGGTCGCCGACGCGCGATAGCCGTAGCGATCGCCATCCGGGTTGAGCTTGTCGATGCCGTTCATCTGCGCCCGCGCGCTGACCGCGATGATGCGGTGCGCCTGGTCGAGCGGACGCAGCATGCGCAGGTCGACCGTACCGGCGACGCCTGCGGCGATCAGCGACGCGTCGGCCGACTTGTAGACGTTGACGGTCTTGAAGAATTCCGACGGGTACTGGTCGAACTCGACGCCGCGGTTGTCGCCGGTCGTCACCTGTTCGCGGCCGTTGAGCAGCGTGGTCGAGAAATCGGGGCCGAGGCCGCGGATCGACAGGCGCTGGTCGCGGCCTTCGAGACGCTGCGCGGTCACGCCGGGCAGGCGAGCGAGCGAGTCCGCGATCGACACGTCGGGCAGCTTGCCGACGTCTTCGGCCGAGATCGAATCGACGATCAGGACCGACTGGCGCTTGATCTTCGCGGAGGATTCCAGGCCGGCGCGGATACCGGTGACGACGATCTCGTCACCGCCAGCGGCATCGGCCTGGGCTGTGGTTGGCACGGCATCGGCGGGCTGAGGCGTCGGCGCGGCGACGGTCGGGACCGCGTCGATCTGCGCTGGTGCAGTCGGATTGGCATTTGCCGTGCCCGGCGTCGCTTGCGCGAACACAGCCTGACCCGGCAGCATCAGAGCAGCGGCAAGCGCGGTCGCGCTGACTTGCAGTGCGAGGCGGCTATGCGCGGAAATGCCGGACGCGACGCGCAGGCGGCACGGAATAGACTGGCTCATGAAATCCCCTTCAGGCGAGATTAATCCCGCGCATCCTCAATTGCTTGTTTTGGTATCCCCGACGTCGTGCTGACGCGTCGGGTGTCGCAACACGGCTATATTTCGGGTGGAGGCGTTGCAAAAGGGACGGGCATACGTATTCACTGTTTCATGCAAACCGTGTCTCTTCAGGACCACGCCCGCCCACAGTGGCGCGGGCAAGGGCGCTGACGATGGGTCGCCGCCCGACATCGTTCGACATCGCGCAACTGGCCGGCGTGTCGCAGCCGACGGTGTCGCGGGCGTTGCGCGGATCGAAGTCGGTCAACGCGCAGACCCGCCAGCGGATCGAGGCGATCGCGCGCAGCCTGCACTACGCGGTCGACAAGCACGCCTCGTCGCTACGAAGCCAGTCGGCGAACACACTGGCGCTGCTGTTCTTCGAGGAGCCGGCCGAGGACGAGTCGACGATCAACCCGTTCTTCCTGTCGATGCTGGGCTCGATCACGCACGCTTGTGCCCGCGCCGGCTACGACCTGCTGATCTCGTTCCAGCAATTGTCGGGCGACTGGCACGTCGATTACCAGGACAGCCGCAAGGCCGACGGCATCATCCTGCTCGGCTACGGCGATTACGAAGCCTACCGGGCGCGTCTCGATCACCTGACCGAACAGGGTACCAAGGTGGTGCGCTGGGGCGCGGTCGGGACCGGGCCCGCCGGGATCACGGTCGGCTCGGACAACCGCGGCGGCGGCGAGGCGGCCACCGCGCACCTGATTGCGCGCGGCCGACGGCGGATCGCGTTCCTGGGCGCCGCGGACGGGCGGTATCCCGAACTGGAGGACCGGTATCGGGGATATCTCGACGCGTTGGCGGCTGCGGGGCTGACGGCGGACGCCGCATTGCAGGTCGATGCAATCACCACCGAAGACGCCGGACAGGACGCGATCGCCGAACTCGCGCGCCGCGGCGCCGACTATGACGCCATTTTCGCGGCTAGCGACAGCATCGCGATCGGCGCGATGCGCGCGCTGGCGGCCGCAGGGCGACCGATCCCGGACGACGTCGCGATCGTCGGCTTCGACGATATCGCCTCGGCGCAACTCACCAACCCGCCGCTGACGACCGTGACGCAGGACGCGCGCCGGGCAGGGGAGGCGCTGGTACGGACGTTGCTGGCGAAACTGCGCGGCGAAGTGTCCGACGACTCGCCCTTGCCGACCCGACTGGTGATCCGCGCGAGCAGCGGGGCATGGCCCAGCACGATCCTCCCCCGCCAGGGGGAGGTGGCAGGCGTCAGCCTGACGGAGGGGGCGGCATGAGCAACCGCTGTTGCGCAACCTCCCCCTCCGTCACCTGCGGCGCCACCTCCCCCTGGCGGGGGAGGATCGCGTGTAAGGGCGGCCGCTCAGTCGTCGAACAGGAACAGATTGAGCGTCAGCCGCCCGGACAGCGGCTCCGAACTCAGCACCACCTCAGGCGGCAGATACGCACAGTGCAGCGTATTTCCCGCATAGATCAGCGCGCGGTTGAAGCGCGCCGGCTGGACCGCGATGCGTTCGTACAATGCCGTGTCGCCGGCGATGTAGGACGCCTCGGGCATGCCGTGCGCCTGCACGCCCGCCTCCAGCTCTGCCCTGAACCGATCGAGCCGCGACGCATCGACGGTCTCGAACGCCGTCGATCGCTGGCGGTAGAACGCAGTGCCGCCCTGTTCGCCATGGCCGAGGAATAGCAGCACGGCGATCCGCCCCCGCTCGACGCCGTCGAAATGCGGCAATCGCTGGATCGGCGCAAGATCGCCAGGCGCCGTGGTAACGAGCGAATAATAGGCTTCGGATACCGCCAGCGCCGGATCGAGCTCAAAATGCTCCGCCAACAATGGCGCGATCCGGCGTCGCATCGTCTCGGCGAGGCGCGGCGGCACCTCGGCGCGGACGCCGGGATAATGCGGGCCGATCGGTGCCATCCGCAGGCTCGCCGCATCCTCGCGCAGTGCGTCCGGGTCGGGCCAGAAATCATCGATCACGATCAGCGGGCGCTGTTCCTCCCCCTGGAGGTGAAGCGTGGTTTTCGGCGTTTGGGTCATACCGGCCTTCATGCGGTGTGGCGGCGCGGCGGGGCAAGGTATTCGTATGCATAGTTGTTTTGCCGGTCGCTTGGGGTCAAGCCGGTCCATCAGATCGCCACGCAGACAAGTGGCGACCGATCAGGAGAGCCGCGTTTTGACCGAGAAACCAGTCCAGGGCTTTGCCGGCCTGTGGAACATCAGCTTCGGCTTTTTCGGGATCCAGATCGGCTTCGCGCTACAGAACGCCAATATGAGCCGGATCTTCCAGACGCTTGGCGGATCGCTCGACGATCTCTCCTATCTATGGGTCGCGGCACCGCTGACCGGTCTGCTCGTCCAGCCGATCATCGGCCACTACAGCGATCGCACCTGGACACGTTTCGGCCGCCGCCGTCCGTATTTCTTCGCCGGTGCCGTCCTCGCAGCGCTCGCGCTGTTCGTGATGCCCGAGGCGAAGATGCTGTGGCTCGCCGCGCTGACGCTGTGGGTGCTCGACGCCTCGGTCAACGTGTCGATGGAGCCGTTCCGCGCGTTCGTCGGCGACATGCTGCGCAAGGACCAGCACACTGCGGGCTATGCGCTCCAGACCGCGTTCATCGGCACGGGCGCAGTCGTCGGCTCGATCTTTCCGTTCGCGCTCGCGCATCTCGGCGTGTCGGGCGATGCGCTGGCGGGTGTTCCCGACACCGTGCGCTACAGCTTCTGGTTCGGCGGCGCGGCATTGCTGCTCGCAGTCCTGTGGACGGTCGGCAACACGCGCGAATACAGCCCCGAACAGATGGCATCGTTCGCTGAATCCGACCGTGACGAGGCGCACAGCGTTCCGGTCCGCGCGCTTGCCAGTCGCGGCTTCGCGACCAGCATCGCCTGGATCGTCGCCGGCATAGCGGTCGTGGTCGCGGTGCCCGAACTGGCGTTGCAGAAAGAAGTGTACCTGCTCGGCGGCCTGCTCGTAGCCTATGGCGGCGCCAGCCTCGCGGCCATACTCCTCGCGCGTGGCGGCAATGTCGACAACGCGCTGAGCCAGATCGTCGGCGACTTTGCCGCGATGCCCAGCGTCATGAAGCGCCTGGCGCTCGTCCAGTTCTTCAGCTGGTCCGCGCTGTTCATCATGTGGATCTTCACCACGCCCGTCGTCGCCCAGTACATGTACGGGTCGAGCGACGCGACGAGCGCCGCCTACAATGCGGGCAGCGATTGGGTCGGTGTGCTGTTCGCAGTCTACAATGCCGTCGCCGCGCTGGTCGCGTTACTGATACTGCCGCGGTTGGCCAGACGGATCGGCCGGGTCAAAACGCATATCGCCTGCCTGCTGTGCGGTGCCGCGGGGTTTGCGAGCTTCCTCGTGGTGCGCGATCCGACGATGCTGATCGTCAGCGAAGTCGGCGTCGGGATTGCCTGGGCGTCGATCCTCGCCATGCCCTACGCGATCCTCGCCTCCAGCCTGCCGCAAGCCAAGCTCGGTATCTACATGGGGTTGTTCAACATCTTCATCGTTCTTCCGCAGCTGCTGGTTGCCACGCTGATGGGATCGGTGCTGAAGGCATTCTTCCCGACCGAACCGATCTGGACGATGGCATTCGCCGCCATCGTGATGATTCTCGCAGCCCTCGCGATGCTGCGCGTCCCCGAGATTCCCGATAAGTTCTCCTGATGCGAGAAGCAGCAAACCGGCGCTGGACGGCTAGAGAAGGGGCCGCGCGATGTGGGCGACGTATGCGACGTCTTCGGTGCGCGCGTCGCTGGACATCGACGATCTGTCTGGTGCGCTTGCCATCCCTGGGGACGAAACCTCGATCGGACTTGCTCAAGCGGCGATCTTTCAAGACCCGATGCGGCATGTGACAGCCTGAATCTTCAGAGCACCCCGCTGATTACTCGGGGCTCGGATGGCACGCAATAGTCGCATAGCCGCCTTCTGCAGGTAACAATATATAACCGCGCAGTCCGAGCTTTATCATTCGAGCAAGGCTAAGGACGTTTGCCCCCGTTTAATGAGGGTCGAAAGTTGCGAACCCGGAAATCCCCAGAACTGCGCTTTGTGGATCTTCCGGTTTAGCCTCCGTGTTCAAACCATCCATTAGTCCCATTCGCTCTGATTGCTCAGCTGGACGGAACGGAAGGAACGGTGCCCTCGAACCATGTGTTGCCGGGGAGAGAATGGGCGAGGCTGAGATCGCCGTTGTGCCCCCGGAAGATTTGCCGGGCGAGCGCCAGACCCACGCCCGTGCCCTCGGTCTTGGTGGTGAAGAAAGGTCGGAAGATGTCGACCTGGTTTGCGACGGGGATACCGGGGCCGGTGTCGGTCACCGTGAACTGTGTTTGGCCGACAAAGGCAGAGATGGTGAGCGTGACCCGCATGTCGGACGAGTCGTGCAACGCTTCGGCTGCGTTCTGCAACACCGCCCAGAGCGCCGCGGTCAATTGATCGGGGTCGGCCAGCAGATGGGCCGGTGCATCGATGAGGTCGGTCGTAAACGCGATCCTCGGCCATCTCGTCGCAAACAATGCCGCCAGATCGCTGACGAACCCGGCCAGAGGGATACGCTCCACCGAGGGGGCGGGCAGCTTCGCCAACGCACGGTAGCTTTCGCCGAACCGGTGCAGGCTGGCGGCGCGGCGCGCGACGGTCTCAACCGCGTCGCGCACCTTGGGCAGCATCGGGTCCGGATCGTCGAGCATCGCCACCGCGGTCTCGGCTAGCGAGGCGATCGGGGTAAGCGCGTTGACGATCTCGTGGCTCAGGACCTGGACGAGTTCGCGCAACGCGGCGGCCTCGGCGGCCTTCAGTTCGGCGTCGATGTCGATCAGCGCGCCGATCCGCGTCATTCGCCCTGCCAGTGCAAGGTCGCCGGTGGCCAGCGCGAAGCTCCGGATGTCGGCGTCCTGCCCGATCTCGATCGTGGCGGTGCGGCCGGGGCGGGTGTCGGCGAGCGCGGAAACGAGCCCCTCAGGCGGATCGACGACCAGATCGCCTGCGCCAAGCAATCGCCGCGCGGCGCGGTTGACGGCGCGCAACCGGCCGTCGTCGAGCGCAACCAAGGGCGCAGGCGACAGATCGAGATAGGCGTTCAGACGGCGCCGTTCCTCTTCTCCGGCAGACGGGGCCGGGATTGGTGGCGCCGGCATCGGCGAGCGCTGACCAGCGTCGACCAGGTCGAGCGCGACGATCCAGGTCGCGATCATCGCCGCGAGGAGCGCGGTGGCGTACAGACCGCGTGTGGCCGCAACCGCACCACCGGCGCCGGCCGCAGCTATCACCAGCGCGCGTACCACCGCGCGCATCCGGTCAGAGGCCATAGCGCGCCATCCGGCGATAGAGCGCCGCGCGGGTCAGTCCGAGCTGTGCGGCGGCGCGGCTGACGTTGAAGGCGTGACGCTCGAGTGCCGCGGTGATCAGCGTTTCCTCGTTGCGCGCGAGCGACAGATCGGGGGCGAGCGATTGCGGCTCGGCGGCGCCGGGTGAACGCACCAGGTCGCCGACCGCGTAAGTCTCGCCATTGCCGAGCAGAACCGCGCGTTCCATCGTCTGGCGCAGGCCGCGGACGTTGTCGGGCCAACGATCCGCCGCGATCGCCTGCACAGTGTCCGCATCGAGTGGTCTGAGGGGCTTGCCGTGGCGGTAGGCGAACAGTGCAAGGAAATGGCGTGCGAGCAGCGCCGCGTCGCCCGCGCGATCCACGAGCGGCGGGAGGGTGATTTCGATCGTTCCGACGCGGTCGAGCAGGTCTTCGCCGATTGCCCCCCGAACGCCGGTGCGATCCAGTCGCGCGGTCGCAATGACGCGGATGCCGTCGAGCGCGGACAGCAGAACGCCGTTGAGCGCACGAGGCAGGCGGTCGATATGGTCGATCACCAGCAACCCGCCAGCGGCTGCTGCCGTTTGCTGGGCGATGACAGCGGCGTCCGCGGCCTCGGCGTCCACCGTGATGAGCGGCAGGCTGGCGTGGGGCGAGGCCTGATGAACCAGTCGGGCGATCAGCGTCTTGCCGGTGCCCGCAGCGCCGTGGATCAGGATCGGGGCCGCGGTCGGCGCGACGCGGGCGACCAGGTCGCGGGCGCGTGCGATCCCGGCGCTTTCGCCGAGCAGAATGCCGTCGTGGATGGGCGGTGTCGCCGCTGTCTCCAGCTTCGCGCGGCGCAGCGCCAGCCCGCGCTCCACCGTGGTCAGCAGGCGTTCGTTGTTCCAGGGCTTGATCACGAAATCGGTCGCGCCGCTGCGCATCGCCCGGACGGCGACCGCGATCCCGCTATGCCCGGTGACGACGATGACGACCGCCCGCGCGTCCGCTGCGATCAGCCGGTCGAGCATCGCGAAACCCTCCTCGCCTGTGGTCCGCCCGCGCGCGAAGTTGAGGTCGAGCAGGATGACGTCAATCGGTTCGCCTGCGAGCAGCACCCAGGCCGCCTCCGGGTTCGCCGCGGTCGACACGCGCATCCCGTGCCGCTCGAGCAGCAACCGCGCTGCCTTGGCGATGTCGGGATCGTCGTCGACTACCAGGATATGTGATTCGGTTGACATGGCCGTCATAGTGTCCGGAAATGGACAGTTGGTACAGTAGCGGTGACTGTTCCGGTGCCTTCGACAAGGAAGGCTAGTAATAACAGTGACTTAGGTTTACCTCGTTCGATCCCGTACACTGTCCGCATGACGGAGACGACCCCAACAGGAACCGGCGCCGCGATGGACCGGCGTATCGAGCGGCCGCACGCCAAGCGGCGCAAGCGTATCGTGCGCGGTGCGCTTGCAATCGCGGTGGTGGCTGCGGCGGTGCTGCTGTGGCTGCTGATGCCCGGCGCCAATGCGCTGACCGTCGATGCCGCTGCGATCCGTACCGGGGATGTGGTGCGCGCGCCGTTCCGCGATTTTGTGCCGCTCCGCGCCGAGGTGGCGCCATTGCGCACCGTGTTCGTGACCGCGATCTCCGGCGGGCAGGTCGCCGAGCTCACCGCAAGCGACGGCGCGATGGTCTCAGCCGGCACGCCGCTCGCACGTTTGTCCAATCCGTCGCTCGAACTCGACGTGGCCAGTCGCTCGGCGGAGATCGTCGGGCAGTTGAGCGCGATCAGCGGCCAGCGGCTGTCGGTCCAGAACACGCGGCAGGACGGCGCACGCGATCTGGCCGAAGCACGTAATGCGCTGTCCAAGGCGCGGACGTTGCTCGCGCAGAAGCAGGTGCTGTTCGACAAGGGCATAATCACGCGCGCCGCGATCGATCCGGTGCGCGAGGATGTCGGCTATCAGCAGGCGCGTGTTTCCGCGCTCGACCGCGGGACCGCGGAAGCGGGCGCGACGCTCGCCGACCAGTCATCGGGGATCGCCGCGACCGCGCGGCAGTTGCGCGAGAGCCTGGCCATGGTTCGGGCAAGTCTCTCCGCGCTGGTGCTGCGCGCGCCGGTCGCGGGACGGCTTACCGCCTTCACGCTGCAACCCGGGCAGACGCTCAAGGCCGGCGATCCGGTCGGGCAGATCGACTCCGAGGAACAGTGGAAGCTGACTGCCGATGTCGATCAATTCTATCTCGGGCGCGTCCGGGTCGGGCTTGGCGCGGCGGCCGATATCGACGGGCGCAGCTATCCGATGTCGGTCATCAAAATCCTGCCACAGGTCACCGAAGGCCGGTTTCGCGTCGAGCTTGGTTTTCGTGGCGCTGCACCCACAGGACTGAACCGCGGCCAGACACTCGACGTGCGGCTCGTGCTCGGCGCGGACCGGCCTGCGGTGGTCGCACCGTCAGGCGGCTGGCTCGACGCGGGTGGTACCACCGCTTTCGTGCTCGACGGGAACGCGAAGGCCGTCAGGCGGGCGATCGTCGCCGGCCGACGCAATCCGGACCAGGTCGAGATCGTCTCCGGCCTCGTGCCCGGCGAGCGGATCGTGACCACCGCGCTCGGCACCTACACCCCCTTCCAGACCCTCCTCATCCGATAGGATTCGATATGATCCAGTTACAGGACCTCAGCCGCACCTATGCCTCGGACGAGGTCGAGACGACTGCGCTCGGCGGCATCGACCTCGCAGTCGAGGCGGGTGAGTTCGTCGCGATCATGGGGCCGTCGGGGTGCGGCAAATCGACGCTGCTCAACATCATCGGCACGATCGACCGGCCCACGGACGGACGGTATCTGTTCGAAGGGGCCGATATCGCGCGCGCGCCCGAAGCCGAACTCGCCAAGCTGCGCCGTGATCGACTGGGCTTCGTGTTCCAGAGTTTCAACCTGATCGACGAACTGACGATCGCAGAGAACGTCGCGCTGGGTCTCGCCTATCGGACGATGCCCGCGCGCGAGAAGAAGGACCGCGTGGCGGCGGCGATGGATAGGGTCGGCATCGCCCACCGCCAGCGCCATCACCCGCATCAATTGTCGGGCGGCCAGCAACAGCGCGCGGCGATCGCCCGCGCGATCGTCGGCGAGCCGCGGCTGATCCTCGCCGACGAGCCGACCGGCAATCTCGATACCGAGAACGGCGCGCAGGTGATGGACATCCTCGGCCAGCTGAACGCCGAGGGTGCGACGATCGTGATGGTCACGCACAGCCCGTCGCACGCCGATATCGCCAAGCGGACGGTGCACATGCTCGATGGCCGGATCCTGTCGTCGGCGCGGCGCGCTGCCTGATGCGCCGCTCGCTCCAGATGCTCGTGCTGATGCTGCTCCTGGTGGTCCTCGTCCGCCATCTCGCCGCGACCAAGCCCGGTTCCAAGCCCGGCCCCGATACCGCAAGCGACGCCTGAAGGAACCGCCATGTCCGCACTCACCAGCCTCTATCGGTCGCTCGCCCATCACCGCTTGTTCGCGCTCCTCAACATCGGCGGTCTCGCACTGGGGATCGCGACGTTCCTCGTCCTGTTCCTCTTCGTCCGGTTCGAGACCGGGTACGACCGCGTATTGCCGCGGCAAGACCAGTTGTGGGTGATGGAGGAGCGCTATGTGATGCCGGGCTATCCGGCGGACACCAATCCGAACACGATGGGCAGCGAACTCAAGATCCTGCAAGCGGATTACCCGCAGCTGGTCGGCACGCGCTACATGAACATGGCGGCGACGGTGCAGCAGGGCGGGCAGGCGACGGCCGAGGATCTGGGCACGGTCGACCCGAACTTCTTCGATCTCATGCGCTTTCCTGCTGTCGAGGGGAATCCAGCGGCAACGCTCGCCGATCCGAACGGCCTGGTGGTCACGCAGAAGACCGCGGGGAAATATTTCGGGAGCCAGTCGGCGATCGGCCGGACGCTGCAACTGTCGATCGATGGGACGACCTATCCCTACACGGTCGGGGCGGTGCTACGCGACATGCCCGACGACGTCACCTTCAAGAGCGAGATGTTCGCGCAAATCTCACGGACTCGCTTCGGCAACGAATGGTGGGAGCATTGGGGCAGCGCGTCGCTGACCACGTTTTTGCGGTTTCCCGATGCGGTGGCAGCGCGAGCGTTCGAGGCGCAATTGCCAGCCTTTCTCGATCGCCATGCCTATGCCGGCGGCAATCTGAAGAAAGGCGAGTATTTCCAGTCGCTGCGGCCGCTGACCGCGATGCATCTGTATAGTCCGGGTGATCGCGCGATCGTCACGACTCTGGGTGCGGTCGGGCTGCTGACGCTGCTCATCGCCATCGTGAACTACGTCAATCTGGCCACCGCGCGTGCCGGGTTGCGCGCGCGCGAAGTGGCGATGCGCAAGGTGCTGGGCGGCACGCGGCGGTCGCTGGTGCGGCAGTTCCTGGGCGAGGCGCTGGCGACCGTCGCGTTGGCAGCGCTGATCGGTCTCGCGCTGGCCGAGATCGCGCTGCCTTTCATCAATGCGCTTGGCGGAACGACGCTGGCGATCCGCTACGTCGGATGGGACGGCGTCGTCCTGCCGCTGGTCCTGCTGGTCCTGGGCATCGCGCTGGTCGCGGGGCTGTATCCCGCGTTCGTGCTTTCGGGGTTTCGCCCTGCCGCAGTGCTCGCCTCGACGCGAGCACCCGGTGGTGGGCGTAGCGGGACCCGGCTGCGAAGCGCGCTGGTGGTCGTGCAGTTCGCGATCGCGATCGCGTTCGCCATCGCGACCGGAGTCATGCTCAAACAGACCGAACATATCCGTGACGCCGATCTCGGATTTCGCCGCGACGGGTTGATGATCGTGCGGTCGCTGATGACCGGCGGGATCGACTCCCCACAGCGCGCTGCGATCCTGCGCAGCCTCGCGGCGGCCCCCGGCGTCACCGGCGTCACCGTCGCCAACAATGCCCCGGGCGACCAGAGCACGACCAATTTCTCAGGGTACAGCCGCGCAGGAGCGTCGGGCGCCAAGATATCGTTGATGGATGTCGGCACCGGCCGCGACTATTTCCGCGTGTACGGCGCACGCCTCGTCGCGGGGCGCTTGTTCGATGCCGCGCATGCCGACGACCGCGGCCTGTTGACGCTTGCCGAACGCAAGCGGGCCGGGCCCAACGTGGTGATCAACCGGACGGCGGTGACCGCGCTGGGCTTTGCGTCGCCGGCCGCAGCGCTGGGGCAGGCGATCAACGACGGCGAGCGGGACTCGACCATTATCGGCATAGTCGACGATCTGCGCTTCAGGAGCCCGCGCGATGCCGTTACGCCGGTCGCCTACACCTACAACACGGTCGATATCCTCTCGCCGTTCGCGGCGGTACGCTATGCCGGCCGCGATGCGAAGACGATGATGGTGGCACTCGAGGCGGCGTGGAAGCGCGTCGTTCCCGGCGTTCCGTTCGAGGCGCGCTCGGTCGAGGACAATCTGTACCAGCGCTATTACAAGGCGGATGCGCAACGCTCGCGGCTGTTCACGATCGGTGCGGTGCTGGCGATCCTGATCGGCTGCATCGGGCTCTACGGGCTGGCGGCGTTCGACACGGCGCGACGCGTCAAGGAGATCGGTATCCGCAAGACGCTCGGTGCCTCGACCGCCGAGGTATTGCGGCTTCTGATCGGCCAGTTCCTGCGCCCCGTGATCCTCGCCAACCTCGTCGCGTGGCCGCTCGCCTATGTCGCGATGCAGCGTTGGCTTGGTGGGTTCGACGACCGGATCGCGCTGTCGCCGTTGTTCTTCGTCGGCGCGTCGTTCGCCGCAGCGCTGATCGCGAGCGCGACCGTCTTCGGCCAGGCATGGCGCGTCGCCCGCGCCGAGCCCGCGCGCGCGCTACGCCACGAATAGGGGCCGGTCGATGTCCTCAGCCTTCCCGACGCTGTACCGTTCGCTCGCCCGGCATCGGCTACACGCCGTCCTCAACATGGGCGGGCGGGCGCTCGGCATCGCGTGTTGCCCCAGGACCAGCCGTCAGACGGCGCGCGCACGTTCCTCGACGATCCGCTCCAGCATCGACAATGGCATCGCACCGGCTTCCAGCACATCGTGGAAATGCTTCAGGTCGAAGCGATCGCCGGCGATCGCCTTGGCCTTCGCGCGCGCGCGCAGCCACGCCGCATGACCGATCTTGTAGCTGCATGCCTGACCCGGCGAGACGCAATAGCGCTCGACCTCGCGCTGCGAGCGCCCGGGGGCGAAGCCGACCGTATCGACCAGATACTTCGTCGCCTGATCATGCGTCCACCGCTTGGTGTGAATGCCGGTATCCACGACCAGCCGTGCCGCGCGGAACAGGAACGATTGCAGATAGCCGGCGCGTTCCACCGGCGAGGCATAGCCGCCGAGTTCGTCGGCGAGTTGTTCCGCATAGAGCGCCCAGCCTTCCAGATAGGCGTTGAAGAAGGCGATCTTGCGCAGCGGATGCGTGGGCGCGCGCTGCGCGGTCGATATCTGGAGATGATGCCCCGGCACGCCTTCGTGATAGGTCAGGCTCGGCAGCGTGTATTTCGGCCAGTCGTGCACGTTCTTGAGGTTGATCCAGTAGATCGCGGCGCGCGAGCCATCGAGCGGCGCGCGGAAATAATAGCCGTTGGGGGCCCCGTCCTGGATCTCGGGCGCCACGCGGCGGATCTCGAGCGCCGCGTTGGGCGGGTTCGTGAATGCCTGAGGTAGCCGTGCCTGCATTGCCTGGACGCCTGCGTTGAGGCCGGCGAGCAGCTCGGCACGGCCGGCGTCCGTGTTCGCGAACAATTGCGCGGGCAGGCGGTTGAGCTGGTCGAGGCGGGCACCGACACTGCCCTGCGTGAGGCCTTGCCCACGCAGGATCGGATCGAGCTGTGCGGTGAGTTCTGCGACCTGTTGCAGGCCCATGCGATGGACTTCGTCGGGCGACAAGCTGGTGGTGGTCGCCTGCGCGAGCGCGGCGGCGTAGATCGCATTGCCGTTGGGGATCGCCCAGATGCCGGCGGCACTGCGCGCCGAGGGCCGCAGCGAGCGCAGCAAAGCGATCTGGCGGTCCAGCGCCGGATAGACCTGGGTCGCGACGATCCGGGCAGCGCGTGCCTGCCAATCCCCGGCGATCTTCGCGGGGCCGGTGCGGCTGGTCAGCGCCTGGACGAGCTGGTTGTCGGCCGGGCTGGGTGACCGCAGGTTCGCCATTTGGCCTAGCGCGAGATCGAGGGAGAAGTCGGGCGCCAGCCTGCCCTTGGCGGCTTCGCGACGCTGAACCTCGGTTTCGTTATCCAGCTGCCGGCCCATCATCGCCAATCGATCCAGATAGGCTTCGGCATCATCCGCGGTCTTCACCGGGTGGGTCGAGGCCAGGAAGTCCGGCATGGAGAAATAGACGCCGTCCTGCTGCGTGATCGGATAGGGCCCCTGCGGCGAGGAGAGGCCGAACTTCTCCGGGCCGACCATGTTCGACTGGATGCTGTAAAGGACGACTTCGCGATCAATGCGCGCCTGCGGCGACAGCGAGGCGGGATCGACGGCAGTGACGAGCGCCTGTGCCTTGCGGTTGCGCGCCAGATCCTTCGCGATGGCGGCGTAACTGTTGTCACCCAGCATGTGGCGCAGATCGGCATCCTTGCCGGTATCGAGCCCAAGCGAGGTGGCGAATTCCGGCGATTGGCGGACGGTTTCGCGCAGGACCTGATCGAAGGCCGCGTTCAACCGGGCGTCGCCCGGCGATGGTGGCGCTGCTGTTCCTGCCAAAGTCTGCGCAGACGCGAGCCGTGTGGGTAGCACGCTCAGCGTGGCGGTAGCGGCACTGGACATGATAAAAGCGCGACGATCCATGCCGATGTTCCTGACTGTGAAGCTGATGGCGCCACGCTAGGCGACACTAGGGCAGCCGCGCAACCCTACTGCATTGGACAGCCCGAGCAGTACAGCCTCATGCATCGTGCAGTCAGGCCAATGCGCAGCCAACCCCGCTCTGTGACGCCCGTAAATCTTCCTGGACTTCGCCCGCTAAAGGGGAAGCATTTGCGGCTTTCGGGATTGATACGAGGCATGGATGGGGTGTGATGTAGCGCAGTAGCCGATCAAACTTCCTCTTAGAGTGTTCCAACTTCTTGACGATTAATGCGCCCCGCGTGACAAGGGCAATAGTGTCCTTAAACGGTCAATCAGCCGGCCTACGACGTGCGTATAATGATGAGAGGATCGACCTGTGACGCCACGGCTATTAGCGTTGGCATGCGCTGCGACTGCACTGATGGGGGCCAGGCCCCCTGAGGTTCGACCCGCAATCACGGGGATCTCGCATCTCGCCGTCTACTCGCGCGACATGGCGAAATCGGAGCATTTCTACACGCACGTACTCGGCGCACGGAAAGGTATGGACCCGGAGAACGCATCCGGCGTCCGCTTCTATTTCAGTTCTCGTCAGTTCGTCGAGGTGCTGCCCGCGCCTACCGGACACGGCGCCAGCATGCTCGCCCATGCGGCCTATCTCACGACGGACGCAGCGCGCCTGCGCTCATGGCTCGTAGCGCAGGGCATGACGGAGCTTGGTCCGGTCCGGGGCGTGGTTGGCGGCGATCGTTGGTTCGTTACGCACGATCCGGAAGGTAACGAGGTCCAGTTCGTTCAATCCGCCAGTCCGGATGCCACTGCGGTACTTGGCGCGATAAGTAGTCGCGTCATTCATGTCGGCTATGCGGTCCATGATCGCGCTAAACAGGACGGCTTCTACCGCCGCCTGCTCGGCTTTCGACCCTATTGGTTTGGTGCGTTCGAGCCGACAAAGGTCGACTGGGTATCCCAGCAGGCGCCGGATGGGCGTGATTGGATGGAATACATGATGGTCGGGCCGGGATCAGACGTGCCGATCGCCAAGGTGAACGCCAACCAGCTTGGCGTACTCAACCATCTTTCGCTTGGCGTGCCGAACATGCAGGCAGCCGTCACGACATTGTATCGGGAAAGCCGCTTGAGCCCGCGTCACGATGGACCCCAGATGGGGCTGGACGGCAAGTGGCAGGCCAACTTCTACGATCCGGACGGGACCCGGGTCGAGTTGATGGAGTTTCAGCCGGTCACCAAGCCGTGCTGCTCCCCCTTCACCGCCCAAAGCCCCACGGACTGAAGCCAATGTGATCCTCCGGCGCGTATCGGGTCACCGCGCCGCCGAAACCCGCCAAACGACGTTGCCGGTATCATCGGCAACCAGAACCGCGCCTGTTCGGTCAACAGTAACGCCGACGGGACGACCGCGAACCTTGCCATCGGGCGACACGAAGCCGGACAGAAAGTCCTCGGCCTTGCCGCTTGGGCGTGCGTTGCTGAACGGTACGAAGGCAACCTTGTAGCCATTCAATTCGTCGCGATCCCAACTGCCGTGCTCGCCGATCAGGGCACCGCCGCGGTAGCGGGGCGGAAGCGACGACCCGGAATAGAATGTGAGTCCAAGCGCCGCGACATGGCTGCTCAGCGCGTAGTCCGGAACGATTGCGCGCGCGACCAGATCGGGTCGCTGTGGCATGACGCGAGGATCCACGTGACGGCCGTAATAGCTATAGGGCCAACCGTAAAAGCCGCCATCGCGTACCGAGGTGAGATAATCCGGGACGAGGTTCGGCCCCAGTTCATCGCGTTCGTTCGCGACGACCCAAAGCGTGTTGGTCCCTGGGTAAAAGTTGGGGCTGTTCGGATTGCGCAGTCCCGTGGCGAACACGCGGGAGCGGCCCGATGACCGATCGATTTCCCACACTGCCGCACGGTTCCTCTCGGCCTCCATGCCGTTCTCGGTGATGTTGCTGTTCGATCCAACCGTCGCATAGAGCAGTTTGCTATCCGGGCTGAGCGCCAGGCTCTTCGTCCAGTGATGGTCGATTGGCCCCCCGGGCAATTCGGTCAACCGCACGGGGGCGGCCGTGATCCGGGTCTGACCCAGCGTATAGGGATATCGCAGGACCGCGTCGGTGGCTGCGACGTACAGATAATTGTCGGCAAAGACGACGCCGAAAGGCGAGAAGAGATGGTCGACCAGAACTGTACGCAGTTCGGGTACGCCGTCACCATTGGTGTCCCGTACCAACGTGATCTGATTGGTCCCGCCCTTCGGTTTCGCACCGTTCTGGCCGGTCGCGCGCTTCTGAACCCATGACACGATAGGATTCTTCGGGCGCGTGATCGGATCGAGATTTGGGCCCTGGGACTCGATGATGAGTACGTCGCCGTTCGGCAATGCCAGAATGTTTCGCGGATGATTCAGATCGCGTGCCAGCGCCTGTACTCGGAGGCCAGCCGCAGCGGTGGGTGCCTGGCCCGCACTCCATCCGACGACCTCAGCGACGTGTATGGGCGGGACCAGATATTGCTTTGGTGCGGGCAAGACGGGATTGGACCCGATCTGCGAATTGCGATCGAACTCTGCGCCGCCATCGTTGCAGCCGGAAAGCGCGATCACCGATGCCACCGCGACACCCGCGAGAAGGTTCCAGACGCGCACCCTTGCGGCGATCACGACTTCACCCCGACGCGATGCTTGTAGACGAGCGACCCGCCGAGCCACGCACTGATCCCGAGCAACACCACCGAGATCACCGATAAGGTCAGGCCGGTCGGTACTACGCTCGTCCAACCATCGCGGCTGTGAACGAATGCGTTGAAGAGCTCGATCACGAACACCCCGAGGTTGATGATCATATGCGGGGTCGCCGGACGTGCCGCGCGCACTCGGCGGTCACCCGCATAGTCGATCATCCCGGTCACGGCAGCTAGTCCACCCATCACCAACCCGGCGGTGATCAGCCAGATAGAAAAGTTGCTCCACATGATGTTTGCCGACCCTAAATAAGCAAGATCGGTTAGCAGTGCGCCTATGAAGCAAACGATCGGGAACGGTACCAGCATGGGATGGAGGGGGTGGCCAAAAAGCTTGGCCGTGGACCTTGGGTTTCCCCCGTCGGTGCGATGCTCTTCAGATCGAATGCTCATACTGTCTAAGCGTTAAACTGGGCAGTCAGTTCCCGGCCATAAAGTATCCGAGCAAGTATCGATCGTATTTGAATGTAGATCAGTACGTTTTCCTCCAAATTAACCGCCGTTCTTCGGACATACTAACGACGATGGTACACGAGGCTAAGTAACATGAAATTTCTGACATGTTGTCGTGGCGCGCGCTTCGCGTGGTCGGCAATTGCCGTGCTTGCGTCCATCGATGCGTCAGCGCAGTCGGTGCCGACGATCGATACCGAGGATGCGACTTTAGGGTCGGCCAAAATATCCGGGGGCGGCGACCTTCATCCTCAACTGGCCTTCGACGTCCGCAATGGCGACTTCGCGCGAGGCAATTACGATGACGATCGTGCGGACCTGGACCGGCTGCCTGTCCATGCGCAACTCGGGGTCGCGATCGATCTGTCGCACGGCTCGGATGGCGTGGCGACCAGCTGGCTGGTGTTGCGCTCCTCCAATGGTTTTCATGCGCCGTCGACGGGAGAAATATCGACACCGCGGATATGGTACGAGAGCAACAACCTCGCGGCTCTGGTGTTCACGCCGGTGAAGGGGCTGAGAGCCGTCGGAGTCTATACGATCAAGACGAGTCCCAACGGCGTGTCGGCCACGACGCACGAGGCGAGTCTGTCGCTTGCCTATGACGGCGATGACGTAGTTGGCAACTTGTCGCCGACCTTCGCCGTCACGATGCGACCGAAGGGAGACAACGGGGTCTTCACGCTGGCGGCGATCGAGCCGAGCTTCAACCTTTCCGAGCGCAAAGACGGGCCGAAATTGAGCATACCGGTCGCGATCGGGCGAGGATGGGGCGGCTTCTATGGTTCGGGAAGTGGCAGCCGTAGCTACCTCAGCGCCGGCGCCGCCCTTGAGCAGCCATTTCTGTTGGGCGCCATGCAGTGGAGTACGCGCCTTGAAGCGCTGGCAGTCGTACGTGATGATCGCCTTGCAGCGCTGAGCGGTCCGCGCGGGGAAACCGGTACCGTCGTGCCGCTGATCACGTGGTCAGTTTCGACGGCATATTAGTCCACTATAGCTATCGGGAACCAATACGCCGCCGATAAACGATGCCGCCGGCCGCGCCTGCTGAAACCGACACCCGAACGACATTCTAGGGCCAAGGCGGCAACAGAGACTGCACGGGATCGTGCCTAAATCAGCCATTCGAAGGCACGCTTCAATCGTGCCGCACCATCGCTGTCGAACGGGCGCCCGTGCGCGAAGATCACCCGGTCAGGCTCGAGCGCCACGATCGCCTGCACAGCCTTTTTGGCGTCCGCTCCACCTAGTCGTACCGGTAGGCGCAGGTACCGTGCGGTCGTGCCGTGCGTCGCAGCGGACGCCTGCATCACCATTCGCGTGATGGGCGGAAGCTTTTCAGGATCTAGGTTTTCGATGAGGTCGACGAGAACGAGCGTCTTGGTTGGCCGGTGGAAGAACCAGACCTCGTTGAAACCGGCACCGCCATGCACGATGCCCTGATCAAGCGTGCCCGACCATTCGGCGGGGGCTGTCTCACCTAGTTCGGCATCGAACCGGACGGACGATGCACGGACCGGCGCCCGGTCCCGTAGCCCCGGCGCGGCCCAGGTGGTCGCTTCGGGGTAGGCGCGTTGCCAGTCGGCAAGGAAAGTCCAGTGGGCCACGTTAGGTGCGACGAGATGCCGGACCCGACCAAGCGCCTCGACGGCCTGGGCCAACTCGGTCGAAAAGGGGGTGGGCGAGTGTAACAGCAAATCGCCGTTCTCGAGCCTAAGGATCGTCATCCGTACAGGTAATGCGAAACCCATCGCATCGATCGGCCCGCTGTCGACGATCCACACACCCTCGGCAACTGCTTTTGGGACATCCAGTGGCTGGTAGGTCGCGCGGCGCCGGGCCTCCGCATCGTGCGAGCGTCGGCTGCCGCCTGCCAGTGCCCAGAGGCCTAAGGCGGCGACGCCAGCAAGGCCAGCCGCACCTATCAGCCGATGGCGTCTGCCCCTCTGCGAAGATTCTTGGTCCGCGAAGAAACGTCGCATATCCGCCAGTAGGAGTTCGGGCTGCTCGAGTGCAGCAAAATGGCCGCCGGCCTTCATCTCGCTCCAGTTGACGATGTTGTAGGTCTTGCGTGCGTGCGATCGTGGTGGCGGCGGGAAGACGGGGTCTGGGAAGGCTGCGACGCCGGTCGGCACCTTGATGCGGCTGCCGGCCGGAAATTGGCCCGACCCCTCCAATACGCGACCGCGATACATCCAGGTCGATGTGATGAAGGACCCCTCGACAAGGTAAAGCATGATGTTGGTGAGAAGGGTATCCTCGTCGAAGGCTTGCCAAAGATCGGGCCGGCCCTGTTCGTCGCGCGGCACGTCCGCCCATGCACCGAACTTTTCCAGGATCCAGGCGGCAACGCCGACGGGGCTGTCCGCCATGGCGACCCCGAGCGTCTGCGGACGCGTGCCCTGCTCTTGCGAGTAGCCGGTCTCCTCTTTGGCCAGCGTCGCGCGTCGTGCTGCCCAGGCGAGTTCGTCCGGCGTCTTCGGCGATACGTCTGCAGCCTGGATGAGAACCATGTTGAGGTGCAGCGCGTCGATCGCTTCAGGATGATCGTGCGCCATCCAGCTTCCGATTGCTGCGCCCCAGTCGCCGCCTTGCACCAGATAGCGAGCATCACCGAACAGTTCGGTCATCAAGCCATGCATGATCTCCCCCGTTCGGCGCGGTCCGATCGGCGCGGCAGGACGCCCGGAGAAGGCGTAGCCCGGGAGCGAGGGCACGACGACGTCATGGCCGTCAGCCACTAACGGGGCGATCAGCGCTTCGAATTCTATGAACGACCCCGGCCAGCCGTGCAGCAGGAGCAGCGGTGCGCGTGAACCATCGCCCCGCGCATGAACGAAATGAAGCTTCTGGCCGAGTACTTCGCTGGTGAAGTGGGGTAGAGCATTCAACCGACGTTCCTGCGCACGCCAGTCGAACCGTGTACGCCAATAATCCACGAGCCGCTTAAGGTCTGCGAGGCCGACACCCGACTGCCAGCCTCCGGCGTCCGGCAGCGCCCCCCAGTCGAACGATGCGACTTTGGCGTCGATGCCGGCGAGCCGCTCATCCGGTACTGCAATCGTGAAGGGCTTTGCCATGTCGTGTCCTCGCGCTCCGAGGCGACGCGCCCCTTCTCGATCGACAACGCGCTCGCGTACGTCGCGTTCAATCGTCCGACAGCCGCGGGCAAAGTCGCGAGACTGAGGAGGTTGCGTCAACGTCCGCGCGGCAAGGTCGCCAACGGAGCTCGATCGCTTCGCATCAAGCCATGACAAGCTCGATGTTCGGATGATCGCTGAAGATCTCGATGACGATCTCGAAATAGGTTTGCCCGGTGCCACGGTCGAGCGCGTCCAGTTGGCGACCAATCGCAGCCACGTCGAAGCCAGCCGGTCGCTGCAACTTTCTGGCGAGGAACGCCCGGGTCGTCTCGATACCGAGCGCCGTCCTGCTGGCCGCAACGTCCTGCCAGACGATACGAACCCGTTCCCGCCCCTCGATCGCGCCGTAGCCGCCATAAAGCAGATCGTTCAGCGCATCGAGACTTTCGCCCAATTGCCAATCTTCCTTTGACATAAACACCCGGTTGATCTCGGCGTAGAAGGTCGGGATATCGCCGATATTCCGCCCAATGATGGTCAACGTCTTCATCAAATCACTCCCGGACCATGCCGTCGATGGGTAGCAACGAGCTTCGCCTTCTGCGCCTCCCGCTTCAGTTGCCGTCGAAGGCCCAGCGCAACGTTTTCGCCATCTGTCGCGTACCGGACCGAACGACGGGTCTCATGAATACCGGCGACGCATGCAGGCCATGCATCCGACGTGCCCAGCTCGGGAGAAGGTCCACCGCCGCCTGGGCGATGGTTCGTTGAAGCGGTATTGCCAGCGGATTGCCCGGCGTCTGATCCAGCACCAACCGCGCGACCTCGCGCGTGCGACCGTCTGCGATCAACGCCGGTTGCATATCACGAAGCGCCTGATTCGTGCCCGCACGGTTCCGCGGGAGGGCGTCAGCACCCAATGCTGAACCTATGCTCGCGAACTCGGCGTAGTAAAGATCCTCCTGCGCAAGCGTCAGCCGGCGATCTCCGTAGTGTTGCCACGCCGCCAGGAAGGACCACGCCTCGGATACATGGACCCACGCCAATAAACTGGGGTCGTCGGCACGGTAGGGCGTACCGTTGGGAAGCGCGCCGCCGATGTGCGAATGGACCGCGCGGACTCGCGCTATTGCCGCCTCTGCCTCCGCGCGCTCGCCATATGTGGTCGCAGCGATGAATCGGGCAGTGCGCCGCAGCCTGCCGAGCATATCGGTTCGGAAGTTCGAATGGTCCCAAACCCCGGCTAGAACGGCTGGATGCAGCATCTGGAGCAGCAACGCGGACACGCCGCCCACCATCATGCTGACAACGTCGCCATGCACACGCCAGATCATGGAGTCGGGCGGAAACAGTGCAGTATCGCTCCGCTTCACCGGCTCCTCGCCACGAGCCTGGTCATTGAACAGAGTCCGCACTTGTCGCACGATGCCGGTCTTGGTCTGGTCGCGGATCGATAGCAGGCTGTCGTTCATGCCGTCACGAACGCCCGAGCCCGTATTTAGCAACGGCGGATCGGTCATCGACATGCTGAGACCTGTCATAGATGCCGTCCTATATTGACGGCCCCTGCCATCTGAGACCATCGCGTTGCCCATGACAAAGAGCAAGGGACGCACCGGCGCGCATGCACGCGCCAATATCCAGCCTGCACCGACAGCGACCGAGCTTGATGCAGCCAAGCGAGAGGTCACGCAGATCGAGGGGCGACTGGTCGGCCTCGCTGCCGGGCATCCTTCGGTCAAGATCTGGAAGGCGCGTCTTCGTGTAGCTCAAGCCGTGATCGCCCGCGCCCCGCGCGACGGTTAGGCGCTGCGACTGCGGTGTCTGACGGAGTCAGCTTCGGTGGACGGACGCTGTAGCGACGCGGGCGCTATCAACCCCTTGAACTCGCTCAAGGAGCCAGCGAAGATCGGGCATCAGCACCGGGAGCGTCCTCTATGCGTCGTCGAACTTTCATTGCCGCCTTGCCAGGGGCCGCATTGCTGCCGGGCATCGGTATGGCACAAGGCGGTCAGGCCGGACCCGGCGTTCCGGGCAAGCAGGGGGCACCGGGGCCCGGACAAGGTGGTGCGCCGCAGCCAACGACGGTAACTCTTCCGCCGCGCTGGGTTGCGGGGGAAGACCGTTTCCTTCGTCCCGACGTGGCGGCGGGGGATCGCCCGGTCGGCGCCAGTTTCGCCTCGCGCACCGCAGCCTATGGCCTCAACGGCGCTGCGGGGACTGCGCATCCGCTAGCGACACAGGCGGGGATCGACATTCTGCGGCGAGGCGGATCGGCGGTCGACGCCGCGATCGCGATCAACGCGTGTCTCGGTTTCCTGGAGCCGACATCGAGCGGCATCGGTGGCGACGCCTATGCGATGATCTGGGATCCGAAGCAGCGCAAGGTCGTCGGGCTCGCGGGGTCGGGCGCGTCGCCAAGGGGCCTGAGCCTGGAAACGGTGCGGTCGCGCGCGCGGGGCGGGGCGCTGCCGCCGCTGGGTGCGGTGTCGGTATCGGTGCCGGGTGCAGTGGATGCCTGGTGGACGATGCACCAACGCTATGGCCGGCTGCCTTGGGCGCAGTTGTTCGAGCCGGCGATCGCGCATGCCGAGGCGGGCGCGCCGGTGCCGGACATCATCGCCTATTACATCCGCCGCAGCATGGCGGCATTCCGCCGGCCGGGTAACGGCATCGAGGAAACTGCGAACGCCCTCAGGACCTATGGCTTAGCCGACGGCAAGGGCCCGGCGATCGGGCAGGTGTTCCGCAATCCCGATCTTGCCCGCACCTATCGCGCGATCGCAGCGGGCGGACGCGATGCGTTCTATTCCGGCGAGATCGCGCGCGTCGTCGATCGCTACTTCAAGCGGATCGGCGGCTGGCTGCGTTTCGAGGATCTGGCCGCGCACCGCTCGGAATGGATCGAGCCACATAAGACGGGGTATCGCGGCGTGGACGTGCATGCGCTCGGTGCCAACACGCAGGGCATCGCGACGCTGCAGATGCTGAACATCCTCGAGACCTTCGACCTCGGCGACGCGGGCTTCCAGTCGCCGCTGGCGATCCATCTGCAGGCGGAAGCCAAGCGGCTCGCCTATGAAGACCGTGCGCGCTTCTACGCCGACCCGCATTTCAGCAAAGTCCCGGTCGAGTGGCTGATCTCCAAGGACTACGCCCGCGAGCGCGCGAAACTGATCCGCCGCGACCGGATCCTCGACCCCGTTCACCCCGGCCAAGCGCCCAGCCACGGCGACACCACCTATTTCAGCTGCGCCGACAAGGACGGCATGATGGCGTCGATGATCCAGTCGAACTTCCGCGGCATGGGGTCGGGACTGGTCGCCGATGGTCTCGGCTTCATGTTCCAGGATCGCGGCCAACTGTTCAGCCTCAGGGACGGTCACCCGAACATCTACGCGCCCGGCAAGCGGCCGTTCCAGACGATCATCCCCGGTTTCGCCACGCGCAGCGGCGATCCCTGGATGAGCTTCGGCGTGATGGGCGGCGACATGCAACCGCAGGGGCAGACGCAGATCATCGTCAACCGCGTCGACTATGGCCTCGAGATCCAGTCGGCGGGCGATGCGCCGCGATGGCACCATGAGGGCTCGTCGCAATCGATGGGGGAGGACAGCGCCGGGCTGGGACCGCGTGGACTGTTGCGGCTGGAATCGGGTGTGCCTGCTGCCACGAAGCAGCGTCTGGCCGACATCGGCTGGACGATCGGTGAGCCCGACGGGGGCTTCGGCCGCTACGAATGCGTCGAGCACCGCATGGACGGTGACACGCGCGTTTATGCCGCCGCGAGCGAGATGCGCGCGGACGGCTGCGCTCTGGCCTATTAAGGGGATGACGATGCGCTACCTGATCCTTGCCGCTCTGGCTTCCGTGGCGATGCCCGCGGGCGCCGCGACCTACGAACTGAAGGCGACGCCGCAGACGGTCGCCTGGGGGCATTACGATGCCACCGACAAGCCGGTGCTGACGATCCGGTCGGGCGACACGGTGGTGATCCACACATTGCTGACCAACAGCCCGGCGGGCCTCGAAAAGGCCGGCGTCGCGCCCGCGCAGATCGAACCGGCGCTGCGTGCAGTCTATGACGGCGTCTCAGCCAGCGCGCGCGGCCCCGGCGGCCATATCCTGACGGGACCGATCGCGATCACCGGCGCGGAACCCGGCGATATGCTGGAAGTGCGCATCCGGAGAGTCGATCTGGCGATACCCTATGCCTATAACGCGTTCCGGTACGGGGCGGGGTTCCTGACCGACGATTTTCCCTATGCGCGGATGAAGATCGTGCCGCTGGACGCGAAGCGCATGGTGGGCCTGTTCGCGCCCGGCGTCGAAGTGCCGCTGGCACCGTTCTTCGGCAGCATGGGGGTCGCGCCGCCGCCTGCGTTCGGACGCTACGACAGCGCGCCGCCGACGATCAACGGCGGCAACATGGATGACAAGGCGCTCGTCGCCGGGACGACCTTGTTCCTTCCCGTCTACGCCCCCGGCGCGCTGTTCCAGGTCGGCGACGGCCATGCCGCGCAGGGTAATGGCGAGGTCGATATCACCGCTCTCGAGACCTCGTTGACCGGGACGTTCGAGTTCGTGTTGCACAAGAGGGCGGCGATCACCTATCCGCGCGCCGAGACACCCAAGGCCTATATCGCGATGGGCTTCGACGACGATCTCAGCCATGCGACCCGCAAGGCGCTGCGCAACATGATCGATTTCCTCGTCGCGGAAAAAGGCATGACGCGCGACGATGCGTACATGCTGATCAGCGTCGCGGGCGATGTCGAAATCACCGAGCTCGTCGACCGCAACAAGGGCGTCCACGTCGTCTTGCCCAAGGCGGTGTTCACGAAACGCTAGATGTCGCGGCGGACTCTGCCTGGGAAGCTCACGGTAACGCCGCGGCGACGTCGGCGGCGAAGCGCGCGACGTCGAACCGCGCAGCACCGGGATCCTCGCCGCGCCTGACTATCACGAGCTGCCGGGACGGGATCACCATCACATACTGGCCCCGGTTGCCTTGCGCGGCGTAGCTGCCCTCGGGCAAACCCTGCTTGGGCCCGAACAGCCACATCGTTGCGCCATAGCCTGGTCCGCTCAACGGCTGCGGTCCACTCGGCGTCGTCATGGTGCGCATCCAGCCTGTCGGCAGCAGGCGCTTGCCCTGCCAGACGCCGTCCTGCGACCAGAACAATCCCAGCCTCGCTAGGTCGCGCGCGGTCGACCAGACCTGGCTGGAGAGGATGTAATTGCCGTGCCAGTCGGTCTCGGCAACGGTATGCGCCATGCCGAGAGGGCCGAACAGGCTGCCCGGCAATGCCCGGTACCGCGCCTCTCCGATCGCGTTTCGGGTGGCATAGATCGCGAGCAGGATATCGGTGTTGGCGTAGCGGAAGCGCGTGCCGGGCAGCGCTTCCAACGGCCATGCCACCGCCTGTTCGTCCACCGTGGTACCGCCGAAATAAATGGCATCGGTGCGATTGCCGGCGGTGTCGCTGTGCAGGCCGGATGCCATGCGGAGAAGATTGTCGAGCGTGATGGCATGACGCGGATCGCCGGCCTTCCATTGCGGCACGGCGGCGGGGGCCTTCAACGCGCCTGCGTTGTTCAGGCCGATGAGCGTGCCGGCGATCGACTTGCCGACCGACCAGGTTCGATTGGACACGAACGGCCCGAAACCGGGGCCATATTGCTCGGCAAGAACTTCGCCGTCCTTCACAACGATTACGCCGACCGTCTTGGTGCCGACGCCATAGCCGGTCCCGAATGCCTGGCCGACGGCGCCGGTCAGCGTGGCCGACGGACGCGGTGCGATGCCGGCGTCACCTAGCGGCCAGCGACGAGGATCGGCTGCTCTAATCGACGGTGCCGCCGTCGACTTGCGGCTAGATGGTGCCGTGCTGCCGATCGGCAACGTCACGCAACCATGCCCGCTAGTCCACTCCGCGCGTCTCGGAGGTAGCTTTGGATCGAACCCTACGGAGACGGATTGGCGGGCGCGGTCGACGTTCGCCGTGAGCCTCAGCACGATCTTCTCATAGTCCGGGTAGATGCCGGCCAACTCATCGGCATCGATCTGCTCCGGCGTGCGGCCTGCATTGAAGATGCCTGAGCAATAGAACGCCGCCTTGTAACCGGCCGCGACGGCGCGTTGGTATGTTCCTGCCGAGGGTTGTGCGACGATCTGTGCACTGGCGGGAACTGACGCGAGGAGGGCGAGACCGGCCGCTTTTAGTATCTGCATGATCGCATTCTTCCATCACGCAACCAGATCGGCAATCCGTTTCTCTGCCATGCGTGTGAGGGGAGCGGCACGGTCTGGCGCATGCAGGGCGGGCCTTCACGGCAGCGATGACTTGCCGTGAAGGCCCCCCAGCAGGCAACTAGTCCCGCATGAACTCCGCGAAGGCATCGCGCCAATCCTCATGCCAGCGCGACAGGGCGGGGCGGTTTTCGATCAGGTCCCCCGCCGCCCACGCTATGCGCTTCGCATCCTGTTCGGAAGTCGTCTCGTTGTCCGGGCACAAGATGTAGAAGTCGCCCGCTGCCACGCGGTCCATCATCAGCGCCACGACCTGTTCGGCTGTCCACGCGCCGGGCGGTTTCTCGGCCAGTCGACCACCCGTCATTCCGGTCCAGGTGAAGCCGGGCACGAGCAGATGGGCACTGACCCGGCTTCCGGACCGTTCGCGCAAGCTGTGGGCGAGGCCTTCGGTCAGCGCTTTCACCCCAGCCTTGCTGACGTTGTAGGCGGTGTTGCCGGGCGGCTGCGTGATGCCCTGTTTGGAGCCGGTGTTGATGACGAGGGCAGGGGCCTCGCCTTCGACCATGCCCGGGACGAAGGCCTGGACGCCGTGGATCACGCCCATCAGGTTGACGCCGAGCACCTCGTCCCACTTTGATGGGTCGGCAAACACATCACCGCCCCCGCCAATGCCGGCGTTGTTCATCAGCACCGAGACGGGACCGTGACGGTCGACCACCTCCTTTGCCAGCGCGGCCATCGCGGTACGATCCGCGACGTCGGCGGGCAGCGCAACCGCGCCGTTCATCGAGGCTGCGGCCTGCTCTAGCGCCTCACCGGGACGGTCGACCAGAACCACCCGCATGCCCGCGTCCGCAAAGGCGCGAGCAGCGGCCCGTCCAATGCCGCCGGCCGCACCCGTGACGACCGCGAGCCTGCCCGGCGCGATCGCCGCGAAAGATGGCACGCTCACGCGTCGATGCTCGCCATCGAGGCGTCTGGATAGCGTGTCCCCTGCGCCGCGCCGGGCGGAAGAATGTCATCGATATGGGCGAGATCGGCATCGCTCAGCTCCACGTCGAGCGCACCCAGATTGTCCTCAAGATACTTGCGGCGCTTGGTACCCGGGATCGGCACGATATCCTCGCCTTGGCGGAGTACCCAGGCGAGCGCCAGTTGGGCCGGTGTGCAGCCTTTGTCTGCCGCCATCGTGCCAATCGCGGTTACGAGGTCGAGGTTCTTCTGAAATGCCTCGCCTTGGAAGCGGGGATGGTTGCGGCGCGTGTCACCTGCGTCGAAATCGTCGGGTGTCTTGAACTGGCCCGTGAGAAAACCGCGGCCAAGCGGGCTGTACGGCACGAAGCCGATCCCCAGTTCGCGTACCGTCGGCAGGATCTGGTCCTCGACGTCACGGCTCCATAGCGAATATTCGGTCTGCAACGCGGAAATCGGATGCACGGCATGCGCTCGGCGGATCGTCGCGGGGGCGGCCTCGGACAGGCCGAGATACTTGACCTTACCCGCGAGGACGAGATCTGCCATCGCGCCGACAGTTTCCTCGATCGGCACGTCGGGGTCGACGCGGTGCTGGTAGTAGAGATCGATAAAATCGAGCCCGGTCCGCTTCAAGCTCGCGTCGCAAGCCGACCGTACATAGTCGGGGCGACCGTTGATGCCCTTGAAGCTGCCATCCGACCCGCGGACGTTGCCGAACTTGGTCGCGACCACGATCCACTCGCGCCGCTCGCGTACCACGCGACCGACCAGCTCTTCGTTGGCGCCAACGCCGTACATGTCGGCGGTGTCCAGGAACGTCACGCCGAGATCCAGCGCGCGATTGATCGTCGCGATGGACTCCGTCTCGTCGCGGCTTCCGTAGAAGTCGGACATGCCCATGCAGCCGAGACCCAGCGCGGAGACTTCGAGGCCTTGCTGGCCCAGTTTGCGGGTTTCCATCAGATCAGTCCTTGTTGGCGGGCAATATGATTGGCGGTCGAAGGGTTACGGCCTGCGGGATTGCGAAGGTTCGTCCCAAACGTCGGCGGCCGTGAGCAGGACTGGGGGCTCCCCACCCAGCCGGCTGACGAACTCCCGCCGCGCGATACGGTGTATGTCGGACTCGAATTCCCCATACGCCTCGATCGCGGTATCGCTGTCGATGCCGTCGAGGTCCGGATCGATGAACTCCGCCAACGCCTCGCTCGTGATCAGGAACTCGACCATGCCAAGGTCCGTGTGGCCGAGGAACAGGACGCCGTGCCGTTCGGCAAGCCATTCATACTCGCCAGGCTCGAAGCGAACGCTCGCAGATGCCATGCCTCAGCCCTCGTCGTTCGCGCTAGGCAGCCGCTCGGCCAGCGCGGCGATACCGTCGCCAGCGAGGGTTGCATGGGCCGCACCGTCGATTTGCAAAGGGTGCTCCGGCGTAAGAACGGCAGCGTCGCGATGCTCGAAATCGAGCGTCATCCACGTACGGACAGCGCCCTCCAGGCTCGTTACCTCGGCGAGGTTTTCGTTCCCACGCGGCACGTTCTCCAACGCAGCACTCATCCGCCAGTCGATATCCGGCGTCTTCGCATCGTCGCCCCAGGTCGCTTCCGTCATGCTCAAATCCCAAATTGACCGGGAGTGCCGGCTTCCTGATGGCTCAAGCGCTCACCTTCGAAGGCTGGTTCCAGGTTAATTCGCATATCGGTCGGACGGTTCACCTTCGCGGCAGGCTCAGGCCGCGACGTAGTTCAGCATGAGCGATTAGAAATCGACGGCGGCGGGTGTCGCCTTCTGGCCGGCGCAGGGGAACGAGGGGAACAACTGGGCGGCTATTGCTGCGCCTCGTCCGACGCGACCGTACCCATCGTCATCGCCAGCAACGACATGCCGCGGTGTTCGTGATCCAGCTTCAGAAGCCTGACCCAGTGCGCGATATGCTTCCCGGCTGCCTCACCGGCCTTTCGCTGATGCTGCGGGGTCGAGAGATCCGTGTCGTTTTCGATCACCGCAGCGATCGACAGCGCAAAGAAATCGATGATGTCATCCGCAATCAGTGCTCGATCCGGGGAGTTCGCGGCGAGATACTGCATTACGATGGGCGCGATAACCTGGAACAGGTCGATCTTGGCTTGGTCGTCTACCTTCATCGTGTTTGCGGTCATGCTCGTCTCCTCCGTTCCTGACCTGTATCGTTCGAGACTGGGGGGCGAAAGGCGCAGGCCATCGGTCCCGCCAAGATCGAAGGCGCGATGATCCGCCCACAAGAGAATAGCTTTGCCGCAAAGTGTTAGCGATTGGCCGGACTCCCCGAACCTGGAACGGTTCGGCGATCATCGTTTCCGCAACCGCGATCGGCGCCGTTGTCGAGCGGGTAGAAATCGCCGAACCAGTAGAGTGTCGCTACACGGGCGTCAGTAAATTGCCGCTCAGTTGGAGTTGCTCGATGTCACGACGCGGAGGGGCACCGAACAACCGTGTATATTCGCGGTTGAACTGTGATGGGCTTTCATAGCCCACGGCAAAACCTGCGCCGCTTGCCGTGGTGTTCCCTGACAGCATTAGGCGTCGTGCCTCCTGTAGTCGCAATTGTTTTTGATACGCCAACGGCGTCATTTTCGTCACCGCCTTGAAGTGTTCGTGGAGCGACGACGGGCTCATACCCGCGGCGGTGGCGATGTCGCCGATGCGGAGCGGCCGATCGAACCCGGTGCGGATTGTTGCGATAGCGCGGCTGACCTGATTGAGGTGGCTGTCGGCGACTGCCATGTAGCGAAGCGCAGCCCCGTGGGGACCCACGAGCAAACGGTACAGGATCTCCCGTTCGATCAGCGGCGCTAGCGCAGCGATGCTGTCGGGCCGATCCAGTAGCCGAACCAGTCGGCATGCCGCGTCGACCAGATCGTCGTCGCTGCGATATACCGCGAGCGCCGGCAGATCGGCTTTCGGCGCCCGGCCGCCTTCCGCCAGGATGAGGTCCGCCAGCATGGACTGGTCGATGTCGATCTTGCAGCAGAGGTACGGCGCGTCACGATCCGCCTGGACGACGTGTCCGACGAGCGGCAGGTCGACCGAGACCAGCAAATAATGCGCGGCATCGTAGAGCAGGCTCTCTCCGCCGAGCGAGACTCGCTTAGCACCTTGGGCAATTATGCAAAGCGACGCGTCATACACGGCGGGCAGGGGCACGGTCGGCTCATCGGCCCGGAACAGCGATAGTCGATGGATTGGCGTGCTGACCATGCCGGTTCTCGGGACATGGCGCGCAACCAGCGTGGCGAGGTCTGCGATCGTACTCATCATGGGACTGTGTCCGCTGCCAGCCATTGTCACAAGCGGAGGTGAGGTCGTTTCGGAGGATCGTGCAAGCATTGCGGGGGATCGGTCTCACGCTGGTCGGCAATCCGGTTCCATCTGTGTCCAGCCTTCAAGGCGACACGAAAGGAACCATCATGAACAACGTCATCGACAAGACAGTGCTGATCAGCGGCGCCTCCAGCGGTATCGGCGAGGCCACCGTGCGCGAACTGGCGGCCGAGGGCGCGCGCCTTTTCATCGGTGCGCGCAGGACCGATCGCCTTGAGGCGCTTGCGGCAGAACTCGGCAACAACGTCGCGTGGCAGGTGCTGGACGTGACCGACGCGGCAAGCTTCGCCGCGTTCGCCGATGCGGCGGAAGCGCGGTTCGGGCGCGTGGACGTGCTGATCAACAATGCCGGCGTGATGCCGCTATCGCCACTTGCGGCGCTGAAGCAGGACGAGTGGACGCGGATGATCGACGTCAACGTTCACGGCGTGCTGAACGGGATCGCTGCCGTGCTGCCCCGCTTCATCGCGCAGCAGGCGGGCCACGTCGTCAACGTCGCATCGATCGCCGCGCATTTCGTGATGCCGAGCGCCGCCGTTTACTGCGCCACCAAATACGCGGTCTGGGCGATCACCGAAGGGTTGCGGCAGGAGCATGACGATATCCGCACGACGATCATTTCGCCCGGCGTCGTGGCAACCGAACTGGGCAACGACATCACCGACCCGGATATTGCCACTGCACTGACCACATGGCGGCAAAAGTCGCTGACTCCCGACGCGATCGCACGGGCGATCCGCTACGCACTGGAGCAGCCCGAGGGAGTGGACATCAACGAGGTCATCGTCCGCCCGACCGCAGCCGGCATGTAGGCGACGGTGCCAAACTCAATCCGGGCGGACTTTCTGTCCCCCGGACGGGTCAGGTGGACGACCGTCTCGTCAATAGGTCATCGAAAACCATCAATGTCAGTTCACATTGGAGAATCCGGATTGTCGCCCGGCATGATCGGCCCCAAAAAACGAAAATATCCGTGCCTCATTTCGCAAGTCGGGGCGAAAGCCAGCCGCCATCCGCTAGCCAGTCTTGCAGGCGATCCGGCCAGTGCAGGATCGAGATCCGGTTCGACTCGTCGAGATTGAACGCGTGGCCACTGTCGGCATACATGTGAAGTTCCGCCGACACGCCACTCTTGCGCAACTGTTCGTAGAGCGTGACCGTCGGTGCGGCGCAGCAAGGATCGCGGCTGCCGGCTACGAGGAACGCTGGGGGCGCGTTGGCGATGGCGGTCGCTGGGATGCCTCGTGGCCCGGGGAAGATCAACACCTGGAAATCGGGGCGAGCGGACTGACGGTCGATCGGATCGGCGGGTCGACGCTCGGCAGGCTCGGGATTGTCCGCGATCAGCGACACGAGTTCGCCGCCTGCCGAAAAGCCCATCGCACCGACGCGCGACGGATCGATGCCATAGTCTGCGGCATGCGCGCGGACCCAGCGCATCGCGCGCCGCGCGTCGTCCGCAGCATCGCCTTCGACCGAATATTTCGAGCCGGGCTCGTTCGCGAGGCGATATTTGAGCACGAACGCGGTCACCCCCATGCGGTTCAGCGCGGTCGCGACTTTCGTGCCCTCGTTCGTCCATACGAGTAATTTGTGCCCACCGCCGGGCATGATCACGATCGCGGCTCCATTGCGGTTCGCTACGTCGGCGGGAAAGGCGACCAGCGACGGGTCGTGGATGTTGCGGACCCAATAGTCACGGCCGATCTCCGCCTCGCCGCGGCGTGCCGCCGAACCCGGCGCGCCGTTGGGCCAGAGCTTGATCGCGGTGTAGCGGGGCGGCTGCTCCGGCGCCGGATCCTGTCCAGCCAATGATGCGGTTGCGACGGTAGCGGAGGCCAGCAGGGCAATAGCGATGAAAAGGGTGCGCATCACTTCACCTCCGCGGTCGCGGCCATCGCCGCGAAGCGGATCGGGCTCGACTGGTTATGGTCGACGATGACGCTGAACCCCTGCGCCTCGAGCGTTTCGGCGGGGCTAACCGTCAGCGACTGCGCGTATATCGCGCTGGAAAATGCACAGAGTCTCACCGAAGCGAGGGCGGTGGCGATGCTCTTGCGGGACACACGTCTCTCCTGTCGAATATCGTGGCCGGTGGCGCGCTTGGTTGCGCGGCTCTCCGGCGGAAATGTCATAAAACTCGTGAGAGGGAGTTTACTGCGCCGGTTTAAGCCAGCCGTGCATCGCCATCCAGCGGGTAAATTCATCGAACCAGCCCGTGCTCGTGGTGGTCTTCGGGTACATGCCGAAGCCGTGACCGCCCTGTTCGAACAGGTGGAACTCGACCGGACGCTTGGCCGCACGCCAGCTGTCGATCAGCCCATAGCCGCCATTGCCAAAGAAGGGATCGTCTGCCGCGAGCGCAACGAACATCGGCGGCGCGTCGGCCGGCACCGTCATCGCGGCAAGCGGACCGTAGATGTTACCGATGAAGGCCGGCTTGGCGTCCTGCCCGGCGACGGTCGTTGCCATCGTCAGCATCGCACCTGCGGAAAATCCGACCATGCCGATGCGGTTGGGATCGACATGCCATTCGCCCGCACGCTTGCGGACCGTGGCGAACGCTGCCCTCGCATCCGTGATCTGCGGCGCAAGTCCCGCCATCATCGCAGCGGCGTTCGGACGTGGCGGGCGCATACCCTGCGGCACCGGTCGCGCGAATGTGGCAAGATCCTGCGGTGTCGGGTTCAGGCGATACTTCAGGACGAACACAGCGACGCCTCTGGCGGCAAGTGCACGCGCCACGTCCCAGCCTTCGTTCTGCATCGACAGCGTCTGGAATCCACCGCCCGGTGCGACGATCACCGCTGTACCGGTGGCCTTGGCGGGATCCGGCAGGAAGGGGGTTAGGGTCGCAACGGTGACGTTGCGGGCGAACACGCTGCCATATTGACTGTGCCAAGCCTCCGGTGCGGTCGCCCCCGGGAGTTTACCGGTACCAAGCGCGATGGCGTCGGGCTGCGCCGGAGTGGCGATAGACGCCATCTTGTCGGTCTGTGCCAGCGCCGGCGTGGTCGAGGCAATCATCAGGCCGGACAGGCACAGAAGCGGGTGTCCAACCCATCGACGAACGGCGTTCACGCGGAACCCGAATCCCATAGTCGCTCTCCCATTTTTATCGTTCTTTTCGTGACGATATCGATAGCGCTACCATAGTACAATAGGTTCTGAACAGGTTTCCCCGGTAACCCGTCTACCGTGAATACTAGCGAAAGTTAGAGTGCCCGGGATCACATGATCGCCGCCATGGGGGCCGTCCAGATGACAGGACTTGGAAGGCATCAGAGGTCTACTGAACATCTCCCCCCAAGGTCATCGCGCGTTGTGAACGATCTCCTGTTCGGCTCCTAGTATTCGGCAGTGTTGATCATTGCGGTGACGCAAAGCGGCGGCTAGCGCTGGTCCGGAACCGATAGAAAGACTCTGGAATGCTTACCAAGCGCGCGTTTGTAGGAATGCTGATGGCGGGCGCCGCTCTGCCGCTGATCGACCCACAGATCGCCATTGCGGCAACCGGGACCGCCGATGACGATGCGCGGCTCCTGCGCTTTCTCGATGCCGCGTTCGATGCGAGTGTCGCACTCAGTCCCGAGACACAGACCAGCCTCGGCCTCAAGACCAACTACGACAGGCTCGACGATTATACCGACGCTGCCGCACAGCGCGCACAAGCTTTGCAGGATGCGCAACTCGCCGACCTGCGACGCAGCTTCTCGGTCGATCGGCTTGGACCCGATGCTCGGCTGAGCTATAGATTGTTCGAAGCGCAGGTCGCCACGGATCGCCGCCAGTTCGCGTTCCGAGACTATGCCTTCCCGGTATCGACGAACGGCAGCCCGGCGGGCAACATCCCGGTTTTCCTCATCAACCAGCACCGCATCGCCACGGTAGCCGACGCTCACGCCTATGTGGCGCGGTTGCGTGATTCCCTGCGCGTCATGCGCGAGGTCGCCGCAACCATGCGCAAACAGGCGGCCAAGGGCATCGTGCCGCCAAAGATGGTTTTCACGCCTGCCCGTGGCGATGCCCGCCAAGTTATCACCGGAGCGCCGTTCGATAGTGGCGCGGACAGCAGCCTGCTCGCCGATTTCAAGGCGAAGGTCGGCAAGCTCGGCGTGTCCGAGGGCATCAAGGCGGCGCTGATCGCGGATGCGGTCGCGGCATTGAAAGGGCCGTTCCGCCAAGGCTTCGACATACTCTTTGCCGCGCTGGACGAGAACGAGCCACTCGCCAAGGGCAATGACGGCGCGTGGAGCCTGCCAGGCGGCGACGCCTATTATCAAGCGCGGCTCGCCTATTACACGACCACCGACATGACTGCGGAGCAGATCCACCAGCTTGGGCTGGATCAGGTACGATCGATCCACGCCGAGATGACGGCGGTGATGAAACGGGCGGGCTTCACCGGATCGTTGCAGGATCTCTTCGTGGCGCTGCGGTCCGATCCGAAATTCAAATACCCCAACACCGATGCTGGCCGTCAACTCTATCTCACCGACGCACGCGCGGCAATCGCGCAGACCATGGCCGCCGCACCTCGCTTCTTTCGCCGACTGCCAAAGGCGCCGCTGGAGGTACGCGCGGTCGAGACGTGGCGACAGGAAACTGCCGCGGTGGCGTTTTACGATCAGCCCGCCCCGAATGGCTCGCGGCCCGGCATCTTCTACGTCAATCTGGCGGACATGACGCAGGTGCAGAAGACTCAGGTCGAGGGGATCGCCCATCACGAAGGCGCGCCGGGGCATCACTTCCAGATTGCTCGCGCACAGGAGCCGACCGGCGTGCCGAAGTTCCGGCGCTTCGGCTATTATGGCGCGTATACCGAAGGCTGGGGCCTGTACTCGGAACGGCTCGCCAAGGAGATGGGCGCCTATCGCGACCCTTATTCGGAACTGGGGATGCTGGCATTGCAAGTGTGGCGCGCGTGTCGCCTGGTGCTCGACACGGGCATGCACGCCAAGCGTTGGAGCCGCGATCAGGCGGTCGCCTATTTCACCCAGAATGCGCCACTCTCGGCACGCGACGTGGTCAAGGAGGTCGACCGTTACATCAACAACCCTGGCCAGGCGACGAGCTACATGATGGGCCAGCAGCGTATATCGGCGCTCCGGCATAAAGCGGAGGCCGCATTGGGCGCGCGCTTCGACATTCGCGATTTTCACGAGGTGGTGCTGGCGCATGGCGCGCTGCCGCTCGGGGTACTGGCGGAACAGGTCGATGCTTGGATCGGGGTGGCCTGAGACCTACGCCAAGGCTACCACGCGACGAGGGGCGGATCGACGAACCTCGCCGCTTGGTTAGCAGTCCAAAGGTCAGAATTTGGTGAGGCCAGATCAGCACGCGAGTTCTGGGACGAGTGTCTGAACGCCTGTATTTGAACACGCGTTGACTACGATCAATGGAGCAAGCGTAGTGGGTTACCCCGCAAAATCGAGCTATCGCTGCTCGCCTGCATGCTGATAGTAAGCGGTCAAACGAGACGGCGACGGAAAGCTCCACGGCATTGACGGTCAATCGGCGACACATCGCCATCATCGCGCCGCCAACGGCCGGGCATATCAATCCGCTGGTGGCATTGGGAACTTCGCTCGTCGAAGCAGGGCGTAGAGTCACGATAGTCCATCTGGCCGACGTCGCCTCGCTAGTGCCCAACGGCAGTGTCGGTTTTGCGGCGCTGGACCACCCGGCGGACTGCCAAGGCTTGTTGGCGGCATATAACCGGAAGCTGGCGCAGCCGTCCGGCCCTGTCGGACTTACCAGGATGATCCGCGGCACGGCGTCCGTGACGGAACTGCTATTGCAGGCTCTTCCGGCGGCACTGTCGAGGCTTGGGGTCGATGCGGTACTCGCCGACTCCGTCGAGCCGGCCGGTGCGCTGGTGGCACGACATCTCCGACTGCCGTTCGTGACTGCCGTCACCGGCTTGCCCTTGCTCAGAGAGCCAATGGTCCCGCCACCGTTTCTCGGGTGGGAATATCGTCCCACCGCGGCCGGCCTTCGCCGCAACAATGGTGGGTACGCCGTCAGCGACCTGCTGATGCGGCCGATCGCGAAAGTCGTGTCGTCCTATGCGCGCCGGTGGAAGCTTGACCCCGACCCTAGGCATCAATGGTCGGACCGCCTGCACGTCGCACAATGCCCGGCAGGTCTGGATTTCCCCCGCGCGGCATTGCCACCGAGCTTCCGATACGGCGCGCCGTGGCGGCTGGACGAACCTGACGTCGATCTTCCGGAAGACGACGGCCGACCCCTCATATTCTGTTCGCTGGGGTCATTGCAGGGCGCGCGCCGATCGTTGTTCGCCGCGATGACGGCTGCCTGTGCCGCGGTCGGCGCTCGTGCGGTGGTCGCGCATGGTGGCGGGCTGCGCGAGGCCGAAGTCACTTCGCTACCCGGGAGGCCGCTGGTGCGGGCATTCTGGTTTCAGACACGTATCCTGCCAAAATGTTCGGCGGCGATTTTGCACGGCGGGTTCAACACGGTGCTGGACGCACTGGCCGCCGGCGTTCCGATCGTTGCGGTACCGCTGGCATTCGAACAACCCGCTACCGCCGCGCGACTGAAGCGGATCGGGGCGGCTCGTATCGTATCGCCCGCCGAAGCAGACAAGGGGGAGCTTGAAGCGGCGCTGCGACTCGTGCTGTCGGATCCGTCGTACCGCCAGGCGGCGAATTTGCTCGCCGCTGAAATGGCGGGGGCCGGGGGCGCTGCCGAGGCTGCGGCGCTGGTTGATTCGGCCCTCTTCGACGATGTCGACGCTATGCCGGCAGGGCTGAGTCCATCAGATGGGGAGCCCGCCTGCGCCGCGTGATGTGGCGGCTTGCAATGATGGCAGGTGGTGCGAGGAACAGCCCCATGATGACGTCGGCCCCGTAGTGACCGCCGAAGACCGGTGTCGCGACGATCGTAAGTACGGCCCATACCCGGCCTGGAACCGCAAGCCGTGGCATCGCGCCGAACGCCCATATGAAGATGGTGGCGAGCGTCGCATGGAAACTGGGAAAGCTGACGATTCCCATGAGCATGGTGAGATCGAGCACGCGTAGCGACCCGTCGCGAAGCCCAGAAATCAGCCCCTGTTCGAGCCAGGCTATGGACGGCCAGAGATGCCCGTAGCGCGATGGATCGAACAGATTGCCCATCGCCGGAGTGAGCCCTGAAATCAGTATCGTGACGAAACCGGACAGGATCGCGGCACAGACCATCGTCCTCAGTGTGTCGAATTTCCCCATGCCGCTCAGCGCTACGATGACGACGATCATCTGCAAGGTGAGGCTGTGATACGCCAGTCCAAGCAGCCAAATCAAAGGAGGGGATTTGTCGAGCAACGCCAACACGACCGGCCAGTTGAAACCGATCGCGCGATCAGCGGCGGCTAGGCGGGCATCCCACAACCGTCCTGCGTTTGCTGCCAGGGCATACGCCAGAACGACGCCGAGCACCGTGAACAGCGTCATTTGGAGAAACGCTCGCGCGCCGGCAATGAGGCGCGGCCGCGCGGTGTACTTGCCGATCGCCAGCGCGAGGGCGAGTGCCATCACCGCTGCCATCGCGGGAGCCGCTCGGATCGGATCCACGGTAAAGCGGTGATGATATTGGGCGACGAGGAAGCTCATCAACATGGCCCCGATCAAGACCCAGGAGGGAGTCTCTCGGTGGTCGGCGCGGAACAACGGGGCAATCATACCGGTCGAACGCAGCGTGCCGCCATGCGGTGCCCAAGCAGGTCGATTTCGACCACATTACATGGACATCACGCGATCTAAAGACGACGTGGTCCGGAGCGGAGAATGGCTTCGACGCCACCGGCTCGGGATATTTTGTCGCGCAGCGCCCTCGCATAGCCGGCGGGTAACGGTTATGTGTGCATCATGCTGAATTCGCTGCACCCGTCCACCGTCAATTCGTGCGATCGCGCAAAGTGACCTGGTTCGAGAAACTCGCGATCGTCGTCTTCATGGTGTTGTTCATGGAGTGCTTCGCGTGGGCGGCGCATCGCTATGTCATGCACGGCTGGGGCTGGGGCTGGCACAAGTCGCATCACGAAGATCACGAGGGCTGGTTCGAAAAGAACGACCTGTATGCGGTCGTCTTCGCGATCGTGCCGATCGTGTTGTTCGTCGTCGGGCTCTGGTGGGAGCCGCTGTGGTGGGCAGCGCTCGGCATCACGGTGTACGGCGGCATTTATGCCTTCGTGCACGACATGCTCGTGCATCAGCGCGGCGGCTTCCGCTGGGTGCCCAAACAAGGGTATTTCAAGCGCCTGCTGCAAGCGCACCGCCTGCACCACGCGGTAGAGGGCAAGGACGGTACCGTCAGTCACGGTTTCCTGTTCGCGCGCAAGCCTGCCGTGCTGAAGGCGCAGTTGCGCGCGAACGCCGATCCGCAGCGACGAGCGGTACGTGCTGACAAAGCGGGAAACCTTGTCTCGGCAGATGCAAAGAAGTGAGCGTGACGGTTCGCCAATCGGAGGCGCTGCGGCATCAGACCCGTGTCGGCGTGTCGTTATCCGCCGCGATCGTCGTGGCGTGGCTGGCGATCCACATAACCGGCATTTTCTTCTGGCGTTGGGGCCTGGATACAATTCCTCTGGCCGCCGTGCTGGTCATCGTCCAGACTTGGCTGAGTACCGGATTGTTCATCGTCGCGCATGACTCAATGCACGGTGCGCTGGCGCCCGATCGACCACGGTTGAACCGGGCGATCGGTGCGACCTGCCTCTCGCTCTATGCCTGCCTGTCCTATGCATCCCTGTTGCCGCAGCATCATCTGCATCACAAGGAAACCGGACGAGCGGGGGACCCCGATTTTCACGGTGGCGACCCCAGTCTCGGCGGTTGGTTCCTGCAGTTCTTCAAGACCTATTATTCCCACGGGCAGATCATCCGGATAACCGTGGTCGCGCTGATCTATACGTTGCTGCTCGGGGCACCGCTCGGCAACATCGTCATCTTTTGGGCATTGCCGGCCTTGGGTGCCGTGGCGCAGTTGTTCGTGTTCGGGACGTGGTTGCCGCACCGGGAGCGCGAGACTCCTTTTGTGGACGCTCACCGCGCGCACAGTATCGACGTGGGCCCGATAGTATCGCTGCTGACCTGCTTCCACTTCGGCGGCTATCATCACGAGCACCATCTCTCGCCGGGAACGCCGTGGTGGGGGCTTCCCTCGCGGCGCCGTGCTCTCACGGTGCGAGCAGCCGATTGCAGGGTCGTCGAGGATCAAGCATGACGCTCGCCATCATCTTCTCCGCTGTCGCGATGACCGTCATCGTCGGCGTTCGCTATCTCCTTGTGTCGGGCGCGTTCGCGTGGATCACGGTCCGCAAGCATCCGGGGCTGTACCTCGGGCTGGACCCGCAGGTCCGTCGGGAAATCATCTGGAGCCTGGCGTCCGCAGCGCTCTACGGGATCCCCGCAGGCGTCGTCGCCTGGGGATGGCAGCATCATGGCTGGACCAAGGTATATTCCGATATCCACGCCTATCCGCTCTGGTACCTGCCGGTCTCGGTTTTCCTGTACCTGCTGCTGCATGATACCTGGTTCTACTGGACGCACCGCTGGATGCATCGTCCGAAACCGTTTAAGCTGGCGCACGCGCTGCATCATGCCAGCCGCCCTCCGACGGCATGGGCCGCAATGGCGTTTCACCCGATTGAGGCGCTGACTGGTGCGGTGGTGATTCCGCTGCTGGTGTTCCTCGTCCCGATTCATATCGCTGGTCTTGGCATCGTGCTGACGATCATGACGGTTATGGGAGTGACGAACCATATGGGATGGGAGATTTTTCCGCGTTTCATGTGGTCGGGCCCGCTGGGCGGATGGTTGATCACGGCCAGCCATCATCAGCGGCATCACGAACTTTATGGCTGCAACTATGGCCTGTATTTTCGCCATTGGGACCGGTTGTGCCACACCGACCGCGGCGTCGGGGATTTCACGAAAGAGCATGCGCGCGCGGCGCGTCGCGTCGAAGTGGCGAACTCTTAGCCGTATCAATGGACGGGCGCCGGGGCGCCCGTCCGTTCGTCAGTTGATCGGCACGCCACCGGTGACCGCAATCACCGCGCCGGTCATGTAGCTTCCCTCCGAAGACGCCAGCAAGACATAGGCCGGCGCGAGCTCGGCGGGCTGACCCGCGCGTCCCAGAGGCGTATCCTGTCCAAGCTTCTCCAGTTCCTCCGGCGATTTCGCGATCGGCTGGATCGGCGTCCAGATCGGGCCCGGCGCCACGGCGTTGACGCGAATGCCGTTTGCGACGAGCAGGTTTGAAAGCCCGACCGTCAGGCTGGAGATCGCGCCCTTGGTCGCGGCGTAGACGATCATGCTCTTGGTCGCGACCTTGGCCTGCTCGCTGGTGGTGTTCACGATCGCCGACCCCGGCTTCATGTGCGGCGCCGCGGCCTTCGCCAGACGGATCATCGCGAACACATTGGCGGCGAACGCACCCTGCATCTCGTCGTCGTCGATGCTGTCCAGATCCTCGTTCATCGTCTGCGCTGCGGCGTTGTTGACCAATATATCGATCCCGCCAAGGTCGCTGACGGTGCGCTCGACCAGCGTGACGCAGTGATCCCGGTCGCGAATGTCGCCCGGCAGCAAGACGCATCGCTGTCCAGCCTTTTCCACCCAGGCGCGAGTATCGTCGGCATCCACCTGCTCGACGGCGAGGTACGAGATCGCGACGTCCGCGCCTTCACGTGCATAGGCGATAGCCACCGCCTTGCCGATGCCGGAATCACCGCCGGTGATGAGCGCGACCTTCCCCTTCAGCAGCTCCTTGCCGACATAGCTTTCCTCGCCGTGGTCGGGCTTGGTCTTCATGTTGGAGACAAGCCCGGGGCGCGGCTGCTGCGGTTCACCAGGGAAGCTCGTCGGGTGGCTGGTGCGCGGATCATCGGTCATGGAAAGCGTCCTGCTGTTCGGGTCGCTGAAGGAACGGTCCTCCGATCGTTAAGTGCCGCCTACGTCGAAGTCCGTTGATGATGACCGATCGATCGTCGAGGCCGGTGTACTCAGCGGATATCGGCGCGGCGGGTGGGGGCGTGAAAATCCGCGGGCTTGTCGGCGATCCAGCGCAAGAAGCGACTGATATCCGGGCGTGCTTTCAAGACATCGAGGTCCGCGAACTCCGTCGCCAGATCCTGATTCGAGACGCTGGCATGGATGATACGGTGACAGATCGGATGAACCGGGATGACCTCCGTACCACCCCGGCTTTTCGGAATGCGGTGATGCCATTCCATCTTTCGCCCCAAGGGCCGCTCGCACAGCCCGCATCGCCCGGCATCTTCGGCAGCGATCGTCCGCGCCTCCGCCTCCAATAGTCCTGCCATCCGCTTCACACGTCCGCCCATGGTCCGAATATGGTGAATCGTGGACGAAAGAACAGCAGATACAGCGGTTTATCGGATGAAACGTGACATGTTTCGCCGGAGGGCTATCCACCAGAAGTAGGCGAAGCCCCGGGCCTTATGGCGCAGCCGGAACCAGTAGAACCGCTTGATGCCGGCATGCGTCTTCACAGGCCGCGTCCAGTCGAAGCGAACGGCAAGAATATCCTCGACGATAGCGCGAAGCGCGCGCCGGTCGGAGACGAGATACTTGGCGTACAGCGCGCCGTCGCCGAAGCTGTAGCCCGCCAGCAATCGTGTTTCGTCCTTGATATCCCGGCGCCCGTGATGATGATCGACGACCATCAGCGGGTCGTAGAGTATCGCGACGCCGACGCCTGCTGCACGAAACAGGAAATCCGTATCCTCGGCGGAAATGAACGGAGCTCCGGCCCCGAACCGTTCGTCGAAGCGTCCCGTCAACCGCAGGACATCCGCGGTGAACGCCAGATTTGCCCCCATGATGAACCCGCCCGGAAACCCGCGCGACGGTGCGACCATGGCATGGTCCTCGAGCTTGATCGTGACGGGCAAATCGGCCGGGTTGCCGAGCAGGATGCGACCGCCGATGATCGCCGGCCGGCTGGCTCGTCCGAATGCCGCGCAGAGGGCAGCGAAATAGTCTTGACGCAGGACGCAGTCGTCGTCTGTCATCGCGATGATGCGCCCGGTGCAGTGCGCGAGCCCGGCGTTGCGCGCGCGGGCGAGCCCGGGGTGCGGTTCGTAGACGAGGTGGACCGGGAAAGTCTGCTGCGCGCCCCATTCCGCCAGTCGCCGCGGCGTGCTGTCGACCGAGCCATTGTCGACCAGGACGACCTCCACGGTCGTATTTCTGGCATACGCTGCCGCACGCTCCACGGACTCCAGCGTAGCCGCCAGCGAGCCGGCGCGATTGCGCGTGCAGACGAGCAGGCTGACGTCCATGGCGGCAGTCACCGCGCGCCGGCGAGCTGCTTGGCAAGAACCACGGCGTGTTCGATCGTCGTGGCCCTCGTCACGATCGCGTCTGGGGCAGGCCAAGCGTCGAGATACGCGGCGATCTTGCCGTAGTCATTGTCGAGAACGACGTGCGGAATACCGAGCAGGTCGGCGAGGATGTGGCCGTGGAGCCGGTCCGTCACGACGACCCGCCCCTGCGCGAGCAACCGCAGCCCACGGTCGACGCGTGCGACCGCTTGAGCTTCACGTGCTTTGGCGTCGATCCCGACCGGTAGATCGGCATCGTCCTCCAGCCAGTCGACGACGGTCGCTGGATCGGCCAGCGATATCGCATAGCCTTGCCGTTCGTCGTCGGTGCGCATCAGCATCAGCACGTCACATTGGGCCGCGTCGCGAGATTGCTTGCCGAGCGCATACGCCGAATCCGGGGCGAGGTGTGACGGGCAGGCCAGATGCTTGCGCGCGAAGTCCAGGCTGCGCGTATCGCGGACGTACAGGACGAAATCCGGATGGTCTGCGACGAGCGCGGCGAACCGATCGACCTCCGACGGCACGCGAAAATGGATCGATTGCGGTAGCTGAACAACCGGTCGATCGCGGACCCTTGCTAGGATGTCCTCGCGGAACCGCTGGTGATGCGGCCAGATGTCGCCGAGATTTCCGCCGCCATGCAGGAACAGCACGCCGTCGGGGCAGGCACTACGAAAGGCATCGAGATCGAAATCGTGCCAGGTCGAAACGTAGCACGGATCGCGCTCTGTTATCTCCCGCAGCATCGCCAGTTCGCCGAGCCAGATCGCGCTGTCGCCGACGTTCGCATGATCCGGAAAGTCGACCAGCGCATAGCGCGAACCAAGCTCAACATGCGTCCGGTATAGTGCGGTGAGCAGTGCGCGCTGCTCTCCCAAATGGTCGCTGTTCGTCATGCGACCCGCCCTTGTTCGTGACCGACCAGGTCACGGTAAAGGTCCTCGCATCGATCGAGCCACCGATCACGGGTAAAGGCCGTCTCGACCCGATCGCGTTGCGCGGCGCGGGGACGTTGAATAGCCGCAGTGATCGCGTCGGCGAGCGCCGGAACATCACCGGGCGGCGCGAAACACCCCGTCTCGCCGATGACTTCTCGCAGCGCGCCGCGGTCGAACGCTGCTACCGGCAGGCCGCAGGCCATCGCCTCAACCGCGACCAGCCCGAATGGTTCGTCCCAGCACGGCGTGAACACGAACACCGAGGCGTGCCCCATCTCCGCCGCCAGCGCCGATGCATCCAGATGCCCGCCATATCGGATGCTGCCGTCCAGCAGCGGGGCGACGTCGGTGTCCCAATAGTCGCGATCCTCGATCGGTCCGAACAGCGTAATTGGGACGCCGGCCAGCCGCGCCGCCTGCGCTGCCAGATGCGGCGCCTTGTCCGGCGTCATCCTTCCGCACCAGACTGCGCTGCCGTTGCCTTGGGCGACGAACGGCCACGCGGCGAGGTCGATGCCATTGTGCAGCAACGAGGCTTCGCGTGGCGGGCCATCCGGCCACCAGGCGGCGAGCTGGTGTGCCGAGGTCGCGGTCAGGCGGTGGGTCGGCGTGACGCTGGCGTGCACGAACCAGCGCAGCGCGTCGTAGGGCGGGACGTGCAGCGACGTGACGGTCGGGACCGCCGCGGTCCGCGCCGGCTCGAGCGGGAAGCGGTGCAGGCTGTTATTGTGCACCACGTCGAAACCACCGGCGGCGATCCGGTCGCAGGCAGCGGCATAGCCGTCGTCGAGATGCGCGATCAGCGGCGCGAAACCACGGTGCTCGGCCCCCGGAAAGGTGCGTTCGTAATGCTCGGGGATCACGGCATCGATCGTAAATCGCGGATCGCTGTCCCCTGAAGCGAACAGCACCACGTCATGGCCGCGCGCCTGGAGACCCGCTGCCAGATGCCAGCATTGCGATTCCATCCCGCCAGCAAAGGGTTGGGCAATCGGCTGGCGGACATGGCAGAGGACCGCGATCCTCATTCGGCCGCCGCCGCTCTCTCGCTTGCGGCCAGCCGGTCTTCGAGCAGGCGAATAACGGTCGCGGTATTGGCATAGGGCTGATGGCTCTGCTGCCCGGTCAGCGCGAGATCGGCGGCGTCGGGGCGGCGGAGGATGCGGATCGGCCGACCCGGGGTCGGGTCGATCAGGCCCATCAGGCGGAAGGCCTGAAGCCAATGACCCATCGTAAGATAGCCCCATTTGGTCTCGAACAGCTCGGCATTGCGCACGACGCTGTCGAGATGATGCACCGGCGGCATGTGGTGCGGATGATATTGGTGATAGGCCAGACCGCCCTTGATCCACGCGATCTGCACGCCGGCCTCGTCGAGCGCCTTGCCGAAATCGGTGTCCTCGCCGCCATAGCCGACATAGCGCTCGTCGAACCCGCCGAGACCGAGGAACGTCGTCCGCCGCATCGCGAAGTTGAGCGACCAGAAACAGCGATAGTCGGTGCAGATCTCGATCCCCTGCGGCGGGGGACCGCGGCGGTCCGAATGCTTTACCGCGATCTCGGCGAACCGGTCATACTGCCAGTCGCCATCGGTCGCGCCACCCGGCAGGTACAGAACCTCGCCCATCAGCAGTCCGTCGAACGTGTCGAGGAACCCGGCATAATCGGCCAGCAGCGTGGGCGTCGGGATACAGTCCATGTCGAGGAAGACGATGACGTCGCCGGTCGCTGCGCGGGCGGCGACGTTACGTGCGGAGGCGAGGGGCAGGGCGTCGGCGACAACCTGCATCTGGCGGATCGGGAACGGCGCCTCGGGCAGGTCGTACAGGTCGTCCTGCATCACCGCGACGATCAGTTCGGTCGGCATCAGCGTCTGGCGCATCAGCCCGCGGACGACGTTGACGAGATGGTCTGGACGCCCCTTGCCCAGGGTAACGACGGAAACTTCGGTCATGATGATGGCTCTGCTTGGATTTGGGGACGCGCGGCGGTGTTGGCCGGTCGATCAGAACGCTTGAAGGGGGTAAAAACGTTCCTCGGTGATCCGTTCGGTCCGCTCGGTCATCGCTTCGACCCCACCGAACTGGAAGCCGAGTTGCGACGTGTACGCGGCACAGGCAGCGATCCGCCGCGCGCGTGTCTCGGACGTGAGGTATTCGATCACCGCGGGCATGGCGGCAACCCGGTCTTCGCGATCGGCATAAGGCCAGTCTTCCCACAGCAATACGGTATGATCGGCACAGGATCGCCGGATCGCTTCCAGAACGACGTGATGGTCGACATGGTTGCCGAGGCACACTGGCCCGAGGACGAGATCAGGCTGTTCCGCCGCGAGAAGTTCGGTTAGCGCCGCTGCGACATCGTCGACGATCCGGTCGTCGGGCAACCGTGCCGCGAACAGCATCTTTGCCGAGGTGTACCTACGATGCGGAGCCTCCAGGAATGGCAAATGGATCGCGCGCGCGCCAAGGGCTTCGCAGGCCGCGTGGTCTTCGGCACGACGCAAAGCCATGTAGTCGACGTCCGCGCCAAGCCCCTTGTCGAGCTGGCACGCGAGCGCGAACCCGGTCGGCTGTGCGACGTTGCCGGTAAAGCACGTCGCGACGGTGACATCCCAGCCCTGGTCGACGCGCGACGCCAGCAGCCCGCCGGCGGAGAAGGCGGCATCGTCCAGATGCGGCGATATCGCGAGCAGCTTCATTGGTCGGTCACAGCAGATGCGGTTCGCTGCGGAAGCGGCAGGGCGTGATCGGCAGGTCTGTATCGAAGGCGGCTTGCGGCTGGCTACGCAGGTCGCGGTAGATCCCGACGATCTGTTGCCCGACCGCGTCCCAGCTATACACTCGGCGGCATTCTTCCAGCGCAGCGGTCGCCAAGCGCGTGCGCAGGCTCGTATCGGTGATGACGCGGGTCAGCGAAGCAGCCAGCGCAGGTACGTCGCCGGGATCGGTCAGCACACCGTTCTCGCCGTCGCGGACGCAGTCGACGACACCGACGGCGTGGCACGAGACGACGGCAAGGCCGCACGCCATCGCCTCGAGGATCGTGTTCGAGAACCCCTCGGCGTAGGTCGGCGACACGAACACGTCGTGTGCGCGGTAGAGTTCGGGGACCGCGTCATAATCCGCATAGCCGCTGAACGTCACGCGGTCGGTCAGCCCGAGTTCGGTCGCGAGCGCCTGCGCGGGGTCGACGTCGGGGCCGATGCCCGAGATGGTGGCGTGCCAGTCGCCGTGCACCTCCGGTAGCGCCTGGAGAAAGTCGAGCACGCCTTTGCGGCGGTCGACGCGGCCGTGATAGAGCAAGCGGACCGGACCTTCGGGCGCTGCCTTGGATGCCGGCGTGAAATGGTCGGTATCGACGGCACCCGGAACGATCGTGAACCTGTCTAGCGGTGTGCCGAGCCGGTCGTGAACTTCGCCGGCGAAGCTGTTGCCGCCGATCAGCAGCGCGCCGGCACGATCGAGCACGCGGACCATCGCGAGCCGGTGCGTTTCGCAGCACGAGCCGACCCAATGCCCGTCGCCGCCCTGGATCGACACGACGCAGGGCAGGCCTAGGCGGTGGGCCGCGATCATCGTCGCCCAGCCGGTCGGATAACCATATTGTGCGTGGAGCATATCGAACGGGTTCACGGCATGGTCACGTGCGATGGCCTCGACCATAGCGTCGATATCGCGTTCGAAATCGCCGCCATCCTGTTCGCCCAGTGCTTCGAGGCCGACGACGCGCACGCCCGGTACCGGGGGCGGGGGGCCGCCGCCATAGACGCGCACGCGCGCGGGATCGCCGTAATATTGGCTGATCATCGTCACGTCGTGGCCCGCCGCGACGAGCTGACGCAACAGGTTGATCGCGTAAATCGACATGCCCGATATCGCTGGGAAGAAGCGGCGCGAGACGAAGCAGATCCTCATCAGGCAAGTGCCGCACGAAGATAGGCGATCGATTCCGGAATGGCCTGATGCGCGCGGGGGCTCTCGCGCGATAGTTCGACGCAGACCAGTTTGTCGAAGCCGATCGATTTCAGCGCGGTGAGGATGGCGGGAATCTCCATGTCGCCTTGGCCGAACGGGAGGTGCGTATGGTCGCCGCGGCGCATGTCCTCGACCGCGACGGTGCCGAGACGATCGGCATAGGCGTGCACCGCGGCGTCGGGGGCGATATCCTGCGTGACGAGGCAGTGGCCTGTGTCGAGCGCTAGCCGCAGGTCCGGGTGGCGGATCGCGAGCCGCGCATAGTCCGCGACGGTCTCGATCAGCATGCCGGGCTCGGGCTCGAGGCTGACGGGGATGCCGGTGCGAGTTGCATGTTCGACAACCTTGCCGAGCCCCGCATCGAGCCAGTCGAGCGCGTCTCCATGCGCGACACCGGCCTTTGGCACGCCGGCCCAGAACGACACGGTCTCGGCGTTCAGGATCGCCGCAATCTCCAGCGCGCGGGCGAGGAAAGCAACGCGGCGGTCGCGACCCGCGGGGTCGGCCGTGACCAGTGTCGGTTCATGCTTGTCGCGCGGGTCGAGTAAATAGCGCGCGCCGGTTTCGATCACCGACCCCAGCCCGAGCGACCGCAGCAGCGCGCCGACCCGCTCCGCGTGCCGCGCCCAATCGTCGGCGAAGGGATCGAGGTGGTGATGATCCAGCGTCAGCGCGACGCCGTCGTAACCCGCGTCGGCGATCAGATGCAGCGCATCGTCGAGCCGGTGGTTGGCCGCGCCGTTGGTGTTGTACGCGAAACGGAGCGTCATCGTGCCGCCTCCGTTTCGAGTCCCTGGTCGGACCAGGCGACGTGGTGCGCTTCGGGCTCGCGGTAGAGCGGATAAAGCGGGCCGACAATTTCGTCCGCGAGTACGGTATCGAAGAACGGCTGGCCGCCGAGCCGCGCGACTGCTTCCTCCGTGAGGCGAACGGGCCGGCGGGATGCGCTTTCTTCGCCGCCGAAGCTGATCATCGGGCTGTCGAGCGCGACCAACTTGGCTACGTTGCGCTCGCCGATCCGGTAATAGCTCATCGTCTCGACCTCCATGCCGGGCACGATCACCTTGACGACCGCGACGCTGGCATCCGCGGGGGACATGTCGACGTAGAGGATGTCGAAGCCGGCCGCCTCGACCGCCTCCCTTGCCAGTCGCCCGCGGGCACGCGCATCGGGCACGTCCGCGCGAGGCAGGTCGGCAAAGGCGCGGCGGCTGCGCTCGGACAGCATCGTGTCGGCGAGCCATGCGCGCAGCGTCGCGGCGTCGACATCGGTCCAGCGCTGCATCTCGGTGAAGGCGCGACCGTCGCTCGATTTCGCGGCACCACTGGCCTGCGCCATGAACCGGTCTATATAGCCGCGTGGCGCTATCGTCTCGGCAAGCGCCATCGGGCCGTGTGCGAACGCCTTGCGCGCGCGGCTGGCGGCGTATTCGGCGATCGCCTTGGCCAGCGCCTGCACCGCGTCGGGATGCGCTGCCTCGCCGCACGCCGTCGCCATGATCGGCACTGCTGGCTCGCGCGCATCGACACCGACGCAATAGACGTTGGCAAGGCCGAACTCGTCGGTCGCGAACTTGGGGATCACGCGGACGTCGGCGGCGGCGAACCGGTTGATCAGGTCGCCGATCTCGGCGGGCAGGCTTTCGGGGAGGTCGATCGCGACGCCGCGGTCGAGCGCGCGGAACAGCAGGCCGTTGCCGTCACGCTGGAGGATCTCGCACAGGCCGTGGCCGATCGCCCAGTCGAGGTCCGGCCCCGCGCCCATCCCGTTGGAGATTATCGTCGTGAACGGCACGTAGCCGGGCGCCAGTTCCTTCGCCGAATAGGCGGCGAGGTCGATTGGCACGAGGACGCTCGAACCGTCCGCCCAACGCCTGGCCTCGACCCAATCGAGCGGCGTTTCGCGGCCGACCGGGGAGCCGGCGGGAAGGCACAGCGTCAGCGGATCGGCGATCCCACGCTCGCCGCGTCCGCGGACGAGGTCGGCATAGCTGCCGTGCGTCTTGCCGCGCGCCGACAGGGTGAGCGTCGGCCAAACCATCTCGGCAATTTCGCCCAAGGCACCCAGGATCGCGGCCTCGTCGGTCGCGCCATAGCCGACGCCGTACGGCATGATGCCGTCGAGGTCCGTGGTCTCCGGGAACAACGCGACTACCCAGACCGGGATGCCGACGCGGTCGATGCCGTCGATCGGAAACGCGACGATGTCGCCGGCGGGGAAGGCGTCGAGATAGAGGTGACAGGCTGCGCCGAGTTGCTCGGGAAGACCGGTAATGGTGCGGGTCATAGCGGAATCCTCTTCACGCCCGGCGCACGGGCCAGCGCCTCGTCGAGCACGGCGACAGCGACGTCGCGACCGACTTCGGGGGCATATTCGAACGGGGTCAGGACGGCGTCGAACGCGAGCGGTGCGATCACGTCGCGGTACTGGCGGATCTCGCCATGCGTTAGCGGGATGTCCTTGTGGAACGCCTTGTGGCTCGAGATCGCGTGGCTGACGCCCGCCGCGTCCTGGTCGATCTTGAACATGTCACCGCAGAACAGGCGCTTGCCGACCGCATCGTGGAGTGCCGCCTGGCCTTCGTAATGGACGCCGACGTGATGCAACGTATAGCCTGGGGCGATCTCCAGCACGTCGTCATACGGCGTCGTGACGCGGAACGCCTTGGTCATGCCGAGGTCGTCCTTGTGGATCGCGAGCATCTCAGGGGTGCAGTCGCGCTGGAGCTGGAACAGCGCGCCATAGCCATGCGCATGACTGGCCGCGAGATAGCGGATGCCGCCTAGCCGTTCGATCTGTTCGAGCATCGCGGGGGAGTAATAGGGCGCGGCTTCGAACGCGATGTTGCCGCCTTCGCGCACGATCAGCCAGCCGGTGCCGCCGAGCCCCAGATGCGGCGTTGTGGTGAAGGCCCAGAGATCATCGGCAACCTGTCGCCAACTGCCGTCATGACTTGCGGCAACGTCGTGCTCGGGGAGGAAACACCAGCCATCCTCGGGCAAGTCGTTGCGCGTATCGTTGCAGACCGGGCAATCAGCGGGCGCGAAATGTCGTTGCCAGAAGCCGCAATGCGCGCAGGCATACCAGCTCAGAGGCATGATCGCGCCTCGGTATAGGCGGTGTCGAAAAGGCGCATGAGCGACAGGTCCCTGTGAATCGAGAAATCATGCGCGTCGCCGCGGACGGCGGCGGCGAACGCGGCGGCCTGCGCGGTGAATGGCGACAGCGCGGCATCGAAGGGCAGGGCGGCTTCCTCCCCGGTGCGGGCGCAACGGCGGATCACGGTGCCGCCCTTGGTCTGGCCCATCGTGTCGGTCGCGACGAGCAGGCCGTCCTCGCCCAGGATCTCGAGCCGGCGGCGGGGCAGCACCTCGGGGCAGTTATAGGCGACATGGCTTTGCACCAGGATGCCGCCAGCGGTGCGACCCGACAGGATGCCGCCATCGTCGACCGGATAGTCGTGGATGCGCCGCTGCAGGTCGATGTGCAGGCGCGCGAGCGGTTCGTCGACCAGCATCGCCGCGAGATCGAGGCCGTGGAGCGCGAGGTCGATGACTGCGCCGCCGCCCGCGGCCGCTGGATCGGCGCGCCAGTTGCAGCCGCCGCCTTCGCTGGAAGGCGACCACGTCGGATCGACCCAGCAGGCGTAGACGATCCGTACCGCGATCGGTCGGCCGATCGCCCCGTCGCGAATCGCCTGCGCCATTGCGCGGTGAGCAGGGTGGTGACGCTGGTCGAACGCGGTACCGTAGAGATGTCCCGTAACCGCCGCGCCGATCGTCTCGGCATCGTCCAGCGTTGCGGCGATCGGCTTTTCGCACAGCACCGGCACGCCCGCCGCAACGGCCGCGCGGACCGGGTCGGCGTGAAGATTGTTGGGCGTGGCGACGTAGAGGCAGTCGAGCGCGGCATCGGCCAGCATCGCCTCGGCGGTATCGTAGGCGAGGATGCCGCCGGACATCGCGCTGGCCTGCGCCATCGGCGAGGGGTCGGCAATCGCGACCAGCGTCCCGCCCGCCGCGGCAATGCCGGGCGCCATATAATCGCGTGCGACCCAGCCGAAGCCGACGATGCCCCAGCGCATGCTCACCACCGCGCCGGCAGGTCGAGGACGCGACGATTTCGCGCCGCATCGCCGGAGTCCGCGAGCCATGTGGCAGCCTCACCATATTCCGCGCGGTAGCGATCGGAGGGCCAGCGCGGCGCTTCGCCATCGAGCAAAGGGTTCGGTTGCAGGACCGCATCGACGACCGGCATCACCAGCCCGCTGGTAAGCGCACGCGCAGCGCCGCCGTTCGCCTCGACGCCGTCCGCCTCGACGCCGTCCGCCTCGACGCCGTCCGCCTCGACGCCGTCCGCCTCGACGCCGTCCGCCTCGACGCCGTCCGCCTCGACGCCGTCCGCCTCGACGATCGACCACGCCTCGATCGCCGGATCGTCGGACCACGCGGTCGCCACAGGCGAATCCGCCGCAAGCAACGCACGGCGCAACTCGCGCTCATCATAGACGACGGCATCGGGGAACAGCGTCGCCCACTCGGTCCCTGCGCGTGCCGGTCCCATTGCCCCGCCAGAGACGGCGGCGTTGTGGAGATGGCTTACCGAAAGCACGCCGCCGGGTGCGACGGCTTCGCGCAACAGCCCGGCGATCCGCGGCTGGTCGGGCAGGAAATAGAAGGCGTCGTGACATGCGACCAAGTAAAACTTCCGCGTTTCGATTGGCCACAGCGCGGCAGCGTCGAACACGACATACTCCGCGGCCGGTGCGACCCAGTGCTTTGCGAGCCAGCATTTCGAGAACACGACGTCTGCGCCGACGCACGCGACGCCTCGCGCTGCCAGCTCGCGGAGATAGTGGCCGATGCCGCACGCCAACTCGAACCCGGTCCCGGGCTGCCGCCAATGCGCCTCGACCAGCGCGAGCCCGGCGAGGTACGTCGGATCGCTCCAGCGATGCGCGAAGTAATCCGCCACGGGCCCCATCCGGAGCAACCCCATTGCCGCGCGCAACGACAGCGTGTCACGCTCGCGCACCAACTGCTTCAGCTCGCCGAGATCGGTCGCGGGGCCCGTCCACCACGCATCCTGATCGGTCAGCAACGCAACCAGCGCATCGTCCGGGCAGCCTGCGTCGAGATGGTCGAGCGCCACCGCCACCAGCCCCTCGCTGTCGGTCCGCAGATAGGGGATCCCATCGACCACCGGCCAGCGCTCTCCGACCGCGGCGAGCGAATGCGGCGTGTCGGCGACGAGTGGCCGTCCGGTGACGGGCGAGCGGTAGGTCACAACAGGCCGACGTCCGCCAGCACGCGGTCGTGGAACGTCTTGATCGGGCCGGCATGGACGAGTTCGTAGGTGTGCAGCACGGCGTCCATCGTCGCCGAGGCGGCGCGCGTGTGCTGTTCGATCTCCAGCACCCGGTCGAGCACGTCGGCTGCATGGAATGCGCGCGCCGCCGGCGTCGTGTCGCTGGCGATCGGCGCGATCGCCGCGCGAACCTGCGCCGCGACCGCCGGATCGAGCATCGCCATCGCCTGCTCGCGCGCGGCGTCGATCACCCGGTCGAGCAGGTCGCCGAGCAGCACTTCGCCGGTGAACCCCGCATCGGGCATCGCCGCATTGTGGAAATGATGCGCCATCGACGCGAGGAACACCTCCGCCGGATCGGCGCCGTAACCGGGCGCCGCGAGCACGCCATACACCGCGACGATCAAGCAGTGCTCGGCATGGTTCTCCGGCGGCTGGAGCAGCAGGCGTGGCCGACCCGGGCAGGTGACGCCCGCGCGCGGTTGTGTCGCGAGCTGCATGACGAACCGCGGCACCGGCCCCGCCGCCGGTGCGCCCTCCGGCAGTGCACGGCGAAGGTCCGCCGCGAGCGCCGGGTCGAGCAGCACTGCCACCTCATCGAACCCGCGTTCCAGCACGGCGCAAGCTTCCGCACCGGACAGACCAAGCTCGGCTAGCGTGGCGCGGTCCAGATCACCCAGTCGTGCCGCGGCGAGCGCGGCCGCGACGGTACGACGCATCACAACCGCGGGATCTTCACCCGCCGCCAGCGCCGCCCACCCGCGCGCGAACAACCGCTCCGCGATCGACCCGTCGCGGTCCGCCGAGCGGATCCGCTTCAGGTCGCCGAGTTCGCGCAGCAGCGGCAGATGCGCCGCATCCAGCGTCACCGGCGGTCGAGCCAGGTGTCGAGGATCAACTGCTGCTCGCCGAACGCGTGGATCGGCTCGCCGCCGTCTGCGGTCTGCGGCATCTTGAAGAAGATCCCCATCTGGTCCTGCACGCCGCCTTCGCCGCGCGTCTGCGCCAGTGCCAGGCAGCGCGCGATCTCGATCGCCAGCGGCGCCGCGAGCACCGAATCCTTACACAGGAAGTTCAGCTTCAGCTGCATCCTCTGGCCGAGGAAGCCGGTGAGGTCGATGTTGTCCCACGCTTCTTTGTTGTCGCCGCGCGGCTTGTAATAATGGATCATGATGATGTGATCCTCGACCGGATAGCCGAGGATCTGGTCGAGCACCGACTTCTTGGTGTCGACCTTGGAGGCGAGGCTCTTGGGATCGTCGAGCGCGAGCCCGTCCGAATTGCCGAGGATGTTGGTCGAGAACCAGCCATCGACATGCAGCGCACGATCGCGCAGCGCAGGCGCGATCACCGTCTTCAACAGCGTCTGCCCGGTCTTGCCGTCCTTGCCGGCGATCGGCACGCCGCGCTGGCGGGCCAGCTCGGCGAGCGGTGCCACGTCGGCGGCGACCGATGGCGTGAAATTGGCATAGGGCGTGTCGCTGGCGATCGCGGCGTAGGCATAGAGCATCGCCGGGCTGATCGCCGCGTCGTCGCTGTCGAGACCGCGTTCGAAGCCCTCGACGCTGGTCAGCGAGTCCGCACCGAGATCGGCCTTGCGCTCGGTCGAGGCGAGATTGATCATCACGACGCGGTCGAGATTCTGCTCGGTCTTGAAGCGCGCGAGATCGTCCTGAATATGCTGGACCGCGGCGCGGTGGCCGGGCGCGGCGATCTTGTTGGCGCCGTCGATGTTCGCACAGAAATCGGTCGAGCCGACGGCGGGCCAGGGCCGCATGTCCGACAGGCTGGACGCCCCGTTGGCGAGCTCGCTCTCGCTCAGCACGCCGTGCTTCAGCGCGGCGGTCGCGAGGTCGTCATGGCTGAGGTCCCAGCCACCGAAATGGAGATCGCGGTATGCCGCCATGCCGTCGACGTCGCGGCTGGCGAGCGGCAGGCCCGACAGGTCGTTCGACCCCGCGCGGATCATCGCGATCCCCGCGGCCGCGGTGGTGGCCACCGCGCCATTCAGTCCGATCACTGCGATCCCGACCCGTTCGCCCATAATTACGTCCTCTCAAAACTGAGCGCGTGGCTAGCTGTCCGCAAAGTAAAGTCCATCGAAGTCTGCGGAAATTGGCGCTAAACTGCTCCGGGAATTACATATGTTGCTGTCATGGGAGGGGGAAGACGATGAGGCCTGGTCGGGGCGCCACCTCGTCAGTACGAGCCTTGTTGGCTTGATCAGATTTTCGATACCTAGTCTTGAACGAAAACCGCCAGATTGAACGTCGGGTCCGCTATCCGCCAGGGGCCGCAATCAGACCATTGGGATCGATGCCGTCGATAGGTCGATAAAGTTTCCCATCCCAAGGTCGGATACAGCGCCCGGCCATCCGCTGTTGCGATGAATAGTTCGGGCAGGTTCGGATCGTGACGCGTCTCGCGCAGGGCGGTCGTCAGCGCCCGGCCAAGCCCTTTCCGGCGGCGGTCGAGAGCTGTCAGGATTCGGTCGTAAACAAACGCTTCCGCGGTGTCGGTCGCCAATCCGCTTGTCGGGACTATCCCACTTTCGCAACGACGCACCGTCGTCATGAAGTCCCCGGCAAGGTCCCCGTGCCACATTCCGGGGAGCGCTGATCGCAGAGCGTCGGGCGGGCTGCAGACCTGGAGCAGAGGCCTGGGCGGCTAACCCCTTGAGCCAGTTCGACGAGGCCCGGCGCAATTCGAGATTCCGTACGTTCTGTTCAGCGCCATCGGGAGTCGATTGGGCTTCTGCTTGATCACGGATCGACCAACGAGCCCACGCCTCGCCAGCGCTTAGCGGGGGGCATTGTCGCATTGCCCTTCCGATCCGACCGCGTCATTGTCGCGCGCTCAGGGGAGAATGGTGTGCGCGACAACATCTGGCGAGCGTATGGGCTGGCAATGCTGCTCGGATCGACGGCGGCGAGCGCCCAACAACTGCCGCCCCCCGCCGACTCGCCGACCGCAGGTAGCGCGCAGGGGGACGTGTCGGTCACCATCTACAATAACGACGTCGCGCTGGTGCAGGACGTGCGGTCGCTGGCCCTGGCAGACGGGCGGGTGCGGCAGAGCTTTCCCGACGTGAGCGCGTCGATCCGGCCGGAGACGGTATCGCTGACGGTGCCCGATGCCGCGATCGTCGAGCAGAACTTTGACTATGATCTGCTCAGCCCGTCGAGCCTGATGGAGAAAGCGGTAGGCGAGACGATCACGCTGGTGCGCACCAACCCCGCTACCGGCGCCGAGACCCGCGACCGTGCGAAAGTGTTGGCGGTCAATGGCGGCGTCGTGATCGAGGTGAACGGTCATGTCGAGGTGTTGCGCGACGACGGACTGCCCGTGCGCGCGATCTTCGACCGGGTGCCCGATGCGTTGCGAGCACGTCCGACATTGTCGGTGACGCTGGCCAGCACGCGTGCGGGATCGCGGCCGGCCACGCTGTCCTACCTGAGCCGCGGGCTAGGCTGGAGTGCCGACTATGTCGCTTTGTTCGACGACAAGAGCGGGACAGTGGACGTTCAAGGCTGGGTGACGTTGAAGAACACCAGCGGCACGACGTTCGGCAACGCCAGAACGTTGCTGGTCGCTGGCGAGGTCGGCAGCACGGATGATGACGGGGACGGCAATTACACGCCGCGCCGCCGCCGCATGACGACAACTATGCCCGGAACCGAAAGCACCGCGCGCGGACAGATCGGCGACTTCTATCTGTACCCTTTGGCCGAGCGCACCACGATCGCCGACAAGCAGACCAAGCAGGTCAGTTTCCTCGACGCAAAGGGCGTTGCGGCAAGCGCGGGCTATCGTTTCGAGAATGGCTGGCTGGGCAGCTCCGACGAGCCACGAAGCGCGCAGTCGGTGCTCCGTTTCAGCAACTCGGGCGCGGCCGGCCTCGGCGACGCGCTGCCAGCGGGCGTGGTCCGGGTCTATGTCCGGGACGCGCGTGGCCAACCACAGTTTACGGGCGAGAACCGTATCGAGCATACTCCCCAAGGATCGACGATCGCGCTGCCAACAGGAGATGCCTTCGACGTGAAGGTGCGGCCGACCACCGTATCGCGTACGCGGCAGGGTGATAGCCGATGGCGTACGGCGATGCGGTATACGCTGACCAATGCGCGCGGCCGACCGGTGACGGTCGAACTCGTGCAGGGCGGTCTCGACGGGGGCGATGTGCGCGTCGTTGCGGATAGCGCCAAGGGTGAGCGTCGCGACGCCGGCAAGATGACGTGGCAAGTCCCGGTGCCGGCCAACGGCACCGCGACGGTGACTGTGACCTTCGACACCCGCTACTGATGCGGCTTTGGCTGCTCCTCGCGCTGTTGACGGGCGTGTTGTTGTCGGGAGGGGCGGAAGCGAAGACCCGCACGGCCATCGTTACGTCGTCCGCGCCCGATCACGTCGCGTTGACGGTATACCGCTCGCCTTACGGCAAGGGCGCGATGAACCTGCGGTATCTCGGTGGCTTCGCCCTGGTGACGGAGACCCGGCGCGTACGATTGCCGCGGGGATCCGCAGTGATCCGGTTCGAGGGCGTGGCGGAGGGGATCGTCCCTGTCAGCGCGATTGTCGACGGCCTACCTGGCGGCACGATCGAAAAGAACCGCGACGCCCGCCTGCTGTCGCCCGCCTCTCTGGTCGATGGTACGCTCGGTCGCGAGGTGACGCTGATCCGCACCGACAAGGCGAGCGGAAGGTTGGTGAGCGAACCCGCGACGATCGTTGCGGGCCCGACACCGGGGGTTATCCTGCGCACGACTGCCGGGATCGAGGCGTTGCGCTGTTCGGGTCTGGCCGAGCGGTTGAACTTCGCGCGGGTGCCTACGAGCCTATCGAGCAAGCCGGTGCTGAGCGTAACGACGACTAGCCCGACGGCGCGCACGGTCACGGTGCGACTCTCCTATCTGTCCTCGGGCTTCGACTGGCGCGCGAGCTACGTCACGTCGCTTGCCGCCGACGGTCGCACGGTCGACCTGTTCGCTTGGCTGACTCTCGCCAACGGTAATCCGGAGATCTTCGCGAACGCGGACGTTCAGGCTGTCGCAGGCCGGCTCAACCGCGTCGCGGTTCCGGCGATCCCTGCGACGGCTGGTGCGCTGCGATTGGTCTGCTACCCGCTCGGCACCACGACCTCCGACCTACGGCAAAAGCAATTCGAGCTGCCCGAAGAGATCGTGGTAACCGGATCGCGAGTCATGGAGTTCGCGCTATCTGCGCCGGTTCCGGCACCGCCACCACCACCACCGCCGCCACCACCGCCACCCGAGGACCTGGGTGACCTCAAGCTGTACCGCGTGCCGATGCCGACCACCGTCGCGGCCCGGGGGCAGAAGCAGGTTGCCCTGATCGTTCAGAAGGCGGTGCCGGTCGAACGGCGCTACCGGCGCGCCGTGTATCCCGGGCAACAACTCGACGGTGTGCCGACGTCGATCGTGCTGGTGCTGAAGAACGATAAACAGCACAGCTTGGGCGTGCCGCTGCCCGCCGGCAGCACTGCGCTCTACGCGGAGCAGACAGGGGGGCGATTGCTCCTGGGTTTGGGGACGATCGGCGACCGCACTATTGGTGAAACGGTTCGTCTGGCCGCCGGCGTGAGTAGCCGTGTGACGCTAACCCAGGCAGTCGCCGTGCTGAGCCCGCCGGGGGCGCTCGCATCAGGAACCGCGGGTTCGCACGAGGCCGTCGTGACGGCGAGCAACGGCAACTTGTTTCCCGTGATGCTAGACGTGGCGATTGGCGCCGCGGGCCAGGCGATCGAAGCCGACGGCGAGGAGGTTCGTCGTATCGACGGAACTTCTACTTGGTCGCCGCTGCTGCCACCGGGTGGCAAGGCCGTGTTGCGTTACCGCTACTGACGTCTCGAGCTGACCAGCACAAAGGTCGTTGTCTCGGGCAGCCGTGCTTGCCTTGAGCGAACACTGTGCCGAACGACTCAACCGGTAATGAGATGAAGGGTGCGGGTGGCGGGGGCGATGGTGACGCCGCGGCCCCAGTCGAACGCGAAGAAGTCCTGTTCGACACCGTCCGCGAAGATCACCCCGCCGTCGTTCATCCGCGACGTGACCGCGAGCGGCATCCCTGAGAGCTTGCCGGCACGAAGCGAGGTCGCGGTAGCCACGCTGGGGAAGGGTTCGCGTACGAAGAAGCCGACCGCGCGCTCCTGCGGATCGAGCGGGAGGGCGGCATGCGTCGCCTCCATGATCGAGCGTGCCCAGCCCGTCGCGCCGGTCCCCGACGCAACGATCAGCCCACTTGACGAGTGGTCCTCGGCCTGGTCGCCGCAGGTGATCCGGTAGCGCGCCGACTGGTGGCTGCGATGACCGACGAACACCTCGTTCAGCGCCAGCAGCCTTTCACCGGTATCCAGCCGCGCCTCGACCATCGTCCGCTGCTCGGCCGGCGCCGCACCCGCGACGCTCGCCGGCAGCAACGCAGACAGGCGCGCGAGCGGCACGCGCACCAGGACGCCGTCGTACAGATCGGGAGCGGGGTTAAGCCCGAGCACGGGTTGCCCATCAAGATACTTCGCGACGTTGGCGACCAGCCCGTCCTGCCCGACGGCGACGATCACGTCCTCGGGGCCGAACAGGAATCGATCGAGGTCGGCACGAGCGACGCTCGCTTGGCGCCAGTCGTCGGGAACGAGCGAGCGCGCTTCGTGCAGCGTGGCGTGGAACCGGCGGTGCCGATCCTCGATCACGTCGATGTCCTGGCCCCGCGTATCGAGAAAGAACTTCGCCTGTCCGCGCGTGGCGTGCCGCGCGAGCAGGAGGTCATAGTCGGTCTCCCGGGTGACGAAGACCGCGCGCGGGGCGTTGGTCGCCATCAGCGGGGCAGCGCAGTGTGCGCTGTCGGGGCATTACGAAACCCGTCCAGCACGGTCGCGAGCAGGTCGGGCGTGATGTTCAGATGCTCGATCGTATCCAGCTTGCCAGCCAGCTCACGCGCCGCGAGCCCGAGCATCACCCCGGGCGGCAGGTCGCGGTAGATCGTCATCCGCGCCTGCTCCGCTTCCGCCTTGGCGCTCTCGACCGTGCGGATGCGCTCGGCCTCCGCCCCAGCCTCGACCTGCTGTGCCTCGGCCAAGCCGGTCGCGCGGTTGCGTGCGTTCTCCGCCTCCTGCGTGATAAGCAGCATCTCGCGGCGTGCGAGTTCGGTACGGTTTGCGAGTTCGTTCTCGGCGATCGCGCGTTCCTTCTCGACCGCGAGCGCGCGGCGTTCGAACGTCGCCTGGTCCGCTTTCTGCTGGAGCGCCTCGAAGGTCGGGGTCTGGAGCGCGCGTTCGAGTTCGCTCGATGGCGCGAGGTTGGTCAGGCGAACCGCGGTCACCGCGATGCCGATCTCGTTCAGCGCCGGATCGTTGGCGAGTGCAGCTTCGAGCTGGTGGCGCAGCGGCTCGGGACCGGCATCGAGCAGCGCCCGCACCGAGCCCTGCGCGAGATATTGCAGCGCCGCCTGGTTGACCAGCCCCGCGAGCCGGGTCTCGATCCGCTGGATCGGTTCGCTCTTATAGGCACCGGTAAGCAGGCCGAGGCTGAAGTCGACGCGCGAGGCGAGCAGTTCGGGATCGGCGACGTGCCAGGTCAGCGTGCCCTGGATCGCCACGCTCTGGAAATCCTGGCTGCGACCCTTCACGAATATCGCCATCTCGCGGTCGTCCATCGGCAGCTCGGCGATGCTCGCGGTCTCCGGACGGAACCAGAAGACCAGCCCGCGCCCGCTCTGCTTCACCTTGCCGCTGCGGTAGCGGATCACGTGGTTGCTGGCATCGCTGCGCAACTGCGCGAGGAAACCGAGGTTCTTGATCGAGGCCATGACGGTTACTCCTGTGTCGAATGGTGGCGGAAGAGTTCGGCGGGACGGAACGACGCACCGGTTTCGCGTTCGCCGGTCGCCACCAGCGTGTTCGTGGCGAGCATGCGGCGGCGAAAGGCGGGCTTGTTGAGCGATCGCCCGAGGATCGTCTCGTGGACGTCCTGCAGCGCCCTCAGCGTGAAGCGTTCGGGGAGAAGCGCGAAGGCGACGTCCGAATAATCGAGCTTGCCGCGCAGTCGCAGCATCGCCAGCCCGAGCATGTCGGCATGGTCGAACGCCAATGGCAGCGCGTCTCCGTCCTGCGATCGTGCCTCGACCGGACCCCCGGTCTCGCCGGACCAGGGGACGACGAGTTCGGCCAATGTAAGGTCGGGCGCCGCCTTCAGCGCGGCTGCGAAGCGGGCAGGGGGAAGCAGTGCGAAGTACGCGACGCTGATCACCCGGGTGCGCGGGTCGCGTTTGACAGCACCGAACGTGTAGAGCTGCTCGATATACGCGTCCGCCATCCGCACTTTTGTTTCGAGCACTCGGTGTGCCGCGGCATCGAGGCTCTCGTCGATGCCGACGAACCCACCAGGCAGTGACCACGCGCCGAGACAAGGATGCTCGGCACGCTGCATGAGCAACGCGGCGGGCCTGCCGTTAACGACGCTGGCCAGGATCAGATCGACCGCAACCGATGGGCGCTCGTACGGGTTTGGATCATATCCATCGAGAAACTCAGTCTCGTTCATATCGCACCCATATATCCTTCTGGCATATTACTAATATGCCAGAAGGATATATGTCAAGGATGGTCGTGCTAGGGGCCGATCACGGTTTAGACTGAGGCGAGAAGTTCAGCGTATGCCCTGGAAGGCTCCGTCCGATAGGTTGGCAGCCACAGACAATGCCTGGATCACGTCAGACGTGAGAACGATGACGATCAGGAGGTGCCGACGGATTTCGCCTGGGCGCGGTTCACCCGAACATGGCGGGGGGCCAGGGCCGCGATATCGTTCACGCCAGCCAGGGTCATCGTACGCTCGAACTCCTCCGTGAGCAGCGTCAATACGCGGTCGACCCCTGCCTCTCCGCCTGCCGCCAAGCCGTACAGGTAGGGGCGCCCGATCGAACAGGCGGTCGCTCCCAGTGCCAGCGCCTTCACGATGTCCGAGCCGCGCCTGATGCCGCCGTCGCAGATGACGTCCGGCGCATCGCCGACGGCGTTGCGTACCGCGGCGATCTGGTCGATCGGCGCAGGTGCGCCATCGAGCTGGCGACCGCCGTGATTGGAGACCATCACGCCGGTTGCGCCCGACGCGATCGACCGGCGCGCGTCCTCCGGCGTCATTACGCCCTTGATCGCGAGCGGGCCGTTCCATTCGCGGGCAAGCCATTCGACCTCGCGCCAACCGACCGAGCGATCGAACTGGCCGCCGATATAGTCGAACAGGCTCATTGGCCCCGATGCGAGCGCGTCGATCTTGTGGCTGACGTTCGCGAGATCGAATTTCGATCCTGTGAGCGCGGGCAGCGACCATGAGGGATGACGCGCAAAGCTCATGAGCGACTTGAGCGTCAGCTTTGGCGGCAATGACAGTCCGCTGCGCCGGTCTCTCTCGCGGTTGCCGGCGACGGGCGTATCGACGGTCAGCGCCAGCCCGTGGAAACCTGCGTCCCGGCAGCGCGCGACGAACTCCGCGGTCAGGCCGCGATCCTTGAAGATATAGATCTGGAAGACCTTCGGCCCGGCATATGCCTGGGCAAGGTCTTCCAGCCGCGTCGTTCCCATCGTCGACAGGCTGTAAAGGATGCCGTGTCGCGCGGCAGCGCGTGCCACGGCGAGTTCTGCATGGCCGTGGAACATGCGGGTAAGGCCGGTCGGCGCCAGCATCAGCGGCCAGCGCGATGGCTGTCCGAACAGCGTCGTCCCGGTCCGGATTGCCGAGACGTCGTTCAGGACGTCCGGCACCAGCTCGTAGTGCGAGAACGCATCGACGTTTCGGCGCAGCGATACCTCGTCGTCGGCGCCACCGTCGATATAGTCGAAGATCGGGCGCGGCAGTCGCTTGCGCGCCATCAGGCGCAGGTCGGCAACATTGTTCGCCCGTCGAAGTCGCGTCATCGGCCCTGCCACTTTCCATCGCCACTGATTGAAATCGGTGCGGATTGCTCCCGTGATCAGAATGACGGCGATGCGATTGTAATCTGCCTGCGGTCGGAGCGAGCTACAAAGGGCTTCGCTGTGCCCGTCCGCTGCTTGGCTGTGCCTCCTAACGACATCGCGCGTAAAACCAGGCTCTTGGGTATCTTGGGACGAGTCGATCACAAGCAGGGGAATAAGCGCGTGGGTGTACGTCATCGACTGATCGGCAAGGTGGCGCGGCTGGTCTGGCGGATCGCCAAGCCGCGCACGATCGGTGTTCGTGCGTTGTTGCTGGACCGGGACGGGCGGGTCGCGCTGGTACGGCACACCTATGTCGATCACTGGTATCTTCCGGGCGGCGGCGTGAAGAAGGGCGAGAGTATCGCCGCTGCGCTGATGCGCGAGCTTGCCGAGGAAGTGGCGATCGCCGACCCGGTGATCGAGCGGGTACTCGGCATCTATCACAGTCGCGGGGAGGGCAAGGACGACCATATCGTGATCTTCGTCGTGCGAACCGGGGCGAGCGGTGTTCTCGCCCGCGCCGACTTGCGGGAGATCGAACAGGCGGGCTGGTTCCCGCTGGGCGACCTGCCGGAGACAACATCGCCGGCGACCCGACGGCGCATCGCCGAATACCAGCAGGGCGCGACCGGGACCGGGGCCTGGTAACGCGGGCGCTCGTCGGCCCACCGGACTGCACGATAAAAGCAACGATGCGCATAACGTGAGTTCGCGACGTGCGTTGCCGGGCTGCTACCTTTGTCCTCCGACCGCGGCTGCGGATCGGGAGGAGAGAACATCGTGAGCCAACCCATCGTCTCGACCGCCGACGGTATCGTGCAGGGGAGTGCCGCAGGCGACGTGCGGCGGTTCCTCGGCGTGCCCTACGCCGCGGCGCCGGTGGGTGCGAACCGGTTCGCGCCGCCACAACCGGTCGTGCCGTGGCAAGGCGTGCGCGACGCGACGGTGGCCGGCCCCAATGCGCCGCAGCGGACCAAGGCGTTTCCCGGCCTCGATACCGTACCGCTGATCGGCGAGGGCTGGACGCCGGGCGACGAGTATCTGACGGCGAATATCTGGCGGCCCGATGACGACCGGACTGGCCTGCCGGTGATGGTGTTCATCCACGGCGGCGGCTTCGTGATCGGCAGCAAGGATGCGCCGGTGCAGGATGGCAGCACGTTCGCACGCGATGGCGTGGTCTGCGTCGCAATTAATTACCGGATGGGCGTGGACGGCTTCCTGCCGATCCCGGGTGTTTCGACCAACCTGGGCTTGCGCGACATGATCGCGGCGCTGACGTGGGTACGGGACGGGATACCCGCGTTCGGCGGCGATCCGGGCAACATCACGGTGTTTGGTGAGTCCGCGGGTGCCATGGCGATCGCCGACCTGATCGCCTCGCCGCTCGCCAGGGGATTGTTCCGGCGCGCGATCGTCCAGAGCGGGCATGGCGGGATGACGCGCTCGGTCCCGGTGATGCAGCGACTGGTGAAGAAGCTCGCGAAGATCCTGAAGATCACCCCGGACGCGACCGGCTTTAGCAGCGTGCCGTACGACGCATTGATCGACGCGGTCGAGGCGGTATCCGCACCGACCGCGCGGATCGATCTGCGCGACGAGGCGGGCCACGAACCGGTGTTCGGAATCAGCCGCTTCGTCCCGGTCCACGGCGACGACGTGCTGCCGGAGCGTCCGCTCGATGCGCTGGCGAACGACGCTGGCGCGGAGGTCGATCTGCTGATCGGCACCAATGCCGAGGAGATGAACCTGTATCTCGTCCCCACCGGTGTGCGCGACAAGATCGGGCGGTTGCTGGCGACCTATGTCCTCTACAAGTCGCAACCGCATGCGCGCAAGGTGCTGAAGGCCTACGGGATCGGCACGAAGGGCAGGAAGCCGGGACAGGCGCTGACCGACGCGATGAACGATCTCGTCTTTCGCTGGCCCGCGCGGCGATTTGCGGAAGCGCACAAGGGGCGCACGCACATGTACGAGTTCGACTGGCGTTCGCCGATGTTCGGCGGCGAGCTAGGCGCGTCGCACGGCATGGAGCTGCCGTTCGTGTTCGACGCCTTGGCCTGCGTGACCGGCGAGCAGGGTCTGTGCGGACCCAACCCGCCGCAGGATCTGGCCGAACGGATGCACGCGCTGTGGATCCGGTTCGCCACCGACGGCCGCCTGCCCTGGGGCGAATTCGATGCCGAAACGCGGCAGGTCTATTCGCTTGTCCGGCAGGAGGCGCGGCACGAGCCCGTCATGCCGGCCGCACCCTTCCTGCCCTGAGGACCGACGATGTATCTCGAACGACAGAAGCTGACCGGCCGCCGTGCGCTCGTGACGGGTGGCGCGGCGGGGATCGGCCTCGCCTGTGCCGAAGCGCTGGCGGAGATGGGCGCGCACGTGACGATCACCGACCGCGACGAGGCGGCGATTGCAGCCGGACAGGCAGCGCTCGCGGACAAGGGCTATGCGGTCGACGGCATAGCGATGGACGTGACCGACCCAGCACGCGTCACCACGGTCGCCGATCAGCGAGGGGCGATCGACATCCTCGTCAACAATGCCGGCATCGCGCGCAGTGAAACCCCAGCGGAAGACGTCGCCGACGAGCATTGGCTGAACGTACTCGACGTCAATCTCAACGGCACCTTCTGGTGCGCGCGCGCCTTTGGCCGGCACATGCTGGCGGCGGGGAAGGGTGCTATCGTCAATGTCGGGTCGATGAGCGGTTTCATCGTCAACCGACCGCAGCCGCAGAGCTATTACAACGCATCGAAGGCCGCAGTGCATCAGCTGACCAAGAGCCTCGCTGCCGAATGGGCGCCACGCGGCGTCCGCGTCAACGCGGTTGCGCCAACCTACATCAACACCGTTCTCAACAGCTTCGCGGATCGCGAGGGCGAAATGTACAAGCGCTGGATCGACGGCACGCCGCAGGGCCGTCTCGGCGAACCCGAAGAGGTCGCGTCGATCGTTGCGTTTCTGGCCTCGGATGCGGCAAGCCTGATGACAGGGAGCATCGTCCTCGCCGACGGCGGCTATAGTTGCTGGTAGCGCACCGATCGGCGAAGCACGCGAGCCGGACGGCATAGCACTGGACCTTTCATACAGGTGAGCTATCGGATAGCTCTAATCCTAGAAGTAGCCGGCGATGGATCGGCGCTCTACAGGGATGAGGATCCAATGCGCTTCAAGACATTGCTCGCCGCAGGATGCGCCGCCGCCGCCTTCACCACGGTACCGGCCTTCGCGCAGGACGCCGCCGATACGGCCAAGACTGCAACGCCCGTCAGCTCCGATGACATCGTCGTCACCGCCCGCCAGCGCCAGGAGTCGCTGAAGGATGTGCCGATTGCAGTCACCGCTATCACCGGCGATCGGCTGAAGGAGCTCCAGGTCAACACGGTGAAGGACGTCGCGTCCTACACGCCGGGCCTCAACATCAATTCGGACAGCGTGGGCCGCGCGTTCGTGTCGATCCGCGGCATCGGTACGACGCTGATCGACACGGTACAGCCGGGCGTCGGGATCTTCATCGACGGCGTCTATCAGCCGAACACGTCGTACCTCAACTCGCCGATCGTCGACGTCGCGCGGATCGAAGTGCTGCGCGGGCCGCAGGGGACGCTGTTCGGCAACAACACGCTGGGCGGCGCGATCAACGTCATCACACGCCAGCCGGGCAACGAATGGGAAGGGCGGTTCGACGCCGCGGTCGCCGGCACGGACAATTATGCGTCAGTCTCGGGCTCGGTCAGCGGGCCGATCGTGCGCGACCTGCTGCAGTTCCGGATCGGTGCGTCCTATCACGAGCAGGACGGCTTCATGCGCAACACGCTGACGATCGGCGACATGAATCCGCTGAAGCAGCAGAGCGTCGGCGGCACGCTGCGCTTCACGCCGGCCGACTGGGCGGTGTTCACGGTCAACGGCAATTACGACCAGACCGCAGGCGGCAGCACGTCGTATATTCATGTCGCCGGGCCGACTGATTACCGTCTCGACGGCGCGACCAACGTCCTGAACCGCGCGGTGATCGACTATTACGGTGCGAGCGTGAAGGGCGAGTTCGACGCCGCCTCGCTCAAGACCAAGATCACTGCGATCGGCGCCTACAACCAGAAGAATGTCGCCGGGATCAACGACGGCGATTTCGGCCCCGTCGACCTGCTCCGCACCCGCGGCGGTTCGACCTTGAAGACCAAGACTGCCGAACTGCGCTTCGATACGCAGTGGAGCGACGCGTTCTCGACATTGATCGGGCTGTACGGCAACCGCTACACGCAGACGAGCGACCAGCTGACGACGATCGATTTCCGTGCGCTGCTGGGGCCGACCTTCCCGGCGCCGGCCTCGACCACGCCGTCGTCGACCTATGTCCGCAACGACACCCGCGCGATCTTCGCCACCGCGTTCCTGAAAGTCGGCACGCTCGATCTCGCCGTAGGCGGCCGTTACGATCACCAGAAGCTGGTCGCGAGCCAGGTGAACGGCATCACGCCGTATACGGCGCCCGAGTACAAGAAGGACCAGTTCCAGCCGCGCGTCACGCTGACGCAGCACTGGACACCGGCGGTGATGAGCTACGCCTCGGTCGCCAAGGGTATCCGCGGCGGTGGCCAGAACGGTCCGGGTACGCGGCCGGAGAATGCGACCTACAAGGGCGACAATGTCTGGACCTACGAACTCGGCACCAAGTTCGACGCGTTCGACCGCCGCCTGACGATCAACGCCGACGTGTTCTACAACGACTACAAGGATTTCATCGGCCAGAACTCGCTCGCGCCCAACACCAGCGGGGGCTTCGTCGCGATCAACCTCAACACCGGCACCGTCGAAAGCTACGGCGCCGAAGTGGAGGCGCACCTGCGCGTGACGAACCAGTGGCGGATCGATGCCGGCGCGTCCTATCTCCATGCCCGCATCACCGACGACAGCCAGTATTTCGCGACCACCGGCGTCCACGTATCGAGCGACCGGATCATCTTCACGCCCGATTACAACTTCAACTTCAATACGACCTACATCGTGCCGGTCGGCGCCAATGCGGTGCTGCTCGACGCCGGGATCTTCGGCAAGGGCAGCCGCATCGGCTCCTCGCTCGACCCCAATGTCGCGCCGAAACTATCGGCCTATGCGATCACCAATGCGTCGCTCGGCTTTCGTTTCTCCAGCGGCCTGACCATCACGGCGTTCGGCACGAACCTGTTCAACACCAAGTTCATCGAGAGCTATATCGACAAGTCGGCGCTGGTTCGCGCCGGGCTCGCGCCGCTCGCGTCGAACCTCGCAATCCAGGGCGACCGCCGCCGCTACGGCGTGCGCGCGAGCTTCCGGTTCTAGGATGACCATGCACTTCGATCCCATAGAACGCGCACCGCTCGACGCCGCGTTCGTCGCGGCGCTCAAGCAGCGGTTCGGCGACGCGCTCCAGATGAGCGACGCGATGCGGCTCCACCACGGCAGCAGCGAGGCGCATTTCGCACCGATGCTGCCCGACGCGGTCGTCTTCGCGCGATCGACCGAGGAGGTGGTCGATCTCGTCAAGCTGTGTACTGCCGCCAAGGTGCCGATCGTGGCGTTCGGGGCTGGCACCTCGATCGAGGGCAACACGCTGGCGGTGCACGGCGGCGTCTCTGTCGACCTGTCCGAGATGACGCAGATCGTGTCGATCAACGCCGAGGATTTCGACTGCACGGTGCAGGCCGGGGTCCGCCGCGAACAGCTGAACGAGCATATCCGCGACCTGGGGCTGTTCTTCCCGATCGATCCCGGCGCCAATGCGACGATCGGCGGTATGGCGGCGACGCGGGCGAGCGGAACCAACGCGGTGCGCTACGGCACGATGCGCGAGGCGGTACTGAGTCTGCGCGTGGTGACGCCCGACGGCCGCGAGATCCGCACCAGCCGCCGCGCGCGCAAGTCGGCGGCGGGGTATGACCTGACGCGGCTGTTCGTCGGCTCCGAGGGGACGCTCGGCATCATCACCGAGGTCACGCTGCGGCTGCACGGCATTCCCGAGGCGATCTCGTCCGCGGTGTGCAGCTTCGACACGCTGAACGGCGCGGTCGATACGGTGGTGCAGGCGATCCAGATCGGCGTGCCGCTCGCGCGCGTCGAAATTCTCGACGACATGCAGATGAAGGCGGTCAACGCTTGGTCGAAGCTCGATTATCCCGAACTGACGACACTGTTCTTCGAATTCCACGGCTCGCCAAGCTATGTCAACGAACAGGCCGAGACGGTGCGCGAACTCGCGGCGGCGAACGGCGGAGGCGACTTCCGTTGGTCGAATCTGCCCGAGGAACGCTCGAAGCTGTGGAAGGCACGGCACGAGGCGTATTACGCGGCGGTCAATCTGCGTCCCGGCGCAGTGGGTTGGGCGACCGACGTGTGCGTGCCGATCAGCCGCCTGGCGGAGTGCATCGGCGAGACCAAGGCCGATTTGCAGGCGTCGTCGGTCCCAGCAACGATCCTGGGGCATGTCGGCGACGGCAATTTCCACGTCGTCTTCTCGATCGATCCGGAGTCCGAGGCGGAGCTCGCCGAGGTGTCGGCGATCAACGCAAGGATGGTCGAGCGGGCGCTGGCGATGGATGGCACCTGCACCGGCGAGCACGGCATCGGCATCGGCAAGCAGGACTGGCTGGTCGCGGAACTGGGCGATGCGGTCGATCTGATGCGGACTCTGAAGCATGCGCTGGACCCGCACAACCTGTTCAATCCCGGCAAGATCTTCGCGTTCTGAACGACGTTCCGATATCTAACGTGCGTCGTAACAAAGATCGTGGAGAGAATGATGGACAGCCTGCACCTGGTGGATCCGACGCTGCGCCCGTTGCTGGAGATGATGCCGCGGATATCGCTCACGGACGACATCCTGCCGGCGATGCGCGACCGGCCCTCGATGTTTCCCCCGGCCGACGAGTCGCTGGCGACGCTGGAGATCCATACGGTTCCAGGGCCTGCCGGAGCGCCCGATATCGATTTGCACGTCTTCCGTCCGGTGGGCGTCACTGGCCCGCTGCCCTGTATCTATCACATCCATGGCGGCGGCTATGTGATGGGCAAGGTCAGCGATTATGATCCGTTGGTCCGTCCGCTGATCGCCGACCTGCAATGCATCATGGTGTCGGTCGAGTATCGCCTCGCGCCCGAGACGAACTTTCCAGGTCCGATCGAGGATTGCTATGCCGGGCTCGCCTGGACGATCGCCCATGCCGAGGAACTCAGCATCGATCCGACCCGGCTCGGCGTGATGGGGCAGAGTGCGGGCGGCGGGTATGCTGCGGCGCTGGCGCTGATGGTGCGCGACCGTGGTGAGTATGCGCTCGCGTTCCAGCATCTGATCTACCCGATGCTCGACGATCGTACGTGCACCGCCGCGCCGCATCCGTACGCCGGCGAGTTCATCTGGACTGCTCAGAGCAATCGCTTCGGCTGGAGTTCGTTGCTTGGCCACGCGCCCGGTGGCGACGACGTTTCGCCCTACGCCGCGCCTGCGCGTGCCACCGACCTCGGCAACCTGCCGCGTACCTATATCGCGACCGGCGCGCTTGATCTCTTCGTCGACGAGGACATCGACTACGCGGCGCGGCTGATTCGCGCGGGCGTGCCGGTCGAGCTTCACGTCTATCCGGGCGGCTATCACGCCTTCGATGTCTTCGCCGACGGTCCGGTCTCGCAACAGGGGCGCCGCGACAGCCACGAGGCACTGCGCCGTGCGCTTGCATAAGGACCTCCCATGACCGATTTCGCCCGACCGATCGACGCGGCCTCACCGCCGTTCGCAAGGACGCTGATGCCGTTGCTCGCGCTCGCGCTGGCGATGGCGGTCGGCTTCACGATGATGGGCTCGTTCGGGACGGTGCAGGAGGGCGCGAAGGCCGAACTCCACCTCAGCGACTATACACTGAGCCTGATTCAGGGACTGTCGGCGGCACTGCCTCTCGCGGTGTTCTCGATCCCGATCGGTATCATGGTCGATCGCTACAACCGCGTGCGAATGATGATCGCGCTCGCGCTCGTGTGGACGCTGGGCACGGTGCTCACCGGCTTCGCGCAGGGCGTGCCGCTGCTGTTCGTTGCGCGCATGCTGACCGGGATCGGCACGACCGGCGCGTTGACCGCAGCGCTGTCATTGTGCGCCGACTTCTGCGTTCCGACGCAGCGGGGCAGGGCGATGCTGGTCGTCAACCTCGGCAAGTCGCTCGGCATTGCGCTCGCCTTGGGGTTGTCAGGCGCGCTGTTCGGCCTGTTCGCGCATGGCGGCGCGCCGGCATGGTTCGCAGGCATGATGCCGTGGCGCAGCGTCCATCTGGGCCTCGCTGTCATCAGCGTGTTTGCTATCCTGCCGCTGTTGCTGTTGCGCGAGCCGGCGCGACAGGAGGTTGCGGCGGGCACGCATGCGCCGTTCAAAATCGTGGCCGGCGAACTCTGGGCGCGGCGCGTGTTCCTGATTCCGTTGTTCATCGGCCAGATCAGCGTGGTGATGGCCGATGCCGCCGCGGGAATCTGGGTCTCGCCGGTCCTGTCACGCAATTTCCACCTGCAGCCCGACCAGTTCGCCGGCTGGATGGGCACGCTGCTCTTTGGCTCGGGCGTCGTGGGTGCGATCGTCGGTGGGCTGTCCGCCGACCGGGGACAGAAGAGCGGGCGGCGTGGTGGCCTGCTGATCGGTGCGATCGTCGCCGCGGCGGTCGGCGTGCCTGCCGCGCTGTTCCCGATCATGCCCTCGGTTCCGCTGTTCGGGGTCGCGGTCGGCCTGCTCGTGACGTGTGGCGCGGTGACGGGCGTGGTGACTTCGGTGGCGTTGACCGTGCTTATTCCCAATGAACTGCGCGGGCTGTGCATCGGCGCGTTCATCGCGATCGCCGGGCTGATCGGCTACGGTCTCGCACCGACGCTGGTCGCGGCGGCAAGCGGCATGCTGGGCGGCGAGGGGCATCTCGCGCAGGGTCTCGCGATCGTCGGCGTGGTGAGCAGCGCGATCTCCGTCATTGCCTTCACGATGGCGATGCGTCGCGCACCGGTATCGGCAACGGCCTGACCTGTAAGATAGCTCTTGCACGAGCTATCCGATAGCTGCATGATCAACCCAATCCCGGCAATCGGGAACAGGAGATCGGTGTTGGGCGAGGGTAGCATGCAGAAGGAACGGGTCACGGTGTCGCCTGAGATGGCGGCCTTCATCGGCGAGGGCCTGGTCGACCCAACGGCTGCTTCCGCCGACGCGGTGGTCCTCTGCTTCACGGTAGGCGAGGACGCGCCGGCGCAAGTCACCGTTACCACCGGCACGGTTCCGTCGGAGGAGCGCGCGATCCTCGTCCTCGCGGTCGAACGTGGCGCCTGCCTGCGGGTCTTCGATTACGCGCCCGACGCGAACATCGCGTGCCATCTGCCGAGCGAATTGCGGATGATGGTCGCCGCGATCCTCGATTGCACGCTGCCCGAACCCTGGCGCAGCACGCATCGTTCGGCAAAATGCATCGAGCTCCTGTCCAGCACGTTCCAGCGGATCGTCGAGGACGAGCTTGTCCCTCTCGCGGGTGCCGGGCAATTGTCCGCCCGCGACAGCCAGCGGATCGTCGCGGCAAAGCGGATGATCGACGAGCGCTGGGGTGAGAAGATGACGCTCGATTCGATCGCACGCGCCTGTGGACTGAACCGGGCAAAGCTCACGCGCGGGTTTCGCGATATGTTCGCCTGCACGGTCGCCGACGCGCTGCTCGACCGGCGGCTCGGGGCGGCGCGTCAGCTGCTGATTGCGACCGACCTGCCGGTATCGTCGATCGGATACCAGTGCGGCTATCTCAACAATGCCAGTTTCACGCGCGCCTTCTCACGCCAGTTCGGCACGACACCGTCCTCGCTGCGCGCACCGCGGCTCGCGGCATGAGCGCGGCGAGCCTGCGGCTGGTCGAGGGCGGCTCGCTCGTCGACCAGGCGGTCCACGCGGTCCGCACGCATATCCGCGCCAATGACATGAAAGTCGGCGATACGCTGCCGTCCGAAGGTCATTTCGCGACCGAACTGGGCGTCAGCCGGCCGGTGCTGCGCGAGGCGTTCGGCGCGCTGGCGGCGCTTCGGTTGATCGACGTCGGCAACGGCCGGCGCGCGCGCGTTGCCGCGATCGACGGATCGGTGATGGCGACGTCGCTTGATCACGCGGTGGCGACGGCGCAGATCTCGATGGTGCAGATCTGGGACGTGCGCCGCACTCTAGAACTCCGCACCGCCGAACTCGCCGCGATCGAGCGCACCGACGACGAGGCCCGGACGATCGTCGGCCTGGCCGAGGCGATGGAAGCGGCCGGTACCGATGTCGATGCGCTGACCCGCCACGATATCGCGTTTCACCAGGCGATCGCGCAGGCGGGGCGCAACATGCTGTTCCTGCAGATCGTCCGCTCGTTCGCACCGATGATGGTGCACGCGGTGCCTGCCGCCTGGGCAACGCGAACCACCGCACGGCAGCGTACCGCCGTGCTGGTGCACCATCATAACCTAGCGGGCGCGATCGCCGACCGTGACCCGAAAGCGGCGATCGCAGCAATGAGCACGCATTTCGTCGCGTCCATCGGCGATCTTTTCGCGCGTCTTTGAGTTGCGCCCAGCCGGCATCGCTTTCTCCAGGGCCGGTAACTTTTGAAGTTCAACCTTTGACATCGGCGGGGGCGCGCGGGCGTTGGCATCATCTACCGCATGGGACCTGGTCGCAGCGGCCTCTGCCATGTCAAAAGCGACGGGCGGAACGGGAAAATACCGGACATGGCTGGCGTCGCCCCCCGTCGCATGCCATTCGCCGTTGTTCGTTCCTCAGCGGCATGCAACATGATGCGTTGATGTTTTTCGGTCTAGCATCTCCACTACAACGACGGACGACATTCAAGGACGACTGATGCGCGCACCTCGGCTTTCCTGCCTGTTTCTATCGAGCATCGCCGCTAGCCTCCTCGTTGCGACACCGGCGACTGCAGACTCGATTGCGCCTACCGGGCTCGAACGCGTGTTGAGTTTGCTGGTCGCGGAACGCTCCGGTGACTACGGCATCGCAGCCCTGGACCTTCGCGATGGCTCGACCGCATCCGTTAGGGGGGACACGCCGTTTCCGATGGCGAGCACGGTCAAGATCGCGATTGCCGCCGCCTACCTTGCCGATGTCGATCAAGGTCGCCGTACCCTCGGCGATATGATTGTCGGTCGTCCCGCCGCGAAGGTCATGGAATTGATGATCGTCCATAGCGACAACCAGGCGACCGACCAGTTGCTTGCCGCTCTCGGGGGCCCCGTCGCGATCCAGCAGTGGCTGTCGTCGCACAGGATTACTGGCATCCGAATGGACCGGACTATCGCCCAGTTGCTGAGGGAGCGTGGCCACCTTGCCGACAGCAAGGATGTTGCCACGCCGATCGCCATGGTCACGCTGTTGAACAAGCTCGACAACGGCACCGTCCTGGCGGCTCAAAGTCGTCAATTCCTGCTCGAATTGATGAGCCGCTGCCAGACGGGTACGCGCCGTATTCGCGCCCTTCTTCCCGCGGGTACCAGGGTGGAGGACAAGACGGGTACGCTCGACGGTATCACCAATGACGTCGGGTTCATCACCATGCCCGACGGCCGCCGCGTCGCGATCGTGGTGTTCGCGCGAGGGGGGCGCGACCGCCAGCCGGTTATCGCCGAAGTCTCACGCGCGATTTACGACTATTTCGCCGATAGCGCCCGCAACGCGCTCGCTCTCTTCATGCAGATGCGGTAATCCAGGTTCAGTTTCCGGCCTGCTGCGAACTGTGGGCGGCACGGTTTTCGCCAAACCGCAAAGCATGTATCTGGCCTAGGCGGAGGTTTCAGAGGGCGACACCGATGGGCGCATCGTCACGCGGGTCGTCGCAATCGCGCCCAGGACCATCAGCGCGCCGCCGAGATACAGAATGTTGCGCGGTTCGCCGCCCATCAGCGAGTGGTAGAACAATGGTACGGTCAGGCTCTCGATGATCATCGGAATGACGATGAACATGTTGAAGATGCCCATGTAGACGCCGTTGCGCTCGGGCGGGATCATGTCGATCAGCATGATGTACGGATTGCCCATCATGCTCGCCCAGCCGATGCCGATCCCGAGCATCGCGACGAACAGCGCGGGCTCGGTGCGCAGGCCCGGGATCGCCAGCATCGCCACCCCCGACGCGAGCAGGCACGCGGCGTGCGCGCTCTTGGCGCCCCAGCGTCGGGCGAGCGGGACCAGCGCGATCGCCGCGACGAACGCGACGGCGTTGTAGAACGCGCCGAGCTGGCCGACGGTGAGCACGGTGTCGCGGAACGCCTCGCTCTTGGCGTCCGAGGTGCCGTGCAGCGAGCGTGCGACGGCGAAGGTGATGAACTGCCAATAGGCGAACATCGCGTACCATTGGCACAGCATCGCAATCGCCAGCTGTCGCATCGGCCGTGGCATCTCGACCAGCGCGGTCTTCAAGTCTCGCAGCGTGCCGCCGAGCGTCAGCGGTTCCTTCGCCAGCCGTGCCTTTTCCTCGGCCGGCAGCGGCAGTTCGGGGACGCGCACGACCGACCAGACGATCGTCGCGAGCGACAGCACCGCGCCGATCAGGAACGCGATGCGCGTGATGTCGGGGATGCCGTTGCCATCCACGGCGTCCTTGTTGAAGCCGATCCACACCAGCAGCGACGGCGCTAGATACGATAGCGTCTGCGCGAGGCCGGTGAATGCCGATTGCGTCAGGAAGCCGGCGGCGCGTTGGTCGTCGGGCAGGCGGTCGCCAACATAGGCGCGGTACGGCTCCATCGTCACGTTGTTGGCGGCATCGAGCACCCACAACAGGCTCGCCGCCACCCAAAGAGTCGGGCTGTACGGCATCGCCAGCAGGCACAGGCTGCACAGCACCGCGCCGACCACAAAATAGGGGGTGCGGCGGCCGATCCGAGTCGAGGTCCGGTCGCTCATCGCGCCGATCAGCGGCTGGATCAGCAGGCCGGTCATCGGCCCGGCGAGCCATAGCAGCGGCAGGCTCGCCTCGTCCGCGCCGAGATAGCCGTAGATCGGCGCCATGTTGGCCTGTTGCAGACCGAACGAGAATTGCAGCCCGAGGAACCCGAGGTTCATCTCGATCAGCCGCATCAGCGAGAGGCGGGGTTTGGTCATCAGGCCGAGGTTCATTGTCATGCCTCTTGTGCGAGATGGCCCAGCGTGGGCCGATCGATCCTCCCCCGCCAGGGGGAGGTGGCGCCGTAGGCGACGGAGGGGGAGGACACGGAACCTGCGTTTCGCATGCCCCCCCCTCCGTCTGGCAAGAGCCAGCCACCTCCCCCTTGCGGGGGAGGATTGTGCGTTCGCCGGATGTTCATGTCGCCGGGCCCGCCCATATGACGCCCCAGGGTTCGACGGTGAGGGTGGCACCGCAAGGCTGTTCGGACAACCGATCCTGCCAGCCCTCCAACCCATCGATCGAGACGGGCGTATCGGAGAAGTTCAGGAAGACGCGGTCGCTGCCGCAGCCGATCCCGAGTAGCGCGGCATGGCCCGTCGCGATGACGGTCGGCGAACCCGCGCCGCCGCTCGAAATTCGTGCCGTCCGCAGTGCCTCAAGATCCCCGCTGATCCGCCTCGCGACCGTGCCGTCGAGCGCCGTCCAGTCCATCTCGGGCCGGTGCAGCCAGCGGCCTTCATGCGCGCGCTCAGGGTCGTCCAGATAGCTCGCGTCGTTGAGCAGCCCCGCCTCGTCGCCCATGTACGTCGTCGCCAGACCACCACTCGCAATCGATAGCGCGTTGAGCAGTGCGATCCGCCGGAACGCCATTTCCCGCGCGTCATCGTCTGCCGCGGCTTCGAGACCGGCCAGCGACGCCATCGTCCCGTTCGAGCCGTGCAGCACCGAGCCGTCCGACTGGAACGGCGCGCCGCGTGCCCAGCTGCCGTCACCGCCTTCGAGGAACCGCGCCGCCACCTTGAGCCGCGCGACCGGATCGGGGTCGATCCCGGCAAGGTCGCCGATCACCGCGCCCCAGCCGATATCGTCGTGGCAGCGCGCATAGCTCAGCCAGTTGGCGCCGCGCGGCAGGCCGCCGCTTGCTTCGACGATCGCGTGGGGCAGGGTGGCGGACTGCTCGGCCAGCGCGACCCAGCCTGCGACCATCAGCGAATTGTTGTAGACGAGATGGCATTCGGGCTCGAACCCGCCATCCCAGTCCGCGCCCTCGTCGGCGCCGAAATACGGCGGCACAAGTGCGGTGGGGACGATCGCCTCGGCCTTCAGCAACGTCGCGGGTGCGACGATGTCCAGCGCGGCGCGGAGGGCGCGGACGATGAAATGCGCTTCCGGGCGGTTGCGGCAATCGGTGCCGATCTGCTTCCACAGGAACGCGATAGAATCGAGCCGGAACGCCTCGAAGCCGTGGTTCGCCAGCCTCAGCATCGTGTCGACGATCGCGAGCATGACCTCGGGATTGGACCAGTTCAGGTCCCATTGGAACGGATAGAAGGTCGTCCAGACCTGTCCCCCCATCGCCGGCACATGGGTGAAGTTACCCGGTGCGGTGGTCGGAAACACCTGCGGGAGGTCGTTCTCGTACGCCTGAGCCTCGTCCACGCTCAGCACGTGATAAAAGGCACGGTAATGCGGATCGCCCGCGAGCGCCGCCTTCGCCCAGGCGTGATCGTCCGCAGTGTGGTTGAGTGCAAGGTCGACGCACAAGCTGATCCGCCCCTCGCGGAGCCGCGCGGCGAGGCGCTCGACATCGGCCATCGTCCCCAGCCGGGGTTCGATCGCGAGATAGTCCGCGACCGCGAACCCGCCGTCGCTGTCGCCTTCACGGGCCTTCAACAGCGCGAGCAAATGGAGGTAGCGGACGCCGAGCGATTCGAGGTGGTCGACCTTGTCGGTCAACCCGCCGACGGTGCCCGCGAACCGATCGACATAGGTCGAATAGCCGAGCATGTCGGGCGCAACGAACCAGTCGGGATCGCTCAGCTGCGCTTCGTCGAGCGCGACCATCGCCGCTGGCCGTTCGGCCGCCCGGTCGCGGAGGATCGTTTCCATCCGCGGCCAGAGCTGCGCCAGCCGATCGGTGCCGTACAGGCGTTCGAGCTGGCGTTTGAGCAGGGGGGCGAGCGCGTCGAGACGGCGCTCGGTGGAGGAGAAAGTCACGCTCACCCGCCCTATCAGAAGCCGACGCGGACCGCGGCGGAGATCGTCCGGCCGGTGATCGAGCGTGCCCGGACGATGCCGTTGGTCGGAATCGCGCCTTCCTCCGCTTCGGTAATGCCCTTCACGTCGAACAGATTGTTGCCGTTGACCGACAGCGTGACGTTCTCGGTTGGGTGCACCGACACGAACGCGTTGACCTGCGTATAGCCGGGCATCTTCAGCCCGTTATTGTCCTGCGCGTAGCTATCGGTGGTGCCGATCACGTTCGCGCCGACGGTCAGACGGCCGACATCGACCTGCGGGGTCGCCTGGAAGATGAACTTGGCCTGGCGACGCGGGCGGTTGCCCTCGACCGCAGGGTTGAGCACATCCTTGGTGATCTCGGCATCGGTGTAGGTGCCGCCCGCCGATAGCGAGAACGGCCCGCGTGCGATCCGGCCCTCGAGCTCGACGCCCTTCGCTTCATATTCGCGGTTGAAGAAACGCTGCGTCGTCGCCTCGAAGTTCTGCTCTTCGGTGCGCGCCCAGAAGCCGGTGGCGTAGAGCGAAAGACCGTTCTGGCGGAACTTGAACCCACCTTCGAGCTGGCGGACGAAATCGACCGCCGCGCCTTCGTCGGTCAGGCCGCCCGTGGTCGTGTTGATCGAGGGGCCGAACAGCAGGCGATCGGCATTGGCGCGACCGCCGCGGCTGTAGCGGGCGAACACCGCGGTGCTGTCGGTCAGGCGATAGTTCGCGCCACCCGAGTAGGACAGGTAATCATAGTTATAGTTGAGCGGCGAGCGGCGGTTCGGGATGATCGCAACCTGACGCTCGGGCGCCGAGATCACGCCGTCGCCGTTGATGTCGAACGTCGTGATGCCGCTGCCGAAGCCCGCACCCAGATCGGCGCCGGCGACGCTGCCACGGGCCCGACCGAAATCGTAGCGCAGCGAGCCGTCGATGTTGAAGCGGCCGATCTCCAGACCGAGCTGCGCGAATGGTGCGTAGGTCGTGTAGTCGAGATCGTACGACCGGCGGCAGCAATTGCCGAAGCCGAATGCCGAATACCCCGGCGTGCCGTTCTGCGTGACCGGAACGCCCGCTGCAGTGCGGATGTCGACCAGCTCCGAGCGGCCGTCATCGCCGACGGTCTGGACGAACGAGTTCCACAGCCAGTCGCTCTTGATGTCCTGGCGCGAGGCGTAGAAGCCGCCGGTGATCGCCAGCGTTCCGGTACCCACCGGCACCGAGCCGTTGAGACGAATGTCGTTGGTGATGTTGTTGAGGCTCTTCAGGTCGACGTCGAACAGTACGACGTTCGCCAGCAGGCCGTTGCCGTTGAGCGATGCCGGGTTGGCGATCCGCTGACCGTTCTGCGGTCCGCTCGCGTAGAACAGCTGCGCGCCGGCGCCACCGATGCCGTTGGCGATCGTCTGCGCCGAGCCGACGGCCGAGGGGAACGGCGAGGTGAAGCCGCCCGAGATGTCCGAATAGCGGAACCGCTCGACGATGTTCCAGCCGTCCGCGACCGGGATCTGCGTCTCGAGACCCGCCGAATAGACCACGGGGTGCTGGCCGTCGCGGATCGAGCGCGTGACGAGCTGGTTGTTGCCGTCGAGCGTCTGCACGGTTCGGATGTCGGCGCTGTGCAGCGTGCCGTTGTTGATCGAGAAGTTGGTGATGTTGCTGTAGGTCGGGTCGCTGTTCGTACCGCTCACCTGTACCGGGTTCGGGAGGTAGCCGATCGCGCGGTCGTCGAGATACTTGCCGTACAGCCGGACATAGCCGCCATTGCCGAACGACTTGGTGATGTTCGCCTTGAACTGACCGCCCTTGACGCCATCGAAGCCGACTTCGCGCTGGCCGTCACCGATCCGGTAGAAGCCGCCGAAATGATAGGTCAGCGTGTCGGACAGCTTGCCGCCCTGGTCGAAGTCGACGCGGAACTCGCGGTAGTCGAGCCCGCTGCTCAGCTGAAACGCGCCGCCTTCCTGCTCGCCGGTCTTCGAGATGAAGTTGATGACACCGCCGGGCGAGTTCGATGCGAAGGTCGAGGCCGAACCGCCACGGACCGATTCGACCGTCCTCACGTTGAAATCGGCGCGGAGGAAGATGTCGGCATTACCGAACGTGATGTCGCCGAATTCGAGGATCGGCAGGCCGTCTTCCTGCAGCTGGAGGAACTTTGAGCCGCCCGATGCGACCGGCAGGCCGCGGACCGAGATGTTCGCGTTACCGTCGCCGCCCGATGCCTCGACCCGGATACCGGGGAGGTTGCGGAGCAGTTCACCCGAGGTGCGCGGTGCGAGCTGGATAAGCGCATCCGAGCTGATCGAGCTGGTCGTGATCGACGTGTTGAGCTTGTTCGTGCCGCGCGCGACCGCCGTCACGACGATGTCGTCCTGCGGGACGTCGGCAGCGGGAGCAGCGGCGGTGTCGGCCCGCGTGGCTGCCGGAGCGGCCTGCGGTGCGGTCTGTGCGGCGCCTGCGGTGGCGAACGATGCGGCGGCGATGCCAGCCAGCAATGCGTGACGTACTTTCATGCGACTCTCCCTGCGCGACGGCTTTCTGAGAAGCCCAAGGCCGCTTCCTACCGTCGCCGCAATCGATTGCAACAAGTTTTCACAATCGATTGCAGAAATCAGGCGGACTGTCTCATTATCAGCGCAGGGGGAACGATCGCGGACTCGGCTGGCTCGCCGGCGACGCGCTTCAGCAAGCGATCGACCATCAATTCCGCCCCGATCGCAAGATCTTGGCGGATCGTCGTCAAGGACGGTGACGTGTGCGCTGCCAACGAGACGTCGTCATAGCCGATGACCGCGGTCGTGGTGGGAACGTCGATCCCCGCTTCGGCCAGCGCGCGCAGCACGCTCATCGCCGCAACGTCCGATGCGGCGAAGATCGCGTCGGGAACGGTGCCGCCCGCGAGGTGCGCCGCCGCCGCGGCATGAACCGCCTCGGGGCTCATCGGCGTGGCGAGGACCTTGTACGCGACACCGGCCTGGTCAGCCGCCGCAGCGAACCCGGCAAGCCGGTCGGCAAACTCGGGCGGGGCAGGGTCGCCGACGAAGAGCAGTCGCTGCCGCCCTTGCGCGATCAGATGCTCCGCTGCCAGTCGACCGCCCGCGAC